>CAYRWE010000047.1:0-25376 GCA_964427655.1 uncultured Solibacteraceae bacterium | reverse complement strand
GCTTACGAATCCAGCGGCTACGATAACACCCGTCCCGGCCGCCTGCCCGACGTGCTGCCGCATGTTTCCGCGCGGCGCATCGCCGAGTGGGGCGCCGACGCCGTCAAGATCCTGATCTACTACAACCCCAGCGAAGATGCCGCCATCAACGACGTGAAGCACGCCTTCATCGAGCGCATTGGCTCCGAGTGCGAGGGCTGCGAGATGCCTTTCTTCCTCGAATTCGTGGGCTACGATCCCAAAGGCGGCGACGAAAAAGGCTTCGAGTACGCCAAGGCGAAGCCCGAAATCGTCCGCCGCAGCATGGAAGAGTTCTCCAAGCCGCGCTACGGAGTGGACGTGCTCAAGGTGGAGATCCCCGTCAACGCCGAGTACGTGGAAGGCTCCAGCGTATTTCAGGGCCAGAAAGCCTACACTCGCGAGCAGGCCCTGCGCTATTTCCGCGAGGCCGCGGCGGTCGCCGGCAAGCCCTTCATCTATCTCAGCGCGGGAGTGAGCAATCAACAGTTCACCGAATCGCTGCGCATGGCCACCGAGGCGGGCGTCGATTTTTCGGGAGTCCTATGCGGGCGCGCCACCTGGAAGGACGGCATTCCCGTTTACGCCAAGCAGGGTCTCAAGGCGCTCGATGAATGGCTGCGCCGCGAGGCCGTGAAGAATATCGAGGCGGTGAACGAAGCTCTCCGCTCGGCCACGCCCTGGTACGAGAAGATGGGCATCGCGCTGCCGGCCTGACGGAACCGCGACCGCGAGGAGCGGCCGCCACGCAAGCGCTAACGATGTCCGACGGTCTCGGCTCTGTCTAGGTGTACCCCCCGGTTCCTTCGCAACTTCGTAGTTTCACATCCTGAAACCGGCTTTCCGGCCTCCGGACGCCGTCGCAAACCTCGATTTCCGCGTACACTCGCTGCCGAAAAGGCTTTGTCCGCCCGGGCGGCTCCGCGTGCCGTCCCCCTCCCGCCCCCGTCTTGACATCCTTCCCGCCCCCCTCTTATATGTCAAAGCGTCATGAAAGTCGCTGAAATCGTAGTCCGCATTTTGGAAGATGAAGGCATCCAGGCCGCCTTCGGCATCCCCGGCGCCGCCATCAATCCCGTTTATAAGTACCTCAAGGATTCGCGCATCCGGCATTACATCGCCCGGCACGAAGAGGGCGCCGTGCACGCGGCCGATGGCTACTGCCGCGCCTCGGGGCGCATGGCGGCGGCCCTGTGCACGTCCGGCCCCGCCGCCACCAATTTCGTCACCGGCCTCTACACCGCGCGCGCCGATTCCATCCCCCTGATCGCCATCACCGGTCAGGCCGCTTCCAGCATTATGAACATCGAATCGTTCCAGTGCGTGGATATTGCCGCCATCGCGCGGCCGGTCTCCAAAGCCACCTGGTGCGTCACCAACCCGGCCGATATCGTCTCCGTCATGCGCGAGGCCTTCCGCACCGCCCGCTCGGGACGCCCCGGCCCCGTGCTGGTCGATCTGCCGCTCGATGTGCAGATGGCCGAAGTGGACTACCACCCTGAAAGCGACCATCCCCTGCCCTGGTCGAATCCCGGTCCCGATCCCGCGGCCATCGCGAAGGCCGTGGACCTGCTCGACGCGGCTCAAGCGCCCATCCTGATCCTGGGCGGCGGCGTCATCATCTCCGGCGCCACCGAGGAATTCCGCGCGCTCGCCGAGTACCTGCAAATCCCCTTCATCATGACGTACATGGGGAAGGGCGGCCTGCCCTACGATCATCCGCTCAATGCGGGCCACGCCGGCATCCAGGTGGGCCAGCCCATCGGCAACCGCTACTTTCTCGAATCCGACCTCGTCATCGGCGTGGGCTGCCGCTTCACCGACCGGCACACCGGCAACGTCAAGACCTATCGCGGCGCGCGCAAGTTCGTCCACATCGATATCGAGCCGAGCCAGATCGGCCGTGTCGTGCCCGCTGAAGTCTCCATCGTTTCGGACGCCAAACCGGCGCTTGCCGCGCTGCTCGCCGAGGTCCGCCGTCGCGGCTACCAGCCCAAGGCCTCCGCGCGCGTGCCGGCGCTCCCCGCGCTACGCAGCCAACTGGCGCGCAAGACCGATTACGAGACTATTCCGATCAAGCCGCAGCGCGTGTTTCAAGAGATCAACGATTTCTTCCCGCCCAACGCCATGTTCACCACCGGCTGCGGCATCACGCAGATCTGGTCGGGCCAGTTGCAGAATATCGAGCGGCCGCGGCGTTACCTGGCATCCGGCGGCGCGGGAACGCTGGGATATGAGGTGCCCGCGGCTATCGGCGCGAAGGTGGCCTGCCCCGACGATCCCGCGGTGGTCGTGGTGGGCGATGCCGGCTTCCTGTTCATGGGCGAAGAACTGGCCATGGCCGGGCAGCACAAAATACCCATCGTGGTCGTGGTCGTCAACAATGGCTACCTGGGCCTCATCCGCCAGAATCAGAAGTACGCCTACGGCTACGAACACGGAGTCGCGCTGTGGTATTGCGATGGCGGCGCCTACCCGGATAACGTCAAGTTCATCGAGGCCTTCGGCGGACGCGGCGAGCGCGTGGTGGATGCCGCGGACCTGCCGGCCGCCTTCGCGCGCGCCATCGCTTCGCCGGTGCCCTACTTGGTGGACGTGATCGTCGAGCGCGAAGCCGATTGCTCCATGGGCGGCTCCATCGACGCCATCCGCGAGTTCGTGTAGCGGAATCCCAGGGCCTCGGAAAGGGCTCCCGCCACTTCGATTACCACGCGGCTCAACTGGGAGAGCCGTGCGCCGCTCATCCGGAAGCTCGGTCCCGCGATGCCCACGGCTCCGGCCACCTCGCCCGTGTGGTCGCGCACCGGCGCGGCGATGCAGCGCAGGCCCTCTTCGAATTCTTCGTTGTCCAGCGCGTAGCCGCGCTTGCGCACCAGCGCCAGCTCCTCCAGGAAGCGCTCCCGGTCCGGGATGGTGTTGCGGGTGTGTTGGGTGAAGGTGCGGCCGGCCAGGTGCCCTTCGACGGTCTCGGGCGGCAGAAACGCCAGGATCGCCTTGCCCTGCGACGTGCAATGCAGCGGGATGCGCCGGCCCACGGTGGCGGGCGTGCGCACCGTGTAGCGGCTGTCCACGTTCACGAGCGACACCACTTCGCCCTGCCGCAGGACTCCGAAATGCGCCGTCTCCCCGGTCAGGTCCACGAGCCGCGCCACAAACGGCTTGGCGCGCTCCAGCAGATCCAGCCGCGATGCCGCCACGATCCCCATCTCGAACACGCGCCAGCCCAGGCCGTACCGGCTGCCATCGGGCCGGCGCTCCACCATGCCGTTGGACTCCAGAACCGCCAGCAGGCGGTGCACCGTGCTCTTGTGCAAGTGCAGCCGTTCGGAGATCTCCCCGCCGGTCAAATCCTGGGGAGCTTTAGCGATTTCCGCGAGGATCGCTACCGCGCGGTCGATCACCTGAACGTGATACGTCCCCTTCCGCTCGTCCGCGCCCGAGGATTCCGGTTTCACAATGTGAGACTAGCGCCGGCGGAGGGGAAAGTCAAACCCGCAAGCGCATCGTTGTCGTGCTGCCGAAGGCCATGGGACTCTGTTACTTTAGAGGGCGTGCGCCGTTAACGCGTTCCAAGCCGCGAGAGAGTCCATGTAGTCTCTCCAGTGCGAAATTTTCCGGTTGTCAATCTGTATGATTGAGCAAAACCGATTGTTGTACTTTGCGCCGGTCGCGAGGATAGTCCCATGGACTTCATATTCGATAACGACGACGCGGCCGTTGTCTGCCTTGTGGGCGATCAACTTATCGGCAGATTGAAGCTCGATATTGTTGCCATAGCCTTTGAACTTGGCCATCAGATCGGCGCGCCCCTGGATAATGCGGGGCCAGCCGGGAAAGTCGTAGAGCACCTCGTAGACCACGTCGTCAGTGACGATGTCGAAGAAGTGCTCGCCATCCACAAGATCGCCTAGCGCCCTTCGAACCAACTCAAAGTAAGGCCTGGAGGCCTCGTAAGCGGCGTATCTCGGATTTGGCATTCTGGATTCTCCCTGCGTTCGCAAACGCGTTTGACGACCGCGCCCCGCCTAACAGGCTGCTGAAAAAGGGCAAAAACATAACTGGCCGCCGATGAGCGCGGATAAACGCCGATTGAACACAAGGGGGTTGCATTTGTCTATCGGCGTAAATCGGCGTTAATCAGCGGCCAAATTGCCTTTTTCAGCAGCCTGCTAGACGCCCAATCCGGCGGCGCGCAGCATCCACACGCTTCCGTACGCCACCCCGCAGCCGATGATTGCGCCAGCCACCACGTCGCTCAGGAAGTGCATACCCAGCAGGATGCGCGAAGCCGCTACGCTGACGGCGCAGAAGAACAGGCCCGCGGCGAGCCCCGGCAAAAGCAGGCTCAGCGAAACTGCCACCGCGAAGGCCGTGATGGTGTGGCCGGAGGGAAACGAGAACTTGTCGGGCGGCAGAAGCTCCGCCCAGCAGTGCGGCTCGAAGGCGCAGGGCCGGCGCCGGTTGGCGGCCCTTTTCAGGTTCAGGAACAGGGCGATCCCCAGGCCGGCTGCCAGCGCGGCGGCTCCCACCGCTACAAACCTGCGCTCCCCTCCGAAAAGCAGGATGGCGGCGCCCATGGCGTACCACAGCCATCCATCGCCGCCGCGCGTGGCCACGACCATCCAGATCCGAATCCAGCGCGGAGCGCGCCAGCGGTTGACGCGTCGCATCAGCCGTTGGTCGCGATGAGCGATATAGTTCAGCGCGCCCGTAAGCTCCACGTCTCCGTTGTAACCTCCCAGGCGCTACAGTTCCGTGACAGCTTCGAAAAAGCTGCGTGAATCGTTCCGCTTCTGGCACAATCGAACTGATGCAACGGCTCGACTTCATCTTCTTTGATGCCGGTGGCGGCCATCGCGCCGCGGCCACGGCCCTGCAAAAGGTGATGGAAAGCCAGAAACGGCCCTTCGAGGTTCGCATGGTGAACCTGCAGGAGCTGCTCGATTCGCTGGACGTTTTCCGCAAATTTACCGGCCTGCGCCTAGAGGACCTCTACAACCTCATGCTCAAGAAGGGTTGGACGCTCGGCTCCGCGCAGCTCACCCGCGGTATGCACCTCGTCATCCGCTTGTTTCACGGCGGGCAGGTGCGGCTGCTCGAGCGCTACTGGCGCCAGAGCCGCCCCGATATGGTGGTCTCGCTGGTACCCAATTTCAACCGCGCCTTAGGCGAGAGCCTGCGGAGGACTCTGCCGGCGACGCCGCTCGTGACCATCCTCACCGATATCGCGGATTACCCGCCGCATTTCTGGATGGAGCGCCAGGAGCAGGATTTCATCTGCGGCTCCGAAAAAGCCGTCGCGCAGGCGCTGGCCATGGGCCACCCCGCCGCCCGCGTGCACCGCGCTTCCGGCATGATCCTCAATCCGCATTTCTACGAGATCGCGCCGCTTTCACCCCATCAGCGCGAGGAGGCTCGCGAAGCGCTCGGATTCCGCGCCAACGAGCCCATCGGCCTGGTGCTGTTCGGTGGCGAGGGGGCCGCGGTGATGCTGGATATCGCGCGCCGCCTGCCGGGGCGCCAGCTCATCGCCATCTGCGGCCACAACGCCCGCCTGCGCGCCCACCTGGAAGCCCTCGTTCGCCCCGCGCCCATGTTCGTGGAAGGCTTCACGCGCGAGGTGCCGCGCTACATGCAGCTCGCCGACTATTTCATCGGCAAGCCCGGCCCGGGCAGCTTGAGCGAGGCCATGGCCATGCGGCTGCCGGTGGTCGTCGAATCGAACGCCTGGACGCTGCCCCAGGAGCGCTACAACGCCGAGTGGATTCGCGAGAACGGCGCGGGCATCGTGCTGCCGAATTTCCGCGGCATCGCGCGGGCCGTCGAGGAGCTTCTCGAGCCGGCCGCCTATGCGCGTTTCCGCACCGCCACGGAGCGCCTACACAACCGCGCGGTGTTCGAAATCCCCGACATTCTGGAGAGCATTCTATCCGCGGCCCCACGTTATCATTGAAGTAGACCCGATGGCTCGAATACTGGACGGAAATCGTGTGCGCGACGAGATCAAGGACGAGCTGCGGCCGCGCGTCGCCGCGCTGGCGAGCCGCTGCCGGCCGCCCGGCCTAGCGGTCGTGCTGGTGGGCCACAATCCGGCCTCCGAGATCTACGTACGCAACAAGATGAAGGCCTGCCAGGACCTGGGAATCCATTCCGAAACCCTGACCCCGCCCGAATCCGCGAGCACCGAGGAAGTGGTCGAGATCGTGCGGCAGGTGAACGCGCGGCCGGAGATCGATGGCCTGCTGGTGCAGCTTCCCCTGCCCGCGCGGGTAGACGCGAAGCGCGTGCTCCTGGCGCTCGATCCGGATAAGGATGCGGATGGCATCCACCCCTGCAACGTGGGCCGCCTGGTGGCGGGCCTGCCGGGGCCGCGCGCCTGCACTCCGGCGGGCATTATCGAGATGCTCAAGCGCTACCGGATCCCCATCGCCGGCCGGCGCGCGGTGGTGGTGGGCCGCAGCGATATCGTGGGCAAGCCCATGGCCATCATGCTGATGCACGAGCATGCCACGGTCACCATCTGCCATTCGAAAACGCCCGATCTCGCGGCCGTGTGCCGCCAGGCCGATATCCTGGTGGCCGCCCTGGGCCGCCCGGCCTTCATCACGGCCGAGTTCCTCAAGCCCGGCGGCGTGGTCGTGGACGTGGGCACCAACCGCCTGGACAGCCGCTCGGAAGTGGCTCGCATCTTCCGCGATTCGCCCGAGAAGCTGGCCGCCTTCGACCGCAAAGGCAGCGTGCTGGTGGGCGACGTCCATCCGCTCGATGTGGCTGCCTGCGCGGAGGCCTATACGCCTGTGCCGGGCGGCGTGGGGCCGCTGACCATCGCCATGCTGATGTTCAACACCGTGGCGGCGGCCGAGCGCCGGGCCGCTCTATGTTGAGAGTGGGCCTCACCGGGGGCCTGGCCTGTGGCAAGACTTTCGTCGGGGAGGCGCTGGCCGGCTGGGGTTGCCTGCTGATCGAGTCTGACGAGCTGGGCCACCAGGTGCTCGCGCCGGGTGGCGAGGCGTATGACGAGGTGGCCGCCGAGTTCGGCCCGCAAATTCTCACGCCCGATGGCCAAATCGACCGCCACGCGCTCGCCGAACGCGTCTTCGGCTCGCCCGAGCTTCTGGCGCGCCTCAACGGCTTGGTGCATCCCGCGGTGGTGCGGCGCCAGGAAAAACTGATCGCCGAGTATGCCGCGCGCGAGCCCCACGGCATCGCCGTGGTGGAAGCTGCCATCCTCATCGAGACGGGCAGTTACAAGCGCTTCGACCGCATCATCCTGGTCACCTGCGCGGAAGAGCAGCAGATCGAGCGGGCCCTGCGCCGCGACGGCGAGACCGTGGCCGATGTCCGCGCGCGCCTGAACCGCCAGATGTCCATGGAAGAGAAACGAAAGTTCGCGCATTTCGTCATAGACACGTCGGGCCAAAAGGAGGACACTCTGCGCCAGACCCGCGACGTCTATGAAGCCTTACGGAGGATCGAGTCATGAGAGTTGCGCGCCCCTTTCTGTGGGCTGTGATTCTGGCGGCGGCGTTCGTATATGTCACCTCGAACGGCCATTGGAGCGCGGCCCGTCTGCTGGGGCCGCTGCGGCCGGGCGTAGTATCGTGGAGCGAGCCGGCTTCCGCCGCGCCCGCCTACACCACCGACGAGCAGAACAACATCGACGTCTACCGCACCGCCAGCGAGGCCACCGTCAACATCACCTCGGTGGTCTACCAGCAGGATTTCTTCTTCCAGGTCTATCCCGTGGAAGGCGCCGGCTCGGGTTTTATCATCAACCCGGATGGCGAAATCCTCACCAATAATCACGTGGTGCGCGGCAGTCGCCAGTTGACCGTCACCTTGCACGACAAGAAAGTCTACAAAGCCAAGGTGCTCGATCTCGATCAGCGCAACGATCTGGCCCTCCTCAAAATCGAAGCCGGGCACAAGCTGCCGACGCTGCCGCTGGGCAACTCCGGCGCGCTGGTAGTAGGGCAGAAGGTGCTGGCCATCGGTAATCCCTTCGGCTTCGGCGGCACGCTTACCACCGGCATTGTCAGCTCGCTCGACCGTTCCATCCAGATCGAAGAGAACCGGCGCCTGGAAGGCATGATCCAGACCGATGCCGCCATCAACCCCGGCAATAGCGGCGGGCCGCTGCTCGATTCGCGCGGCACCGTGATCGGCATCAACACGGCCATTTACGGCGCACAGGGAAATATCGGAATCGGTTTCGCCACGCCCATCAACCGCGCCAAAGCCATGCTGGGGGAGATTCAGCAGCGCGGCCACGTCTCGCGCCCGGCGACCCTGGGCATTCGCACGCGCTACGTGAGCGGCGACCTGGCCGAGATGCTGAGCCTGCCCGCCGAGGGAGGCCTGCTGATCGAGAGCGTGGAGCGCGGATCGGCCGCCGAAGCCGCCGGCCTACAGGGGGCCCGGCAGGTGGCGGTGGTGGGCGGGATCTACCAGATCGGCATCGGCGGGGATCTCATCACCGCGGTGGATGGCCAGAAGGTCGAAGGCAACGAGACCCTGCCCGGCGTGATGAGCCACAAGCGCGGCGGCGATACTCTGAGTTTGACCATCTATCGCAACGGCCGCGCCACGAAGGTGGCGGTGCATCTGGGAGAAGCTCCGCAGATGCTGTGAGCGCGGGCGCGCCCCCGCGCGCTCAATAGGGAATCTTATCGGGCCGGCGGACCCACTCCTCGAAAGGCCGCGCGGCTTGCGGATCCGCCATGTGCCGCATGGGAAGCGAGCGCTGCTCGTGCGGCTGGCCGATCTGCCGGTAGATGAGCGAATCGTCGAAACCCGCGGCGGCGGCGTCTTCGCGCGTGGCCGCGAACCAGACGCGAGCCGGCCGGGCCCAGTACAGCGCTCCCAGGCACATAGGACACGGTTCGCAGGAGCAATACACCTCGCAGCCGGTCAGTCGAAAGCTCTCGAGTTTGCGGCAGGCTTCGCGGATGGCCACGATTTCGGCGTGCGCCGTGGGATCGTTGGCGGCCGTCACGCGATTAACGCCGGTCGCGATGGCCACGTTGTCTTTGACTACCAGCGCGGCGAACGGTCCGCCGTTCGCGCGCACGTTCTCCACCGCCAGTTCGATGGCCTGCCTCAGGAAACGCTGTAGCATCGGGAAACTACCAGACTACAACGATTGCGCGAGGTGCCCCGCGGGGCTATCCGGCGGCTACAGCGCGAGCGGCCGCTAAGGCGCAATCAGGCCGGCCCGTATGGCGTAGCGCACCATGCTGGCGGTCTCATGCACGCCCAGTTTTTCGAGAATGCGGCTGCGGTGCGAATCGGCGGTCTTGTAGCTGACGCCCAGGGTCGTGGCGGCTTCTTTGGTCGATCGGCCTTCGGCAATCAGGACCAGCACCTGGCGCTCGCGCTCGGTCAGCGAGAATACGATCCGCACGGCTTCTGGATCGGGCGCGAAAATCGGGCGCTTAATTTGAGTAATGTCGATTCCCGCGGCAATGTAGCCGAGGAAAGTCGCGTCAGCCCCGAAAAAGGGCGATCCGCTGACGTCCACCCACGCATATTCGCCGGTGGCGCGCTGCACGCGGACGGACAGACGAAACGGCTGGCGCGCGCTGAAAGATTTCAGGTACGTCTCCAGGCACAGGTCGCGGTCGTCGGAGTGCAGACCCTCGGTCCACCCGTTCCCGAGTTCCTCGGAAAGCTTGCGCCCTCGCATCTCGAGCCAGGCACGATTCGCGAAGGTGCACATGGCGTCGGGCCCGGCGACACCAATAAAAAACGGAGAGTGCTCCGCCAGTCGGCGGAAGCTCTCATCGCCGTCTGGAAGGCAGCGCTTCTTTTCGGCTAGGGCCGTTTCGGCTGCGGCTAATTTCTTCCGTAGCACTTCCAGTTCTGAGACCTCAGTCCCCGGCGCCATAATCTGTTCCAGAATATACACCTTTTCAATGAGCTACGAAATGGCCGTACTGGAACCCACAAACGTGATGGGCCCGCAGTACCGAACCCATATTGTTGCGCTCCATGATCTAATTTGTTATTAGGTAAACGCCTGATTTTGGGCTGATTTTCAGCCTTTGTGGAACTTTTTGGCCTCCCATCGGGAATACACTCAGTGAAAGAACCGCATGGCGTTCCAATCGCAACCGGCTCATGACGATCTTCTAGCGCGTCTCGGGGCTGGCGACGAGGATGCCTTTCTGGCCCTGTATCGCCTTCATCAGGGGCCGATTTTTCGTTTTGCTTTGCATGTGACGGGCTCGGCTGCACTGGCCGAAGATATCGTGCAGGAAGTCTTTTTGGCCCTGATTCGCGGCGATTTAGGATACCGGCCGGAACGCGGGTCGCTAGGCTGCTACTTGTTGGGCGTTACCCGTAAGCTGGCCTTGCGCCATCTGGACGGCAATCGTCGCAACGTGGCGCTCGATAGCGATTTGGAAGAAGTGCTGCAGCCGGATGGAGCCGCGGACCGCGATCCGTTGACGGACCTCACGCGGCGGGAAGGCCTGGAGGCTTTGCGGAGATCGGTCGCGGCCCTGCCGCGCCGGTATCGCGAGGTGGTAGTTCTGTGCGACCTGGAAGAGTTGGACTATTCGGAAGTAGCTATCGTACTGGGATGTCCCATAGGGACCGTGCGGTCCAGGTTGCACCGCGCCCGTGCGCTGCTGCATGAGAAGCTGAGCCTGGAACGGAATCCCCGGCCGGCGGTGGGAGCTTTGAAACCGGTGAGGAACTTGACATGAATTGCCAGAGATTCTGGGACACGATGCCCGAGTTGGGCTCGCAACCGGCGGCCGCAGAGGCCCTCGATCACCTCGAGCAGTGCCCTTCCTGCGGCGCTTTGCTGGAGCGCCATCGGGAATTGCAGGCGGGCCTGGGCCGCATGGCCCGGGAATCGCGCCAGCTCGGCGCGCCACCCCGGCTGGAAGCCAGTCTGCTGGCAAGCTACCGCGCCCAAACCGGTTTGAAGGCGCGCGCATACCACCGATGGTGGGTGCCGCTGGCCACATGGTCGGCAGCGGCCGCCGCCAGTGTTACGCTGGCTCTGTTTTTGGCGCATGGCCGGCAACCCACCGCCAAGACGGTTCCCGCACCCCATCGGCGGCCGCCGGCGCGAATGGAGCTGGCGGCTGTGCCTGTGGCGCCCGATCTGGATCTGATGGGGTCTCCCGTGGGCGCCGAAGCCCAGTTCATCCCGCTGCCCGACGCCGATGAGCTGGAAACCAGCGACGAAGTGGATGTGGTGCGCGTGGAAGTGCCCCGATCCGCCCTGGCCGCGCTGGGATTCGTGGTGAGTGCCGAGCGCGCGTCCGAGCGGGTGGAGGCGGATGTGGCGATCGGCCCAGATGGCTTGGCGCGCGCGGTACGATTCGTGGATCAGGAGTAGCGAAGTGCTCATTCGATTGACGTTGGCGATGGTTTTGGGGCTGGCTGCGGGGTATGCGCAGGATGGCCCTCCGGCGCGCCCCCGCGGACCTTTCGATCCGCCTCCCGGGTTCGGCGGCGGCCGGCCCGGAGTGCGGTTCCTGGGCGCCGAAGCCGGCAGATCTTCACGCGTGGTGAAGAACGCACCCTATACGGCGGATATGGTGACCGAGCGGGTGCAGACCTTGACGGACGGCAACCGGATTCGCCAGACCGCTTCAGCGCGCATGTATCGAGATAGTGAGGGACGTACGCGCCGCGAGCAGGCACTGAATTCGCTGGGCGGCCTGGCGCCCGGCGCCAACCTCCCAACTGTGGTGTTTATCGACGACCCGGTGGCGGGCTCGACGTATGCGCTGAATACCCGGGAGCGAACCGCTACCAAATCCCCACGGAGCGCTGGCGGGCGCGGCATGGAGCGTGCCGCTTCCGGAGGGGGCCTGCGGCCGCATCAGGAAGGCTGGCTGGGGAACAATCTCAAGAGCGAGGCTCTCGGCCGGCAGACTATCGAGGGGCTGCCGGCGGATGGGACCCGCACTACTTTCACGATTCCAGCCGGGCGCGTGGGCAACGACCAGCCCCTGCTGGTCGTCACCGAAACTTGGTATTCGCAGGACTTGCAGGCGGTGGTGCTGGCTAGGCGCAGCGATCCGCGCAGCGGCGAGACCGTGACCCGGTTGGCCAACATCAGCCGGAGCGAGCCGGCGCGGGCGCTTTTCGAGATCCCCGGCGATTTCAAAGTGACTGAGGGGCCCCGCCGCATGCTTTTGGGCAGCGAGCGCTAGGCCTCCGGACACCTCGGGGATTCTTCGCATCTCGCCAGCGATTGTTCGGGATCGCTTGCCAGGGTAATGGGGCTGACTTCGCAAGCCCAAAAAGAGCTACCCGCACCGAGGCTCCCCGCTAACTCAGTGCCAGCGAACACTTTTTCTCGATTATTTTATTGTTACCGGTACGGTTGGTATCGGAGGCGAACATCCATTTTTCTTGGCGGCAAGGGCAAATTCGTGGGTTAAAGAATGGCAAGAATCGGTTAAAGTAGTTTTCAGAGCCCATGCAAAGCTTCCTCGGTTCCCGGAACGCCGCTAGCGGAAAATCCACGATGCTCGAGCTCGCCCGGGTTCTGCTGGTCCACGGAGAACTCGCACCCCGGCTGGCCCTCCGAACCATCCTGCAGGCAGGCGGCTACGCCGTGGATGTTGCGGCTACGCCGGCCGAGGCTCTCGCCAAGCTGGATGAAGGCGAATACGAGCTAGTGCTGACCGATTCGAAGTTCGGAACGCGCCGCAGCGGGCCTAACGTTCTGGCGTATGCGCGCGTAAAGGCGTATCGTCCGGCAACGGCTGTAGTCAGGTCGTACGAGCCGGGCCGGCGCAGTCGCGCCACCGGCAAGAACCGGATTTCCATTTACACCGAGAATCTGCCCACGCTTCTGGCGGATGTGGCCGAACTGATCGGTGTGCGCGCCAGCCGGCGATACCGTCCCCTTCGCACGGCGGTCTAGATTACAAACAGAGCTTAATGTGCGGTACCGGTGTGCCCAACGGGTGCGTTTGCGCATTCTGGCGCAGGACCCATAGCGGCGACTTCCGGGCACACCACACCCCCGGTTCCATACGCAGAGCTAAATGTACGCTATCGGTCTGCCCTACTGCGGAAACCGAGCTTAGCGGTGCATCCCGCCGCCTGCCGCATGGCCCATCGCGGCCCCGGAGGAGACTGCCCCGCCCGAGCGTGCGCTAGAGCTGGACGACGCTGCAGGAGACTCCGTGCCGGTGGCGGACGAGCGCAGCGAAGATGTCAGCGAGGAACTCCTGGGAATCCCGGTAGGCGACAACCCTAATGCACCCACTCCACCGGCTCTGGTGACGATCACCGGCGGCGCGTAATAGGCGTAGGGGACGGAAAAAGGACTCCAGAACCAGCCGCCGTACGGGCTAAACCATTGCCCGCTCATGGGCAGATAGGTGTACATCCCGAAATAAGGATTCCAGGCCCACGAGTTGCCGAGGAGGCTCGTGGAAGTAGTGCGGGCGTAATTAGCCGCCGAAACATTGGCGCTGGCGACCAGATCCCCACGGCGGTGGCTCCAGTTATCCAGGCTGTCGGTGTCTTCGGTGTCGAATTTCTGTACAGCGGCCGTCTGTCCGGCCATCCCCAGCATCTTGCCAGAGGGTACCTCGATATTCTGATCGCCCATCTGCACTGCGGCAGCGCCCTTGAAGACCTTGACGTCGGCCGGCGCGGAATCCAGGCGGTAGAGGCCCGCCTTGGGGAACTGGATCACAGCTTGGCCCGAAACCACCGTGACATTATCATCCTTGGAGACCTGGTCGACCTCCAGAACGGCTGAGCCGCTGAGCAGTTCAAGGCGCGTATCGATGAGCCGGTTGGTGATCAGGCGGAAAGAGCTGTTCTCGCCCAGCCGCAGGAACGAGCCGGGCACCAGCAGAACCTCGACCCTGCCCCCTTCGGTGCGCACCACGGTATTCTCCTTGATGGCATCGAATTGCGAGGAACTCGGTTCCCAAGCTTGGCTACCCAGGTAAACCGCGCCTTCGCCGTAAGCGATGACGCCCGACCGCGCGGATATCACCGGTTGCGCGGCAGCGGGAATGGCGGCCGCCAGGATCGTCATCGAAACCAGCGCAAACACGTATGCCCGATTCATAGGAGACACCTCAATCCAGCTTAGATCATGGACTTTTTGCACCCGGTTGTCAACCGGCCCAAAGGAATCAGAGCCGGACGATTTTGGGAGAAGAGAAACCCTTGAGAGCATTGCGCGTATCGACGATCACGCGGGAGCGCTCGAGCAAGCCGGCGTAGTCGAAAGCCGAGTGGTCCGTAACGATCACCACGCAATCCGCGTCGGCGGCGCAAGCTTCGGGCACGGCCTCGGCGCTAAGGCCATCCAGTTTGAGCGAAGGGACGTAGGGATCGCTGTAGCTGAGGATGGCACCGCGGCGCTGGAGCAGCAGCATGACATCGAGGGCGGGAGACTCGCGCAGGTCGTCGATATCCCTTTTATAGGCCACCCCCATGATGTGGATGCGCGACCCTTTGACCGGCTTGCCCACGTTATTGAGGGCGTCCTGCACCTTCTCCATCGCGAAATGCGGCATCTGACCGTTGATATATCCGGCCAGCTCGATGAAGCGGGCTTCGATGCCGGCCTGCTTGGTCTTCCAGGAAAGATAGAAGGGGTCGATGGGAATGCAGTGACCGCCGAGCCCGGGGCCCGGGTAGAAGGGCATGAAACCAAAAGGCTTAGTAGCGGCTGCATCGATCACCTCCCAGACATTGATGCCCATGCGGCCGCACATCATGGCGATTTCGTTGACCAGCCCGATATTGATCATGCGGAAGGTGTTTTCGAGCAATTTGACCATCTCGGCCACCTGCGTGGAACTGACCGGCACGACCTGTTCGAGGGCTTGGGAATAGAACAGGCGGCCCATTTCGGAACAAGCCGGCGTGCAGCCGCCCACCACCTTGGGAATGTTGACGGTCTGATACTTGGGATTGCCCGGGTCGACACGTTCTGGCGAAAAGCACAGGAAGAAATCGCGGCCCACCGTGAGACCGGATTTCGCGAGCATGGGCAAAACGACCTCGTCCGTGGTGCCGGGATAGGTGGTGGACTCCAAAATCACCAACATTCCCGGATGGAAGCGCTTGGCGATCTCCTGGCACGAGGAGACGATATAGCTCATGTCCGGGTCTTTGGTCTTGCGCAGGGGCGTCGGGACGCAGATGTTGATGGTATCGACCTCGGTGACAGCCGCGAAATCAGTGGTGGCACGCAGCTTACCAGATTGGACTAAGCGGGTCAGGGTGGCGTTGGGAACATCGCCAACATAGGAATCTCCGGCATTCACGCGCTGGACTTTGCTTTCGCTGATGTCGATTCCGGTGACAGCGAAGCCGGCGTTGGCAAACTCAACAGCCAGGGGAAGCCCCACGTATCCAAGTCCCACGATTCCCACGCGGGCCTGGCGGGTACGAATTTTCTCAGCCAGCACCTGGGCGGCTTGTTCAGTCTGGGCGATTACTTCGGGCATCGACCGCTATTTTCGCACGCGGGCGGTCTGGCGAAGAACGGTACAAAAAAGAAATGGTTCCAAGTGACCCGATTCGCAGCCTCGCCCACCGCCGGCATGCCCGGCTCTAAGCGCCGCATTCGGAAGCACCGGGCGTCCACCCTCTTCGCTCCCCGGCTACCGTTTTTCCCGGTCGCCGGATCGATGTTTCGAGAGCCGCCGCAGCCTTTCTTCTCTTCCGAACGGAGCTGGAAACTCGTAGCGGCCTTTCCCTCTCCCGCAACGATTGCCCCTTTCGAGGCCTCCATTACGGGGTCGCCGGTCCTGGCCTGCTACCTCGTCTCCCGATCAGTGCGCTTCGCCGCCCGTTCGACCTTACGCTCCACCACCAGCCCCGGTTTGCCCCGCTGCCGACGATATCATCGCTCAGGCCCGTTACGGTTCTGCGCTCCGACCTGGCTGACCGCGCCTCCCATCTCCACTCCCCATCAGGACTGTTACCTCCCTCCGGATCGAAGCGTTCAACGGGATTTGCTGTCAACCTGCTCGCCTTCCGGCTCCGCCCGATCTCCACTCGCTCCCCGCCGCCAGCTTCTATTTCTAGACTCGGCTGCGGATCATCGTTCGCGGTTCGCTACGTTTCCGGAGGCTTGCTGTTCCTCAAACCTCTTGGAACCTCCCCCACTATGCTCCTGAAGCCACTTTTCGGTCAAGGCCCTTGTGATTGAAAAATCACCTTTTCCTCAACATTTATTCATCTTGTTTCTAAAGAGTTACAGGATAGATGCGGTGAATCCCCTGTTGATAAAACATGGACTCCGGCTTCTGCTTTGTCATACTGGAATGATGCGGCGGCTGGCGATCCGTCCGGGAGCTATCGGCGACTTTATCGTGTCGCTGCCCGCGCTCGAATGCCTGCGCGACGGATACCTGGAGGTGTGGACCGCTTCGGCCAACGTCCCCCTGGTGCGTTTCGCCGACCGCGTGCGGGCCATCGCCGCGACGGGCCTCGACCTGGTCGGTATAACCGAGCCTTCTCCAAGCCTTATCAAGGAATTAGCGAGCTTCGACGAGATTGTCTCCTGGTATGGCACGGGCCGCCCCGAGTTCCGCGAGGCTTTCCACGAAGAGGGTGTGCGATGCACCTTCTTCCCAGCCCTGCCGCGGGAGGGCGACAGCCGGCACGCCTGCGATTTTTACCTCGACCAGGTCCGCACGCTGGCCGAGTGCTCGAGCGACGGCATCCCGCGCATCCCCTGCGCGGCGGAGCGGGCGGATTTCGCCGCGATTCACCCGTTTTCGGGAAGCCCGCGGAAGAATTGGCCCCTCGAGAAGTATCGCGCTCTGGCGCAGCGGCTCGATCCCCTTCTGCCGGTACGATGGTGCGCCGGCCCGGAGGATCCGCCGCTCGAAGGCGCCGTGCGCATCGACGACCTTTACGAATTGGGCTGCTGGCTGGCCAGCGCGCGTCTATACATAGGAAACGATTCGGGCATCACCCACCTGGCGGCCGCGGTGGGAACGCCGGTGCTGGCGCTGTTCGGCCCCACCGATCCGGAAACGTGGGCGCCGCGCGGGCCAAATGTGCGTGTGGGGCGATGGGGATGCTAAACCTTATCGAGCAGAGCGGGTTACAATAGCAAGCGATTTCCAATGGCAGCCAGATTATCTCCAGCCCCGCTCCACTCTTCGGCGAACGTGGTGGATCTGCGACGGATCTCGGTGCGCGATCTCGACGCCTTGCTCGAGGAGGAATCGGCCGAGTGGCTGGCGGAAGTCGAATGGGATTTCCGGAAATCGGCCGACCTGGTGCGGCGGTTCGTGGGGCTGCGCGCGCTGAGCGGCTGCGCGCTGATCGAAGACGGCCAGGTGGCCGGCTATCTTTACTATGTGCTGGAGGAAGCCAAGGGGCTGATCGGCGACATCTACGTGCGGAAGCCGCTGCGCACGGTGGAGCGGGAGAACCGGCTGCTGGGCGCGGCGCTGGAAAGCATCGCGGAAGCAGGCTCGATCCGGCGCGTGGAGGCGCAGCTCATGATGCTGGCGTTCCCGCCGGGACGCTCCGTGCCCTTCGCTCCCTACGCCACGACGTACACCCGGAACTTCATGTCTGTCGACCTGCGCGGGGCCGCGCAGGTCGAAGGGCGGGTGCGCCGGCCGGTGTATCTCGAAAGATGGTCCGACCACTACCAGGACCCGGCCGCACAGTTGATCGCCACGGCCTATGCCGGACACGTGGACGGCCATATCAACGACCAGTACCGCAGCGCCGAGGGCGCGCGGCGCTTCCTCTATAACATCGTGCAATACCCGGGATGCGGCATTTTCTTCCGGCCGGCCTCGTACGTGGCCCTGGATGTCGCAAGCGGGCGGCTGTGCGGCCTCTCGCTGGCCAGCATGGTGGCGCCCGAGTGCGGCCACGTCACGCAGATCTGCGTTTCGCAAGCCGCGCGCGGCACCGGCGTGGGCCATGCCTTGTTGCGGCAATCGCTCGTGGCGCTGGGCCAGGCGGGCTGCCGCTCGGCGAGCCTGACGGTGACGGAGGCCAACGCGGAGGCGGTGTCGCTGTACGAGCGGGTGGGCTTCCACACAATACGGCAGTTCCCGGCCTACGTATGGGAAGGCCTCTGAGCCGCACATGCGCGCGGCCGGCGCCTGCGGGATACTGGAGACTTGAGCCAGGCGAACATCGGAATCGACTTAGCGGCGCAGGGCCGTAGAGATCTGGAAGCCAGTGCCGCATGGCGCGAGACGGAGCGGAACTTTCAGGCGAACGGGCGTGCCGCGGACGTCCAGCGCGCTTTGACCGAGGTGGTGGAGCGGGCGGCCGTGGAGGCTTTTCAAGCCGCGCTGGCCCCGGCATTCAGGGGGCCGGTTGCAATACTGGCGGCCGGCGGATTCGCGCGCGGCGAACTCTTCCCTTACTCGAACGCAGATATCGTTATCGTCCGGGAAGGCGATCCGCCGCGGGATCTCAACGAGGCGATCGCCGAATTCGTGCGCTTGCTGTGGGCCAGGGGCGTGCGCCCGAACCAGAGAGCCGGCAGCGTCGCGGAGTGCCTGGCGACGCTCGATACCGCGGATCTCGATCTCAAGCTGATGGACCGGCGCACGCTGGCCGGCGATGCCGCGCTGGCGGAGCGATTCGACCGCGAGTTTCAAGGCCTGCTCGCGGCGCGGCGGGCGGAGATCGCCGAGCGCGCCATTTCACAAGCGCGCGCGCGCCACGAGAAATATGGCAACACGCCCTCGCAACGGGAGCCGGACGTGGAGGAATCGCCGGGAGGGCTGCGCGACGCGCGCCTGATCGCGAATCTCGAAAGGCTTCGCCCGGAGCGGGTGAAATCGAGCGCACAGTTGGGCGAGGCCGCCGCGTTTCTCTCCTTCGTGCGCTGCTTCCTGCATTACCGCGCACGAGAGAACGCCAACGGGCTGGATCTCGCGGCCCAACAGGCCATCGCCGGGCAGTTTGGCGGCGGCCGCGAGGCCGGGCTGTGGATGCGCGACTACTTCAAGCAGGCGCGCACGATCTTCTACGAGGCGCGGCGCGCGATGGTTTCCTGTGAAGCGAGCGGCACCCGATCGCCCGAAGCCGCCGGCGAGGCGCAGCCGCAATTTTCCAGCGCGGAGTTCGACGTTCGCAACGGGCGCATCGAAGTGCGCGAGGGCCAGGATCTGGCCGCCGATCCGGAAGCCGTATTTCGCCTGCTCGAGCCGATCGCCCGGTACGGCATTTCGCCAGCGCCCGAAACCGAGCGGCTGCTGATGGCCGCGCACGGCTCCCTGGCTGCATTCTGCGAGCGGGAGCGGCCGTTGTGGCCCGCGATCCGGACGATTCTTTCGCTGCCCCATGCCCCCCTGGCGCTGCGCGTCCTGCAGCGCACGGATTTGCTGGCGGCGATTTTTCCCGAGTGGGCCGCCATTGAAAGCACCGCGGCCGGGGACGCGGATCATACCTACACGGTCGACGAGCATACCCTGCTGGCGATCGAGCGGCTCGCGGAGTTGCGCGAGACCGCGGACGCGTCACGCCAGCGGTTCGGGCGGCTGCTGGCGGAGATCGAAGATCCGGCCGTGCCGCTCTTCGCCTTGCTATTCCGTGGGATGCCCGCGAGCACGCATGGGAACGCGGCGGCAGCGCGCATCCGGATGCCGGCCGCCGAGCGGGAGCTGGCGGCCTTTCTGATCGACCGGCAAACCACGCTCTCGGATGTGGCGAGCGGCCGCAATCTGGACGACCCCGCGACCATACACCGGCTCACGGAGCGCATCGGAACGGTCGAGCGGCTGAGACCGCTGGCGCTGGCTAGCTATGCGGCCATCGCGGCCACCTCTTCCGCGGCCATGATTCCGTGGCGGCTCGATCAACTCTGGCGGACTTACGGTACGGCGCACCGCGCCTTGACGCGCGAGCTCGAGAGCGACCGCATCCAAGAGCTGCCGGCGGCGCTTTCCGAAAATGCGGAATTCATCAAGGGCTTCCCCACACGATATCTGCGCGCGCACACGGCCGACGAGATTGCGGCGCACGCGCGGCTGTTCCGGCGCAGGGGGCCTTCGGGAGTGGCGGTTGAACTCGAGCATCTCGAGGGCGCCTACAGGCTGAACGTGATGGCCGAAGACCGCCCGGCGCTGTTCGCTTCGTTTGCCGGGGCGATTTCCAGCTTCGGCCTGAATATCGTGCAAGCGGAGGCCTTTGCGAACTCGCAGGGCATCATCCTCGACACGTTCACCTTCACCGATCCCAAGCGCACGCTCCAATTGAACCCGCCCGAAGGCGAGCGCTTGCAAGATCTGATGGGGCGCATCGCGCAGGGAAAAACGGACGCACGGCGGCTATTCCGCAACAGTCCGGTGGCGGGCCCCGAAACGCGCGCCATCGAACCGCAAATCGAGTTCGACGCCGAAGCGCATGAGACCGCGACGCTCATCGAGATTGCCGCGGAAGACCGGCTGGGGCTGCTGTACAGCCTGGCGAACGTGTTCTCTTCGAATGCGTGCGATATCGATACGGTGCTCATCGACACCAAGGGCAGCCGCGCGATGGACGTGTTTTACGTTTCCCGGGAGGGTCAGAAGCTGACGCCGGAAATGCAGGAGGCGCTGAAGCGTCAACTGCGCGCGGCGTGTTTGGGAGTCGAGGCGGGGAGTTAGGTAGGAAGGTGCGACGCTGAACCAGCACACCGCGGAGACGCGGAGGCGCGGAGGTGCGCGGAGAAGAAAAGACCAAGGTCAAAACCTGAGTGCACGGAGGGGGCGGAGGTTCGTGCGGCTGGCGCCGGGTGAGTGGTCTTGAGGGGCGCCCTCCGGGCCCGGCTTATTTGTGGGCTACCCAGATCAGAAGGGCGAAGATGGCAATCGGGATCAGCGCCATCGCGGCGTAGAAGAGCGCCTTCTTAAACCATGAGGTGTGGGAGCGCTTCCAATCCCGCAGTTCCGTGCGGTCCGCGGCTTTGACCTCGTCGAGGTGCTCCAGATCCCAGGCGAATTCGTTGGCCGTGGAGTAGCGGTCGCGCGGCTCCCGCTCCATGGCGCGGTAGATGACCTCCTGCAGCTCCTTGGAGATGGCGGGGTTGTGCTCGCGCGGCGGAATGGGGTTGCCGACCAGGCGGGCGTTCATGATCACAAAGGGATTCGAGCCGGTGAAGGGAGTCTCGCCGGTCAGCATCTCGTAGAGCATCACGCCCAGCGAATAGATATCGCTGCGGCCGTCGCCGGGCTTGCCCTTCACCTGCTCGGGCGAAATGTAGTCGGGCGTGCCCATCACCTGTGAAAGATTGCCGAAGGTCAGGCGGCGCGCGGTGGCCGATCCGGCGATGCCGAAATCGATCAGCTTCACGCGGTCGCGGTCGTCGACCATGATGTTCTCGGGCTTCAGGTCGCGATGCACGACGCCGTTTCGATGGATGTAATCGAGCGCATCGCAGATGGCAATGGCAATGCGCACGGCCCGCTCCGGCGGCATGGGCCGCTGTTCCCGAAGGAGCTGGCGGAGCAGACGGCCGCTCAGCCACTCCATGACCATATACGGGGCGCTGCGCGAATCGTCCGAAAGCACCTTCATCACGCCGGGGTGGTCGAGAGTCTGGCCGAGCTGTTCCTCGCGCTTGAAGCGATCAAAGAGAACGGGGTCGGCTTCCATTTCGGGATGCGGGATCTTGATGGCGACCGGAAGGCCCGTGCGCGTGTCCGTAGCCCGGAAGATGGAGGCCATGCCGCTGCGCGCCACGAGCGCTTCGATCCGGTACTGATCGAGTTGTTCGCCGTTATGGATTGAAATCATGCGCGAAGCTGGCACCCGGTACCCGGAAAGAACTGGTCACTAGAGTACATTCTGACACGCCCGGTATCCGAAAGTCCCACGGGCGCCGTTCGTGTTACAGTGGCCCCGTGAACGTCGGCATCACGTGCTATCCGACCTATGGCGGCAGCGGCATCGTAGCCACCGAGCTGGGGATGGAACTGGCGGCGCGCGGGTATGAGGTGCACTTCATCACCTACGCCAACCCGATCCGCCTCGATCCGGACACGCCGCGCATCCACTACCACGAAGTGGAGGTCTCCACCTATCCGCTGTTCCAATATCCGCCGTATTGCCTGGCGCTGGCCTCGCGCATGTCCGAAGTGGCCGAAGCGTACGATCTGGACCTGCTGCACGTGCACTACGCCATTCCGCATTCCATTTCGGCGCTGCTGGCGCAGCAGATCATGGCGCCCAAGCGGAGGGTGCCGTTCATCACCACGCTGCACGGAACCGACATCACGCTGGTGGGCGCCGACCGCTCGTATTACCCCATCACGCGCTTCTCGATCGAGCGGTCGGATGGGGTCACCTCGATCAGCGAGGATCTGCGGCGGCAGACCATCGAAACGTTCGAGATTTCGCGCGAGATCCGCGTGATCACCAATTTCGTGAACTGTGAGTTGTATCGGCCGGACGACGCCAGGAGGGGCGCCTCGGCGTATGCCTCGAAGGACGAGAAGCTGCTGATCCACGTCTCCAATTTCCGGCCGGTGAAGAGGGTGCTGGATTGCGTCCGCATCCTGGCGGAGGTGCGCAAACGCGCGCCGGCTCGGCTGCTGATGGTGGGCGACGGTCCCGAGCGCGGCCCGGCCGAGCACCTGGCGCGCGAGCTGAAGGTGGAGCGGGACATCTCGTTTCTGGGCAAGCAGAACCACGTGGAGCGCCTGCTGCCGCTGGCGCACGTGCTGCTGATGCCGAGCGAGATGGAATCGTTCGGGCTGGCGGCGCTGGAGGGCATGGCTTGCGGGGTGGTGCCGGTGGCCACGCGGGTGGGCGGCGTGCCGGAGCTGATCACGGATGGGGAAGACGGGTACCTCGAAGCGGTGGGCGATATCCAGGCGCAGGCCACGCGGGTAGTGGCGCTGCTGACCGACGAGGAGCTGCATTACCGCATGAGCAAGGCGGGCCGCTGGAAAGCCGGCGAGCGCTTCTGCACGGAGAAGGTGATCCCGCAGTACGAACAGTATTACCGCGACGTGCTCGAAGGGGCGGGCGGCTGAGATGGCTCGCGCGGCGCATCAGGCAAATTCCGCGCGGCGATGGTTCGTGCGCGGCCGGGTGCAGGGAGTGGGATACCGCTACTTCGCGCAGAAGGCCGCCCTGGGACTGGGCTTGAGCGGCTACGTGCGCAACCTGGACGACGGGCGCGTGGAGGTGTATGCCGCTGGGGTGGCGGAGAAGCTCGCCGAGCTGGGTGGATTGCTCTACCGCGGGCCGCGCTGGGCGGACGTGCGCGGCGTGGACGAGCAGGAGGCCGAGCCGCGGTCGTACAGCGGATTTCAGATTCAGTAAGAGCTCTTGGGCAGGCTAAAGCGTGCCCCACACTTCGGCGACGACGCTGCGCTTCAACTGGCCGCAGGCGGCATAGATATCCAGGCCGCGCGGCTTGCGGATGAAGCAGGGCAGCGACTTTCGCACGATCTGCTGGAAACTCGCGACGCGCGCGGCATCCGGGGTGCGGTAGGGGATTTCGGGCCCGGGGTTGAGCGCGATTAGGTTCACCTTGGCGTTCAGATTGGCCAGCATGCGCGCCACGCGACGCGCGTCGGCATCGCTATCGTTCACGCCGGCCAGCAACACGTATTCGAAAGTCAGCTTCTCCCAGGGGCGTAGCGGATAGGCACGGCAGGCTTCGAGCAGGTCCTTCAGATGATACTTGCGCGTGATGGGCATGAGTTCCTGGCGCATCTCCTCGGTGGAGGCGTTGAGGGAGACGGCCAGCTTGGGGCGCACCCGCGCGCGTCCCAGTTCGGCTATGCCGGGCAGGATGCCGGCCGTCGAAAGCGTGATACGGCGCGGCGAAAGCGCGAAGCCCTGGGGATCGAGCAGAATGGCCGTCGCCTTGAGAACGTTCTCCAGGTTGAGCAGCGGCTCGCCCTGGCCCATCATCACGATGTTGAGGCGGCCGCCCACCGGGCCATCCCAGACGCGCAGCACCTGGCCGGCAATTTCGCCCGCGGTGAGGTTGCGCTCCAGGCCCAGCAGCGCGGTCATGCAAAATGTGCAGCCCACCGCGCAGCCCGCCTGGCTCGAGATGCACAGGGTGGCGCGCTCGCCTTCGGGCATGCACACGGTCTCGATGGTCTGGCCGCCCTCCAGACGCAGCAGGAAGCGCCGCGTGCCATCGGAGGATTCGTAGAGCCGCTCGACCTCGGGCAAGCCCACGGTGAAGCGCGCCGCCATCTCCTCGCGCAGGTTCGCGGGCAGAGTGGAGATCTCGTCGATAGCTTCCACGCGCGCCTGGTAGAGGGCCTGGTACACCTGCCGCGCGCGGTAGGCCGGCTGGCCGGAGCCGAGGGCCTGCGCAAGATCGGCAACGTCCATGCCCATGAGCGGTTGAAGCATCCCGATCCCAGTTTAGCGAAAGGTCCGCGTGCGGGGCCCCCGCGCCCTCTGATATACTCTGGGTTTATGACAATCGTCACCGTCGCGGGGCACCACCATCCGGCTCATGCCGGCGTGCGACGGGCGGTGTCCTGATTGGCAATCAAATCGTAATCGGAAAGGACGCCCGCCGCGGTTCGGCGGGCTTTTTTGTTGCTGGCACCATGAATCTGGATTTCGAAAAGTCTGACGGCTTGATCACCGCCGTCATTCAGGACCACATCTCCGGGCGCGTCCTGATGGTGGGCTATATGAACGAGGAGGCGTTCCGCAAGACGGTCGAAAGCGGCTTCGCCACGTTCTATAGCCGCTCGCGGCGCAAACTGTGGCTGAAGGGCGAAACCTCCGGCCATCGCCTGCTCGTGAAGGAGATCTCGACCGATTGCGACCGCGACGCCCTGCTGGTCAAGGTGGAGGCCCTGGGGCCGGGCGTATGCCACGAGGGTTATGAGAGCTGCTTCTTCCGGCGGCTCGAAAAGGGCGAGTGGCAGGTCTCCGAAGAGCGCGCCTACGATCCCGCGGCCGTCTACGGAGGCCGGCCGTGAAGCTGAAGCTGGGGATTCCCAAGGGCAGCCTGGAGAACGCCACCATCGATCTGTTCCGGCGCGCGGGCTATGCCATCACCACCAGCAGCCGGTCTTACTTCCCGAGCATCGACGATCCGGAGGTCGAGTGCATGCTGATCCGCGCGCAGGAGATGGCGCGCTACGTGGAAGACGGCATCCTGGACGCGGGGCTGACGGGCCGCGACTGGATCGAGGAGAACGAAGCCGACGTGGTTGCGGTGGCGGACCTGATCTACGCCAAGCAGAGCTTCGGCAAAGTGCGCTGGGTGCTGGCGGTGCCGGAGGCTTCGAGCTTCCTGTCGGCCGAAGACCTGCAGGGCAAGGTCATCGCCACCGAGCTGGTATCCACGACCCGGCGCTACCTGGCGGCGCATGGCGTGGCAGCGCGCGTGGAATTCAGTTGGGGCGCCACGGAAGTGAAGCCGCCGGTGCTGGCCGATGCCATCGTGG
>CAYRWE010000046.1:0-25691 GCA_964427655.1 uncultured Solibacteraceae bacterium | reverse complement strand
TAAAGACGCTGCGCTAACGATACTCGTTACTAGTTAGGCCGCACTACACTAGAACGCCCAGCGCAATAAACAGAGTGACGGTCTGAAAGCGCGGCACAAAGCGCAGCGTCCGGCCATAAAAGGCAATCACGCGATCGAAGGCCGCTTCCGAAATGCGATAGAAGCGGCCCTGCCTTTCCGGCGGCGTATAGCGCAACAGACGCGCCGACATCATCGGTGTGAGCGTCAGCGACACGACCGCCGACAAGATGATGGTCACCGCCAGAGTGATGGCAAACTGGCGGAACAGGCGGCCCGCCACATCGCTCATGAAGAGCAGAGGGATCAACACGGCGATCAGCGACACGGTCAAAGATAAGATCGTGAAGCCGATCTGTTCGGCGCCCTTCAAGGCAGCCTGAAGCGGAGCTTCGCCCTCTTCGATATAGCGCGAGATGTTCTCGATCATGACGATGGCGTCGTCCACCACGAATCCCGTGGAGATGGTCAGAGCCATCATGGTCAGGTTGTTCAGACTGAAGCCCGCCAGGTACATGACGCCGAAGGTGCCCACCAGCGAGAGCGGCACCGCCACGCTCGGGATGACGGTCGCCGAGAGGCTGCGCAGAAATAGGAAGATCACCATCACCACCAGGCCGACCGTCAGGAGGAGCTCAAATTCCACGTCTCTTACCGAGGCGCGAATGGCCGTGGTGCGGTCCGTCACGATCTGCACGTGCACGGCGTTCGGAAGCGTAGTCTCGAGATGCGGCAGAAGCCTCTGAATGCTGTCCACAACCTGGATCGTGTTGGCCGCGGGCTGCCGCTGGATGTTCAGCAGCACCGCCGGGGTGTAGTTCACCCACGCCGCCAGCCTGGTGTTCTCCACGCCGTCGATTACGCGCGCCACGTCGGTTAGCATCACCGGCGCGCCATTGCGATAAGCCACCACCACTGACTTATAGTCGGCGCTGGTAGGCAACTGGTCGTTCGCATTGATGGTGTAATCCTTGGCCGGACCGTCGAAGTTACCTTTCGCGGAATTGAGGCTGTTACGCACCAGGGCGCTGCGCAAATCTTCCAGATTGATCCCATAAGACGCCAGCGCCGTTGCGTTCGCCTGGATGCGCACCGCGGGTTTCTGCCCGCCCGAGATACTTACCAGGCCAACTCCGGAGAGCTGCGAGATCTTCGGCGCCAGTCGCGTATCCGCCAGGTCCTCCACCTTGGAGAGCGGCATTTCACTCGAAGTAAGCGCCAGCGTTAGGACCGGAGCGTCGGCCGGATTGGACTTGCTGTAAACCGGCGGCGTAGGCAGATTCGCCGGCAGGTAGCTCTGCGCCGCGTTGATGGCCGCCTGCACTTCCTGTTCCGCCACGTCGATATCCAGACTGAGCTGAAACTGCATCACGATCACGGAGACTCCGTCCGCGCTCGTCGAGGTCATCTGGCTCAGGCCGGCCACTTCGCCGAACTGCCTCTCGAGTGGCGCCGTCACTCCTGACGCCACCACATCCGGGCTCGCGCCTGGGTAGAAAGTGAGCACCTGGATTGTGGGATAGTCCACTTCCGGGAGCGCCGAGACCGGGATCTGGAAAAACGCCACGCCGCCAGCCAAAAACAGCGCCACCATCAACAGCGCTGTCGCCACGGGACGCAGAATGAATGGCCGGGAAGGGCTCATGGAGTCGTGGTCCCTCCGGCGCCCTGCGTGTGGCTGGTGTGATTCGGGTTCTGGCTGCTCTGGCCTGGATTCGGGCTGTCTGAGCCGCGATTCCTCACGGTCACGCGAACGCCGTTTTCCAGCCGGTCGAAACCGCTGGTGGCCAGGTTTACGCCCGCGCTCACGCCGGTAACCGCCGTCGCGTTATCGTTTCCGGTCAGCGTGGTAATCGGCTGCACGGAGACGGTGTTGTCCGGCTTGACCAAATAGACGAAGGCGTTGGCGCCGTTATACTGTATGGCGGCAGACGGCACAAGAGTAACTTTGCGCAGGGTTTTCAAAAGCAACTTGGCATTGACGAACTGATTCGGAAACAGCGCGAGATTCCGATTGGGAAAATTTGCGCGGAACTTAACGGTACCGGTGGTAGTATCTACCAGATTATCCAAAGAACTTAGCGTCCCGGATGCAATCTGCCTGACATCGGAACGATCGAAAGCCGACACTTGGAGGCTATGTCCTGCATGTAACTGCGCCTGGATCTGTGGTAGATCGTCCTCCGAGACGTTGAACACCACGGTAATTGGCTGTAACTGAGTAATTACGACCAGAGTTGAGCCACTGCCCGCGAAGATGGTGTTTCCGGCGTCCACCAGGCGCAACCCGACCCGTCCGCTGATAGGCGCCACGATGTGGCAGTAGGAGAGCTGCGTCTGGGCATAGGCGACCGCGCCCTCATCCGCCTTGACGGTCCCCTGATACTGAATTACGGTCTTTTCCTGGTCTTCGAGGATTTGCCGCGCGATGGCGTTCTTGGCGTAAGCGGCCTGGTATCGCTTGAGATCCATTTCCGCTTGATCCAGCACGCCGCGGTCGTGCGCGAGTGCGCCTTCGGCCTGAGTGAGCGACGCCTGATAAGGCTGCGGGTCGACCTCGATCAGCGGGTCGCCTTTGTTTATCATCTGGCCTTCGTGGTAATACACGGCCATTACACGGCCGCTGATCTGGCTGCAGACGGTAACTGTGTAAGTGGGCGTGACCGTACCAAGAGCGGTCACATAGACATTGATATCTCCGGTCGTAGATTGGCCGGTGGTGATGGCCGCGCCCGGCGGAGTGGGACTCGCCGGCTGTGCGTTTTTGGCGGTGTTGGAGTGTCGAAAGGCGAAAACTCCCGCCACAATCAGCAGGATGATCAGAAGCCACAACCACCTGGACCGCTTGCGCCGTGAAGGACCCTCCGGCTGTGGCTGCTGGCCGGCGCCTTCGCGGGAAGCGTTCGGTTCCTTACCGTTGGGGCCGTGCTGCGCCACTTCAGCGACCGGCGCCGGCGGAGCTTCACTGCGCGTCCGGCTGGTGTCCACCGATTGAGTATCTTCCCGCTCCTGGGGCATTCTTCACCTGTTCAGCACGCCAGGAACCGCCAACTTGGCACTAACATCGATGCGGTGAATATCCAACCTGAATTGGACCGATCGTGGGATCGCCGCCCGTGAGACAGTCCGGTCCCACACCTATCCAGATCGTAAAGACGAATTGTCAGCCTGCGAGGTTTTCAGAGCGCACTTAGCCAGCGCGTGATTTGGTACAGGACCGCCGGGGGCTGGCCCGATTTAGCTAGCGCGATATTTCTTCACAATCTCGGGATCCGGGTCGATGCCCAGACCGGGCTTGTTCGGCAGCTCGATGTAGCCATCCTTAACCGGGAAAAGGGGCAGCGCCAGATTATATTGGCTCTCCACCGCCGGATAAGTCTCCATGATGAGCGCGTTTGGCAGGGAGGCCACCAGATGTGCGGCCATGTGCGGATTGCCGTGCGGCGACATACGCAGGTGAAACGCCGAGGCCAGCGCGGCAATCTTGCGCCCCTCCGAAATGCCGCCCGCCAATACCGTGTCGCACTGCACGATATCCACCGCCTTGGCTGTGATCAGTTCGCGCGCGCCCCATCGTGTGAATTCGTTCTCGCCCGCGGCAATCGGAATGTGTAGTTTGTCCTTCACTTCGGCGCAGCCCGCGTAGTCGTCCGCTTCCACCGGCTCCTCGAACCAGAACGGGTTGTGCTTTTCCACCATCTCGCCGAAACGGATCGCTTCCGGCGCGGTCCAGCGATTGTTGGCGTCGATCATCAGATCGATCTGCGGCCCGATGGCTTGGCGCACGGCCCTCACGCGCTCCGTGTCCACCTCCGTCGATTCGCCGCCTACCTTCATCTTTACGGCGCGGAAGCCCTCGGAGACGTAGCTCTCCATCTCCTTCGCCAGCTCTCTTACGCCCTTGCCTTCCTCGTAGTAGCAGCCCGCGGCGTACACGCGGATACGTTCGGAGAATACACCGAGTACCTGGCAGACCGGCCGGTTGAGCGCCTTCCCGATGATGTCCCAGACCGCGATATCCACGGCGCCCATCGCCGAAATGTACAGGCCCTTGGCGACCGGCTTGCGATTGTACCGGTACATGCGATCCCAGATCGCTTCGACGTGGAACGGATTCATTCCCGCGATGCGCGGCATCAGCTCGCCGGTAATAATCTCGCGGTTGCCGGAATAAATGCTGCGCCCGACGATGCCGGCGTCCGTGTACAATTCCAGTTGCGTCATTCCCGCCTGGCCGCCTCCGCTGGCGATCGTGCCGTTTCGTATACGCGGCATGGTGGCGGGATAACGCAGCCGCAGGAACTTTACTTCCGTAATTCGAATCGGAGCGGGATCGGCGGGCAAGGCAGGCCGGGGTAGCGCCAGCGCGGCCGAGCCGGCCGAGGCGCGAAGGAAATCTCTGCGCTGCATTTGGCTTCAGTGTAAGCGAAATCCCGGGCCGCTTCCACTAATCGCACGCGCCGCTCTTCAGCAAGTGACATGGGCATGGGGCTTGTGCTTGCATTTTTTCAGCACGAACACCACTGGGACGCAAGCCGCGCACGCCATCGCCAGGTACCGCAGCACATCGATATACGCCCAGGACTGTGCCTGCCGGTTCAGTTCGCCGTTGACCAGCGCATAGGCGCGCAGCGAGGCCTTCGCTGGTCCGGCGTGCATGTGCATCAGCGTCGTGTAGCGCTGGATCGCGTTTTGAAATCCCGGCCGGCCGCCGGAAAACCAGTGCAACAGGTCGTTGCGATGCGTTTGCAGATGCCGCAGCGCGATGGTATTCGCCACGGCGATGCCGATGCTGCCGCCGAGATTGCGCAGCAGGTTGAACAAGCCGCTGGCATTTCCGATCTCCTCCTGCTTGAGGGTTCCGAAGGCGATTCCGGCCAGCGGCACGAAGATGAACGGGAATGCCAGGCCCGTGGTCACAATAGGCCAGAAGAGCGACGTCGGCGAAATATTCAGCGTCAACGATCCGGTCCACATATTCGCGGCGAAGAGAACGGTGAAGCCGAAAGCTACGAGGAGGCGCGAATCCATCTTGCCGACCAGCCGGCCGGCAATCAGCGCGGCCACAAACGAACCGACTCCACGGGGGCTCACCGCCAGCCCCGCGGCGGTCGCGCTGTAGCCCATCAGCGTCTGGTAGAAGAGCGGCAGCACGGTCGTGATGCTGTAGACGGCGCCTCCGAAGAGGAAAATCAGAAAGCAACCGCCCGCGAAATTGCGGTTGGCCAGCACTCGCAGATTCACCAGCGGCTTGTCTTTGGTCAGCTCGCGCACCAGGAATGCAGCGAAACCCGCGACGAACAAGACGCAGGCCCAGCGGATCAGCGGACTGCCGAACCAATCGTCTTCCTGGCCCTTATCGCAGATGAACTGCATACAGCCCGCCCAGATCGCCAGCAGCCCCAGCCCGATCCTGTCCAGGCGCCCCGGGTGGGCGTCCCGGATGTATGGCGGGTCTTCCAGAAACTTGTGCTGCAGGAGCAGCGCAATGAGGCCGATCGGAATGTTGATGTAGAAGGCCCAGCGCCACGAGATTCGGTCGGTAAGGTAGCCACCCAGAGTCGGCCCTAATACGGGCGCTACCACCACACCCATGGCGAACAGCCCCAAGGCCGGCCCCTGTTTTTCCGGCGGGAAGCTTTCCAGCAAGATGGCCTGCGATAGCGGCTGCAACGCGCCCCCGCCGGCTCCCTGGATGGCGCGCGCCAGCAGGATGAAGCCGAGGCTGTTGGCGATGCCGCAGGCGAAAGAGGCGATGGTGAACACCAGCACCGAGAACATCAGGTAGCGCTTGCGCCCGAAGCGCATCGAAAACCAGGCGCTCGAGGGCAGAAACACCGCATTGGCGACCAGGTAGCTGGTCAGCACCCAGGTGGCTTGGTCGTTGGTGGCCGACACGCTTCCCGCTATGTAGGGCACAGCCACGCTGGCGATGCTGGTATCCATCACCTCCATGAACGTGGCCAGCATCACCGAAAGCGCAATCAGCCACGGATTGTGCTTCGGCCTCCACTGCTCGTCAGCCATTCGAACCGCCTTCGCGCGGGATCATCTCACCCACACCTTCGGCTCCACGGACATCCCCGGACGCAGCCGCTCCAGCCCCCGCTGGCCGGGTTTGAAACGAATGCGCACGGGCAGGCGCTGAACCACTTTGACGTAATTGCCGGTGGCGTTCTCGGGCGGCAGCAGGCTGTACGTTGCGCCGGTTGCGCCCGGCATGTTCTGCACGAAGCCCCGGAATGTCTGGCCCACCGCGTCCACCGAGATATCGACAGGCTGGCCGGGGCGCATGTACTCGATTTGCGTTTCCTTGAAATTGGCCGTAACCCAGATGTCGTCCGTCTGCGTGATGGCCAGCAACTCCTGACCCGGCGCAACCTGCTGACCTACTTCGACGGTCTTGTCCCCCACATTCCCGGCGACGGGAGCCAGTATCTTGCAGTAGCTGAGGTTCAGCCACGCCTGTTGGGCCTGCGCGGCGGCGGCCGCGACATTTGCCTGCCGCGTGGCGACCGTGGAACGCTGCACCGCAATCTGTCGCGGTTGGTTCGACTCGGTTTCCCGAAGGCGCTCGCGGGACTGGTCCAACACGGCCCGCCGCTGGTCCACGGTTTTGGCGGCCGAATCGGCGGAGGAGCGGCGCGCATCCACGAGCGCGTGTTGGGCGGCCGCCTCCGTGGCGCGCTGGTCGTACAGTTCGCGGGACACCTCCTCCTTGTCGGCGAGTCGCCGGTAGCGTTGCTCCTCGACGGCGGCATTCCCCGCGTCCGCCTCTGCCTGTCGCAGTTGCGCGACTGCCGATTGATAATCGTGCCGCGCCGCATCCAGCGCCGCCTCCCCGTTGGCCACGTCCAGCCTCGCAGCAATCACGTTGGTCGCGACGCTGGTCACGGTGATGGGGACGTTGGGCGCCTCGGCTTTCAGCGCGGCCTGTGCCTGGGCAAGATTGGCCTGAGCCTGGTTCAACGCGCTCATGAAGTCCCGCGGATCGAGATCCACGAGCGTTTGGTTCTTCACCACGCTGCGATTGTTCTCGGTGTAGACGCCGATCACCATTCCGGAGATCCGGCTGCCGATCGGATCCGTGTGCCCGTCGACTTGGGCGTCGTCAGTGTTCTCGTAACTCGCCAGGTATTGCAGGAGGAGATAGCCCCCCACGAGCACAACTACCAGAGCCACCAAGCCCAGCATCGTCTCGATGGGATGTGTGTGAACCCATCCGGCAGCGCGCCGCCTGAATGGCGGCTTAGGCTGCTCCTGCGCCTCCTTTTCGCCCCCGGGCTTCTTGGCTGGCTCGGTAGGCGTTTGCGGCTTTCGCTCGAGATCCTTCTCCCGTGGCGGCTGTTCCTTTTCTTCCTCGGCGGGCGTTTCGTCGGCCAGCGGACGATCGGCGACGGACCGCCCATCCCGATTGCGCTCCTGCTCGATCAACCGCTCGATCTCGACGCTCAGCCGGCGCTGCTCGTCGAGAAGGTTGCGAAGTTGCCCGGTTACGGCAGGATCGCTACCGGGTTTGTCGGTCTCTTTTTCGGCCATGCTCACTTCCTCACCAGCAGCGCCGGCAGGCCGCGCTCGGCGTTGCCCATGGCGCGGACCAGCGCGACTTTCGCCAGGTTGTGAGCGAACACGGCGCCCACATAATCGTCGTTGGCGACAGCTACCGATTGCTGCGCCTGAACCACCTCCACGGTATCGGCGATGCCGTCCAGAAAACGGTCCCGCGACTGGCGCAGCGTGTCCTCGGCCAGCGCCACATTGCTGCGCGCCACCTCGACCTGATCGGCCGCCGCGTTCAGATCGATGAAGGCCTGGCGCACGTCCTGATCGATGCGGCCCCGCACGTCGTCCGCCTCGGCCTGGCGCTGGCGCAGGACGGCCTGCGCTTCTTCGATTTCTCCGCGGATTCGCCCGCCCTGATAAAGAGGAATAGTCAAAGTCCCCGTGACCGTGAACACGCCGTGGGCCGAGTTGGTCGGACGGAGTCCCGCCGCGCCGTAATCCGCCGTGAGTGCCAGGTTGGGCAGGCGTTCGGCGCGGGCCGCCTGCAGCGCCAGTTCAGCCGCGCGGACGCTGGATTCCGCCGCCTGAAGATCGGCGCGGTTCTCCATGGCGCGCGAAAAGGCCATCTCGAACGTCAGGTCATGCAAAGGCGCATAAGGAAAATCGTCGGCGATGCCGAAATCCTGTCCCAGAGGCAGTCCGATGAGCCGCGCCAGTTGCAGCTTCTGGCGGTCCCGGTCGGCGGCCAGCGAGCGCAGCCGCTGGCGGTCGATCTGCAATTGCACCTGCGTTCGCGTGGTATCGATGCGCGCGTTGAGCCCCTCCTTTAGACGGTCGACCGCCTGCTGGTAGATGCTCTCGGAGCTGCGTACCTGGGCCGCCGCCGAAACAATGCGCGCGGTGGTGGCGATAATTTGCAGGTACGAACCGGCCACCGCCAGCACAATCAGGTCGCGTGCGTCGCGGGCCGCAAATCGAACGGCGCTCAGGTTCTGCGTCGCGCTGCGCAGGTTCCCGAGGCGCGCCAGGTCCACCACGGCCGCGGTTACGCGCGCCGCCCGGGCGTCGAAGTAGTTGAACGGCCCGACCACCGCCGGGAAGCCAGACACCTCCACTCCGAGAGTTCGCAGATCGAGCTGCTCCACAACCTCGTTGACCACGGAATTGGCCTGCGGAAGCAAAGCGCTGCGCGCCACGCGCCGCTGCCCCTCGGCCTGCCGTTCGGCATCGGACTCGCTGACGGCGCCTAGGTTATAGCGCAGCGCCTGCTTGAGCGCGTAATCCAGGCTCAAAGGCAGCACCCTGCCGGTGTTGTCGCCGGTTGGAACGCTGCCCGAATAGCTCCCCTGGACGCTCACGGACCCGTTGACGAGGAGCGCGCTTCCGCCCTCGGGGTTCGTGGATTCCGAATAAGTTACCGTGCCGGGCTGGCCGCTCCGCCCGGACAATGGCAACTGCTGCGCCGTCGACGAGCCAGCCCCGCCCGAAGCAGCGATTTGCGCGCCCGCCGCTAAGGTGAAGCCGCATACCAGACAGAACAACTGCATCCATGTGGAAGATGGTTGGGAGTTGGACATGACTTTCCTTATGTAATTGCCGTTGAACTTGTGTGAGCCAGCGCCCGTTCGAATCGGGGGGCGGAGAAAAATTCAGCAGTTTTCGACCCGTGATGGAGGCCGCCCGGTGGAAAGCTCACAGAGTGCTGGCGTAGTGGGTGATGTGCTTCGCTTCGGCGGCGCCCAACGCGCGGGTGGTGTGCCGTCTTATCGTCGCGCGGGCCGCCCATTTAAAACGGCAGCGCTTCGAGCAGCACCGGGTCGAAATGGACTCGGCGCTGCTCCACGTACGATTGCACGTATCGCATCCGCGGCGTGGTCTGTATGCCAATGATCGGGCGAACCGATCGGGACCGTCCACTTCCGCAAGTTCCGACAGCTTGCGATGATCGGAGAAGGTTACGTCTTGAGGTACGGTCTCAGCGCTTCGAAGTTCCAGTCGATTTCCGCCATCTCGTCGGGCTTGATATCGATATCTTTCTTTTGCCCGCTATGGTCGCGGTAAACGGTGGTCTTGAAAACGCCGCGCTTCTTCATGATGTACTGCGGGACGCCGCGGAACTCGCGCATCTGATTGAGCATCAGCAGCAGATTCGCGAACACCGCGCGGGCCTTTTCCTTCTGTCCGGACTGGTACAGATCCCAGACCACCACGTAGAGCTCCGTGAACTGCGCTTCCGGCATGTCGCCATCCGCGCCGAAGCTCATCTCGTATGTCATGTTGTAGCCGTTGGCACCGCTGAAGACCTGCTTGATCACCGGCTTGGCCTTGATCAGGGCTTTCATGCGCGGGTTCACCGGCTCGGCCTCTTCCTTCACATAGCCATAGCAGGGAAACTGTTTCGCCAGATCGATCAGCATCTCCACCGGCGGATCGACGCCCTTAGCCCCTCCGGAAGTCTGGATAAAGACGGGGCGCTTGGCCACCTTCCCCAGTTCCCGGTAGTAAGTGTGGTAATCCTCCGGGGATTTCGCCTCCATGGGCGGCATGGCGATCAGCCCGTCCGGTTCCAGCGCCTCGGCGGCGTGCGCATATTCGAGCATCTCCGCCGTGGTATTGGATTGAACGCCCAGCAGCAGCGCGGGCTTCTTACCTTTAGCCGCTTTGGCGAGAACCTGCATGCCGCGCATGCGCTCTTCTTTGTTGACTCCTCCGGGATAACCGCTGGCCTGCTGCGGCCAAGCCATGCCATGGGCGCCCCACTTATCGAAAAACTCGACTTCACGAGCCAGGTCTTCGAAATCCACGCCGCCGGCCGTGGTGTACGGGGTTGCTAGAATCGGGAAAATCCCACGCATCGGCTTAGGCGTCGCGGCTCTAAGGGGCTGCCGGAGGGCCATCGCCGCTCCCGTCGCCAACCCGAGTCCCGCCAGTAGCTGGCGTCTGCTAACTGTTGTCGTCATCTCGATTCTCCTATCGCCCGGTCTGCACCGGGCCCGTATTCTCGTCCAGATCGTTCACCGGGTTGCCTTGTGCGTCCAGGTGGGGATACTTGCTGTGCACGTGGTTTCCGATCATCGCCTTGTCGTACATGGTCGTGGGAACGAAGTAGCCGTCGGGCACCGGGTAGCCGGTGGTCACCAGGTGCTCCTTCACCACAGCTTCGTTCAATTCCACACCCAAACCCGGCGTATCGGAAACGCTTTGATATCCGCCCTGCTCGATGATCGGCTTCTTGCATCCGGTCACCAGATCCTGCCACCACGGAATATCTACCGCGTGGTACTCCAGGACCATAAAGTTACGGATGGTCGCGGCGAAATGCGCGCTGGCTAACTGGCCTATCGGGCTGTTGGCCATGTGCACGGCGCACTGCATGTTATGAGCCGCGGCGTAATCCGCGATGCGTTTGCATTCGATCAGTCCGCCCGAATCGGTCACATCCGGGTGCAGGTAATTCACGGCGTCGTTGTCAATCAGCGGCTTGTAGCCTTCTTCCAGCCCGAAGAGAGCTTCGCCGGTGAGAGTGGGCGTCGTGGTCGCGTGGGTGATCTCCCGGAAGCCGCGCCAATCGAGCGCGCTGATGAGGTCCTCGGCCCAAGCCAGGTGGTAGGGTTCGAAGGCCTTGGCATAGCGGATGGCATCCTTGACGTTCAGCCGGCCGAAGTGATCGGCCGCCAGCGGCCATTTCCACCCGATTCCGTCGCGGACGCCCTGAATGATCTCGCACATGTACTTCAGGCCCAGATCGGTGGCTACTCCGCGCGTATCCACGGCATCCTTCTTATCCTCCACCATGGTGGTGTACAGGTCCATCTTGAAGAACTGGAAGCCGTACTGCTGCTGGCGCCTTCTCATGCGCTCGCCGTAAATCTTGGGGTCCGAAATTCCGGTGGTGTCGCAGTAGATCAGCAGCTTATCGTGCAGCTTGTTCCCCAGCAGCCGCCACGCGGGCACACCGTACACTTTTCCGGCGATATCGTGCAGAGCCAGATCGATGGCGCTGTACCCGCCGCTGCTCGATCCCTGCCAGGTGAACCGCCGAATGCTGTTCATGATCTGATCGATCTGGAGGGGATTCTTGCCCACTACGAAGGGCTTCAGCAGCAACACCTGGCTGATCATGTCGTTGCAGAAGACCTCGCCCAAGCCATAGACGCCCTGATTGGTCTCCATGCGAATGATGGGATAGTCGTAATTCGATGCCACCGTGCATCCGCGTATGTCGGTGATTCTCAGGTCGCTGGGGGACGAGTTCCGGTTCGGGCCGTTCTGCCTCGCCTGGGCGCTCAATTCGCCTCGCGTGGCCTGAAATAGCGGGCCCAGCGCACTTAAGGCGGCGGCTCGCTTGAACCAGCTTCGGCGGCTGACACCGCTCTTCTTGCGTAAGCTCATGTTCGGTTCTCCTGGAGGCGTACCAAGCCCGCGATACTTCGGCTTTGCACGGAGCGCGCCCGGCGCCCCTAGCTTCATTTCAGGCCGTAAAGGCGACCTGGTTCACCGCGAGCTAGTGTAAACGGCCTCGCCGCCGAGTTCCAGCATAAATTCAAAATGGTTGAATAATGGGTGAAATGAGTGCCGTGCCCGGCTTCCGGCGAAATCCGCCGCCGCCGGCTGCGCCACGGAGTAGAATAGGTCGTTGCCAGAGGCAGGATCGCGATGAAACCCGCAACCTCGATCGAAAAGGTCTGTCGTATTTTCGATGCCTTTCGCTCGAAACCAGCCTTGGGAATCACGGAAACCGCGGAGAAGACCGGCTTGCTTCCCAGCGATGTGCACCGCATTCTCGCCTCCTTGCGGAACTTCGGTTACATCGAGCAGGACCAAAGTAAGAAGTACCGTCTGGGCCTGGAGTTACTCAAGCTGGGCCATCTGGTCCATCAACGAATCGAACTGCGCGAAGTCGCGCGCCCTTTTATGCGCCACTTGTCCGAGGTTGTGGAGGCTACAGTCAACCTGGCCGTCTTCGACCCCCACGATCTCGAAATGATGTTTATCGAGCAGGTCGATTCGCCCGCCGAAACGATCGGCCTCAGGATCGGAGCTTTGGTCGCTCCTCACGCTACCGCCGTGGGTAAGTTGCTGCTGGCGCATCTGGATAAGAATACGGCCCTGGCCGTGATCGCGAAGAGCGGTCTCCCGCGGCAAACCCGGTTCACGATCTGTGATCTGTCGAAACTCGAATGCGAGCTTGGATCGATCCGCTCCCAGCAGTACGCTCTGGACCGCGAGGAAGCGCTCGTAGGCGCCCGCTGTATCGCCGCACCGGTGCGCGATTTCTCCGGCGAGGTGGTGGCCGCCCTCAGTATTTCGATCACGGCCGCGCATTCGGCTCTGAACGGCGAAGCGCGCCTGATCGCCGCCGTTCAGACGGCCGCCGCGAATATCTCGGCTCGCCTGGGCTATGACGATATGGCCGCGCGGCAATCGAGCCAGCTCCCCAACCGCCCGGGCGTAAGAGCCGGTTTGGGCAAAGTCGGCTTAGCTTCCAGTTTCAGGTTGACCCACCAGTTAACTTCTTAGCCTCTTAGTGACCTCCCGTAATATCACGGAGAATAGGGCCTATTTACCTTTCTCTACCTGTTTCAACCATTTTGAACTTTCCATTGACTCCGACGCTGTTGCAGCGCAACTTATCTGATAAGTTACATGCGTTTCAGGGCGTGTGCCCATGCGCATACAACTGTCCTCTGTGGTCCGGGCCTAATAAGAAACCGGAGAGCTGGAGCGCCGACTCCAGCCCCTCAAATCTGGCGTGAGCTTTCGCCCGCCATTTCACAACGGGGAGGACCCTAATGTTAATTAAGAAGTCAATTGGAGCAGGTGCCGATACTTACCGCGGGCATGGTGCGGCCTTACGAAACTCTTCGATTTGCCGCGCGATGGCTGTGGCCGCTTTGTTCGCCGGTGCCGCCATTGCGCAAACCACCGGCGCGGCGAACCTTGTGGGCACCGTTACCGATAGCACGGGCGCCGTAGTGGCGGGAGCCAAAGTGCGAGTGGTGAACGTGGGCACCGAGTTCGTGTCGGAATCCCAAACCAACTCCGAGGGCAGCTACTATGTGCCCGATCTGAGCCCTGGAACGTACCGAGTAAACGTGGAAGCCGCCGGGTTTAAGCAGTATGTCCGCGAGGGAATTGCCCTCCGCATGGGAGAGACGCCGCGTATCGATGTCCAACTCGAGTTGGGTGCCAACCTGGAAAAGGTCACCGTCACCGCCGCGGCGCCGTTGCTGGCCACCGAGACGGCCGCGGCGAGCTCCGTCATGGAAGGTGCCACCCTGGTGGAGATCCCGGTTCCCCAGAAACGCCTCAATAAGTTCCTGATCTATTTCCCCGGTTTCACCACCGATTCGGGCAGCGGCTTCCATGTGGAAGGTAACCGCCAGCGCGCTATCGCCTTTACGCTGGATGGCATCAGCGGAAAGGTGCCCGGTACGGGCGCGGCTCTGGGCGTCAACGATTCCATCCATACCGTGCAGGATGCCGTGCAGGAGGCCCAGGTCAGCACCACTGGTATGTCGGCGGAGCTCGGACATTCGGCCGGCGGGTCTCTGGCTCTGGTCTACCGTTCAGGCACCAACGAGATACACGGCTCGGCCGAGGATCGCTACATCAACAAGAAGATGCTGCAGCGCAGCGACCTGCAGCAGTTTCAGTCGACCGCCCCGGAGTCCTTCCATGAGATGGACTATACTCTGGCCGGCCCGGTTTATATTCCCAAGGTATACAACGGCAAGAACAAGACGTTCTTTCTGACTTCCTTCGCCGGTCACCTGGAACACGCGGGTAATCCCTCAACCAACCGCACCGTACCGACAGCGTCCGAGGAAGCCGGTGACTTTTCGTTCGGCGGGATCGGCCTGCCGATTTATAATCCTTACAGCACGACGCAAACCTCCACTGGCACCTGGACTCGCACTCCCTTCCCGGGTAATCAGATACCGACGAGCCTGTTCAGTCCTGTAGCCGTGAAGTTTCTGTCGCTCGATCCGTTCACGGCGCCGAACTTGCCGGGCCTTATGACATCGGCCGGTCCCGTGCAGAACCTCCAGATTACGGAGCCGAAACATGTTCAGCGCCTCCGTTGGGATGAAAAGATCGACCACGAGTTCACCTCGAACCACAAAATCTTCGGCCGCTATTCGCAGGCGCACCACCGTGCCGACCGGAGCCAGAACTACTCCGAATACGCGAATAACCCGTTCGGCGACCTGCTGAATTACAACGACCAGCCCGAGCCGGTAGATATCGAAAACGGCGTGGTCAGCGACACTTATGTCATTAGCCCCAGCACCTTTAACGAAGCGCGCATTGGCTACGAGCGGCATGTCGATACGCTTTCCGTCCTGAGTTCTAACCAGAACTGGGCGCAGCAGCTCGGCATCCCCGGAGTGTCCGGAGCGACCATGCCCTTCTTCAACCTGTCTACGTACAGAATGACTGCCATGGCCCCCACGCGCCAGGTAGGATCGGAATCCACCTTCCAGGACAACTTCACGCATATCGTCGGCCCGCACACTCTCAAGTTCGGCTATGAGTTGATCCGCACTCGCTTCGACGCCATGCTTGCAGCCCTGCCGGGCGGTACCTATAACTTCGCCGGCGTCGGCGGCGCCAGCTCGGGAGGCACGGAGCTTCCGTTTACTCCCAATACCGGCAACGCTTTCGCCTCCTTCCTGCTGGGCGCGGTCAGCAGCGCCACCTACACGCAGAATTTTGCTTCCTGGCTCCCGTATTGGTGGCAGCACGGCGTGTATGCCCAGGACCACTGGAAGCCAACCCGGAATCTCACTCTGGATTTGGGCGTGCGCTGGTCGTACGAGTCGCCTATGGCGACCAAGTGGAACCAGGAATCGGAGTTCAACCCCAGGGTGACCGATCCGCTCACCGGAAAGATGGGCGCCATCACCCATCCCACCGGTGCGCTAGCCAAGAACGATCTCAATAACTTCCAGCCGCGCATCGGCATGGCCTGGAAATTCGCCCCCAACTTAGTATTTCGTTCTTCGTTCGGCATGATGACGATCGATTTGGGCGGACCCACCGTCGGAATGAACCTGGAAGAGTACCAGGCCACCGTGAACGTGCAGCAGCCCTCGGGCAATCCGAACCAGGCGTTCTTTCTGCAGCAGGGGCCCGGCACAGTGAACTACCCGCTCGCCTCCAATGGGACGGTTCCCTACGGCGGCACAAATTACAGTTCTCGAAACGCCACCTGGTATGACCCGAACATGCGCGCTCCCTACGTCACGAGCTGGTCCGCCGGAATCCAGTACGAGTTCCGCAGCAACTGGCTGGCCGAGGCTATGTACCGCGGGAATTCGGGGGTGGGCCTGCTGGAGGCCTGGAACATCAACCAGATTCCTCTGAATATCTCGACCGATCCTACGGTGCTCACCAAGATCTATCAGTCCGAACAGACTTACATGCCGTACCCGCAGTTCGGCCAGATCAACCTCTATTCTAATTTTGGGCACAGCACGCATCATTCGGGGACCATCCGGTTGGAGAAACGCTACTCCACCGGGATGACCCTGAATGTCTTCTACACCTACTCGAAGACTCTCGACGAGTGCGACGCGGACGGTACCTGCACGGGCGTCGATTACTATAACCGGAGCCTCGAAAAAGCCCGCGCGGGCTATGATATCCGCAACAACTTCGAGGGAATCATGACCTTGGAGGTGCCGGTGGGCAAGAACCGTCATTTCCTGAACCGCGGCGGCATTGTGAACGCCGTGGTGGGCGGCTGGAACCTCAACTGGGTGGAGAATTTGGCGACCGGCTTGCCGACTACCATTACGTTTGCCAACAGCCCCTACAAATACCTGCCGCAGGGCGTTTACCGGCCCAACCAGGTGGTGCCGGGTACCGGTGTGACGCCCAATTGGAGCATGGGCCGGAACCGGTTCCCCAACCAGGCTCAGACTCCTTATCTGGTCTACAACGATTTCGCCTACCCGGCGGCTTTCACCGTGGGTACTCTGGGGCGCAACACCTTCACCTCACCCGGCATGAGTTGGGCGAACTTCACCGTTCACAAGAGTTGGTCCGTCAAGGAGCGCTTCAAGACCACCGTGCGCGCGGACTTCAACAACCTCCCGTTCAAGCAGCGGCAATTGGCGCAACCCGTGTCGAGTTACGATATGACCCAGCCCCAACTGTTCGGCACCTTCAGCACCTGCCGCGGCGATTGGACGAATGTCGGGCAGTGCCAGCCCAATATCGACGTCGGCTTGCGGATGGAATTCTGAAGTCGTAACCTTTATGGGGCCGCCGTGCTGCCGGTGGCTCCATTTCCCTAATTTCGAGCTAGAAACGAAAGGATGAACAATGCCGAAGTCGGATTTGAACAGGCGGAATTTCTTCAGCGCTACCGCGGGCGCGGGCGCAGTGGCATCCCTGTTGAAGGCCACCGAAGGGACCGGCGAGGCCCAGTCCGCCCAGAGTTCCGGATTCAACCGCAACTCCGCGCCGAGCGATCTGAAGATTACGGATGTGCGGGCCTGCACGGTGGCGACCTATTACGACTATCCGATCATCCGCATCGATACGAACCAGGGCGTATACGGGTTGGGCGAGGTTTTTTCGGCTGGTGTCAAAGGCAGCGCCTTGATGCTGAAGGCCCATCTCGTGGGCAGGAACCCGCTGGAATACGGCGACATTCTGCGCGAGCTCCGCTGGTCGGCGGGCCACAACTTTTGGAATAGCGGTTTGGGCGCCATCGACCTGGCGCTGCACGACATCGCCGGCAAGGTCTACGGCGTCCCGGTGTGGAAGCTGGTCGGTCCGAAGCTGCGCGATAAGGTCTTGATTTACTGCGATACCACCGGCGCCGATAATCCCAAGCTGATGGGCGAGCGCGTGGCCAAACGCCAGGCCATGGGGTTCAAGTTTCTCAAAATGGATTTGTATACCAGCCTGGTGAAAGACAAGCCCGGGGCCGTGTTCCCCACGGGCGCCGCGACTCAAAAAGGTCTGGAATACCTTTGCGAGTTTATCGCCGCCGTGCGCGACAATATCGGCAAGAACACACCGCTGGCGGCCGATCATTTCGGCAACCTCACGGTGAAAGATTCCATCCGCTACGCCAAGGCATTTGAGCCGTACAATCTAGCCTGGGCCGAGGATTTCATCCCCTACTGCTGGATCAACTGGCGGGGGTTCAAGGAAATCAAGGAAAATACCACCACGCCCATCTGCACCGGCGAGCAGGCCTTCGGACTCGAAGAAGGCTTCCGCGACATGCTGGATAATAACGCCGTCGATATCATCCACCCCGATTTCGTGGCTTCGGGGGGCATCCGCGAGATCAAGCGCATCCACGATTATGCCGCGGTTCGTGGCATTCAGACGGCGATCCATAACCCCGGGTCGCCCATTGCCATCATGGCGATGACTCACCTGGCTTGCACCATGTCGAACCTGGTGGCGCTCGAATTTCATGCGGCCGACATGCCCTGGTGGCAGGATTTGGCGAAGGGCTGCGCCAAGCCCATCATCAGCGACGGCTACGTCAAGGTGCCCGATACGCCCGGTTTGGGACTCGAACTGAACGACGAGGTGGTGAAGGAGCATCTGCGGTTCCCGGGATATTTCGAGCCCACGCCCGAGTGGGATATGCCCGGCACGTCCAACTTCCAGCGCCGTTGGGCGGGGCCGTGGCCGCACTACGACGAAGAAGGCAAATGGTGTAACTGCGTCACCGAGTGATCGGCAGGCTCCCCCGCTCTCGCGCCCGTTTGCCGCGACCGCGACCGCGAGGGAGCGTTCTTTTGAGCCAGAGAGGATCGATCCATCCATGTTTAGAACGCGCAAGCCAGTCATGAGCCGGCGCAGGATGCTCCAATGCGCCGCGGCCCTCACTGCCATCGGCCCCGTTTTTCAAGCTACCCGGGGAGAACTCAGCGCCCAGACGAAGCAGAGCGGCCCCAACCGGAACTCCGCTCCCAGCGACCTGAAGATCACCGACATCCGCGCCTGCCTGGTGGCGTCCAACTTCGATTACCCGATCATCCGCATCGATACCAACCAGGGCGTGTACGGCCTGGGCGAGTGCTTCGCAGGCTCGACCATGGCCGCCGCGTTGGTGCTCAAGGCCCACCTGTTGGGAAAAAATCCGCTGCACATCGACGAGATCCTCGGCAATTACGGCCGCAACCCAGGAATTCGCGGGTCGGCCGGCCAGGATTTCTGGAATACCGGCTACGGCGCTGTCGATCTGGCGCTCCACGATATCTCCGGCAAGGTCTACGGCGTGCCCGCGTGGCGCCTGCTCGGAAATAAGCTGCGCGACCATGTGGCCATCTACTGCGATACCACCGAGACCACCGATCCCAAGGAATACGGTAAGCGGATGGCCGCGCGCAAGGCCAAGGGCTATAAGAACTTCAAGATGGACCTGTTCACCAGCCTGGTGAAGGACCGGCCCGGCGCCGTGATGCCCAGCGGCATAGCCACCGAAAAGGGGCTGCAATACCTGTGCGAGTTTATTGCCGCCGCCAAAGACGCCATCGGCTGGGAAATGCCCCTGGCCTGTGACCACGAGGGGGCGCCCAGCATGGCTCTCAACCTGCCCGTTCCCGATGCCATCCGCTACGCCAGGGCTTTCGAGCCTTACAACCTGGCCTGGGCTGAGGACCTGCTCGACTGGAGGGACTGGCGCGGCTACCAGAAGGTCCGCAACGCCAGCACCACCAGACTGGCCACTGGCGAACTCGCCTTCGGGTTGGAAGAGGCCTTCATGAACCTGATCGACAACAATGCGATCGACGTTCTCCACCCCGATATCATCGCTTCGGGCGGCCTGCGGGAGATCAAGCGCATCGCCGACTACGCTCATGCCAAGGGAATTAAGAGCGCGATCCATCAGCCCGGATCGCCCATCGGGCAGATCGCCGCGGCCCACCTGGCCGCCACCATGCAGAACTTCACGGTCTGCGAAACTCACGCCATCGACATACCTTGGTGGAACGACCTGGTCACCGGCCTGCCGAAACCGCTCATCCAGGATGGATATGTGGCTGTTCCGGATACCCCCGGATTGGGCATGGAGCTGAATGAGGCGGTGGTGAAAGAGCACCTGCGCTATCCGGAGTATTTCGCGCCCACCACGATGTTTGATCGCTGGAGCTACACGCTGGGGCCTATCGTGCCGCGCGGTCCCTGGCCGCATTACAAAGCCGATGGCACCCTTTGTAACTGCGCGGAAGAATAAGCCGCGACGCAGCTCTCCTGTATTCGTGCGAAAATGCCGGCAAGGAGATCTCTCGCTTGCTCTTTACGACTCGTTTTTGGTTGCCGGGCTGCCTGGCTCTGCTGATTGCGCCCTATGCCGGCGCCCAAAGCCCGGCTGCCCAGCCCGCCCATACGCCCCCCACCGCGCTTCCGGCTGAACCGCTGCCCATCCCGCCGGAGACCAGCTCGGTTACCGATCACGAGCTGACGCTCGATGGCAAGGCTCTCCCGTACAAAGCTACCGCTGGCAACCTGCTGATCGACGGAGACGATGAGAAGCCCTACGCCAGCGTTTTCTTCGTGGCTTACACGCTCTCCGGCACCAGCGACCCCCGTAAACGGTCGCTGACCTTCCTTTATAACGGCGGTCCGGGTTCGGCCAGCATGTGGCTGCACATGGGATCGGTGGGGCCGGTGCGCGTAGTGACCGCCAGCCCCGAAGCTACCGGTGGCGGCCCTTACCAGGTGATTCCCAACCAGTACAGCCTTCTGGATAAGACCGACATGGTGTTCGTGGACGCCGTGGGCACCGGCTACTCGCGGCCCGTGGGGCACGCAACCATCAAGGATTTCGCCGGTACGGACCAGGATGTCCAGGCCTTCTCCCGCTTCATCCAGCGCTACATCAGCGTGAACCACCGCTGGAATTCGCCTAAGTTTCTGTATGGCGAGTCGTACGGCACCACCCGGTCGGCTGCTTTGGCGGATGTCCTGGAGGATGCCGGCGTGTCGCTCAACGGCGTCGTGCTCATGTCCACCATCCTGAACTATTTCACCCAGGCTCCCGGCAGCGATGCCATCTACATCGGCAACCTGCCGTCCTACGCCGCGATCGCCTGGCATTACGCCAAGGTGCCTCACAAGCCTGCCGACGAGAAGGCGTTTCTGAACGAGGTGCGGGCCTTCGCGCGCGGCCCCTACGCCGAGGCCCTGGCGCAAGGCCACAACCTGCCGCAGGCGCAGGTCGATTCCATGGCCGCCCGGCTGGCCTCTTACACCGGCCTGAGCGCCGCATATATTAAGGAAGCCAATCTGCGGATCTCGCCCACGCGCTTCCGCAAGGAGCTCCTGCGCGACCAGCGCATGATCATCGGCCGCTACGACGCGCGCTTCGAGGGAACCGACGCGGATGCGGCCGGCGAGAATCCCGGCTACGATCCTTCGAGCACCGGCGTCACCGGCGCCTTCGTCTCCGCCCTGCACGATTACCTGGAGGGCGATCTGAAGTTCTCCTCCAAGGAGACCTATTATCCGAGCGGCCCCAATATCAACCAAACCTGGGATCACAGCCATCGCGTCGGTGGTTTGGCCGCCGGCACGGCTCCCGGCCGCGGCGCCCCGCCCATGCGGGATGCCTACGTAGCCGGTGACCTGGCCGACGCCATGCGCAAGAATCCCAAGCTGAAGGTTCTCTCGGTCAATGGATTGTTCGACCTGGCCACGCCTTTCTTTATCACCGAATACGACCTGGCGCACATGCAGCTCGATCCCCGGTTGAGGGAGAACATCGAGTTCACCTATTACCACTCGGGCCACATGATCTACTTGAATGTTGACGAACTCAAGCAATTGAAGAGCGACCTGGCCGGCTTTTACAGCCGGGCATTGCCCAGCGGAATTTAGGTGGGGCATGCTTTAGCTTGCCCAGAAGTTTGGGCGAACGCGGCGAACGCCGGCGGCGGCCTTGACCGCCGCATTGCCGAATCCTAGAATCGGTGGTCTGGTGGAGGTTCCTAAAGATGAGTGAATGGACGCGTCGCGACGTGTTGAAGACCAGTCTTTCGGCACCGGCCATGGTGGCGGCGGAAGCTGGGGGCGGTCCGCAAGCCCAGGCTCAGACGGGTGCGCCCGGTGCGGACACCGCCACTCCTCCGGCGGCGTCCGGTGGCCCCCGCGAACGGCTGCTGCTGGATTTCGGATGGCGCTTCCATTTGGGACACGCCGTCGATCCGGTACAGGATTTCAACTTCCGGGGCAACTTCTCCAAGACCGGGAATTTCGGTCCCGTCGCCACGCTGCCCTTCGACGATAGCGATTGGAAACCCGTCGATCTGCCGCACGACTGGGCCATCGAATTACCCTTCCAGAACGATCCAGCCCTCTCCAGCAAGGGCTTCTATCCGCTCGGCCGCGCTTACCCGGCTACCAGCGTCGGCTGGTATCGCCGCACTTTCGAGCTGCCCGCGTCCGACGCGGCGAAGCGCATTTCCATCGAGTTTGATGGCGCCTATCGCGAGGCCTTGGTGGTCCTCAACGGCTTCTACATGGGACGGCACATCGGCGGGTACGATCCGTTCACCTTCGATGTCACGGACTTCGTCACTCCGGGCGGCCGCAACGTCCTCGTGGTCCGCGTGGATGCCACCCAGAGCGACGGCTGGTTCTATGAAGGCGCCGGCATCTATCGCCACGTGTGGCTGGTCAAGACCAGCCCCGTCCACATCAAACAGTGGGGCACGCTGGTGCGGGCGCGCGTGAGCGCCGGCGCGGCCAGCATCCAAATCCGAACCGAAGTGGAGAACCACGGCAAAGCCGCCGAAACCGCGCGCGTCACCTCCACCATTCTCGATCCCTCGGGGAAAGCTGTCGGCAAGGCGGCCGCCGAGTCCACCTCGATTGCACGGGGCGGCGAGCGGGTCTTCGAGCAGCAGATCCCCGTGAGCGCGCCTGCGTTATGGTCGCTCGAGCATCGCAATCTCTATAAGCTGGTAACGGAAGTGGAATCGGGCGGCGCCGTGGCGGACCGCTATGAAACCACGTTCGGCATTCGCACTTGCACGTTCGACCCCGAGAAGGGCTTCCTCCTGAACGGCCGGCCCGTCAAGCTGAAGGGAACCTGCAATCACCAGGACCACGCCGGCGTGGGCGCCGCGCTGCCCGACGCCGTGCAGTATTTCCGCATCCGCAAGCTCCAGGAGATGGGCTGCAATGCCCTGCGCACCTCGCATAACCCGCCCACCGCGGAACTCCTGAACGCTGCCGACGAACTGGGCATGCTGGTTTTCGACGAAACCCGCATGATGTCCTCGAATCCCGAAGGGCTCGGCCAGTTCGAAAATCTGGTTCGCCGCGACCGCAACCATCCCAGCGTCTTCATGTGGTCCATGGGCAACGAGGAATCCACCGCCGCCACCAGCTACGGCCTGTCGATTCTGACCAGCATGAAAGAACTCGCGGGAAGGCTGGATGGCTCGCGGCCCGTATCCATTGCGCCTCTGGGCGGCAACAACATGGGCAAATTCGGTTTCGCCGCCTGCGACGTGCAGGGCTATAACTATGCCGATCCGGCGGCCGACGCGTTTCACAAGGCCAATCCCAAAGTGCCCGTTATGGGCACCGAACAGGTGAGCGCGGTGTGCACCCGAGGCATTTACGTAATGGACCCCGAGCACGGCTACGTGGCCTCCTACGATCCCTACACCACCACTGGCCGCGCTTCGGCCGAGGGCTGGTGGAGCTTCTGCGACGCGCGCCCTTGGCTGGCGGGCGGCTTCATCTGGACCGGCTTCGATTACCGCGGCGAGCCTTCGCCGTACCAGTGGCCGAATATCAGCTCGCAATACGGCGTCATCGATACCTGCGGCTTTCCCAAGGACACGTTTTACTACTACCAGGCATGGTGGACCCCGAAGCCCGTCCTGCACCTGTTTCCGCATTGGAATTGGCCGGGTTTTGAAGGCAAGCAGATCGCCGTCTGGGTGCATTCCAACCTGGACCGCTTGGAGCTGTTCCTGAATGGCGAGAGCCTGGGCGCCAAGGACATGAAGAAGAATTCGCACCTGGCCTGGAACGTCAAGTACGCTCCGGGAGCCATCGAAGCGCGCGGCTACAAAGACGGCAAGCCGGTGATGACCGCCAGACGCGAGACCACCGGCCCGGCGGCCAAGCTGGTGCTGACTGCGGACCGAGGCGAGATTTCCGCCGATGGCGAGGACGTCGCCATGTTCGCCGTCGAAGTGCAGGATGCCCAGGGGCGCTACATGCCGGTGGCCGATAACCAGGTCGATTTCCGGGTTTCCGGCCAAGGTAGGATCATCGGAGTGGGCAACGGGGACCCCACCTGCCTCGAATCCGACAAGGGCAGCTCGCGCAAGGCGTTCTGCGGTCTCTCGATGGCCATCGTGCAGTCGCTCAAGGCGGCCGGCAGCATTACGGTGGAAGCTTCGTCGCCGGGACTGGCGCCGTCCAGCGTCACGATCTCTGCCCGCGCCGCCCAGCTTCGCCCGCAGCTTCCGCCCTGGGAGCGCGAGCTTCCGGCAGGCTCGGGCATAACCGGTTTATGGAGGAGTGCACCGGATGCACCGGCCGCCGCTTTCGGCGCGTTTGGCGCGGGAGCCGGCCAGCTCTTCACCTTCCGGCAGAATGGGAGCGCGCTGGCCGGCACCGTCGAAGGCGGCGGAGGCCGGGGCAGCAACGAAACGCCGGTGGCCATCGAGGATGGAAAAATCGAAGGCGCCAACGTCTCCTTCCGGACCGGCAATGTCACTTACTCCGGCACGGTGAGCGGCGGGAACATCGAGCTTCGGCGCACGGGCGGCCCGGACTTCGGCGGCGGTAACCGTAGCAATCAGTCTATGATCGCGGATGCGCGCCTGGCGATCGGCCCTCCCCCGGACGGTTCGGATCCTTCGCGTGCGGATTTCGTGGGTATTCGCCCGCTGCGACCGGCGGCGCCTCCGGTGACTGTGCTTCATCGCTCGAACCGGTAAGGCAGTTTCGCGCCCCGGCCCTTCCCGTGGCGGGGTGCCGAAAGGTGGTTCGACCTACTTCATCTTCGAGGGCAGCTTAATCGTCTCGCCGGCCACCATGAAAGCCCCTTTTCCCAAGTGGTGGATGGTGCGCGGCTGTTTTTTCGCGGGATCGATCCAGGCTTTGAGAACTTCGAGGATGAACAGGCCATACCGGTTCACCTCCCGCGTATCTACTACCTTGCATTCCAGGTTGGCATAGCATTCGGCGATAAGCGGCGCGCCCACCGTGGAGGCTGCCACCGGCGTGAGCCCGCTGGTCTCGAACTTGTCGACCTTGTCGCCGGAGGTGTTCCCGCAGAGCACCACCTTATCGGCCACTTCGACCGTCGGGATGGCGATCACGCACTCCTTGGTCGCTTTCAGAATGTCGAAAGTGCAATTCCGGTCGCTCACGATGCAGGCCACCATTGGCGGCTCGAATTCGACCATCATATGCCATGACTGCGCCATGATGTTGGCCCGCTCTTCGCCGGCGGTTGTGAGCAGCACGACCGGCCCCGGTTCGAGCAGGCCATAGACTTTAGACAGAGGATAGGCTCTTCGCGCCACGTAAGACTCCGTCTTGCAGTGTAGCCCCATGCGTGGCCTGGGATATCGAGAAGCGGTGCCCCTCGCCCGTAATCCGTCCGTAAGGGATTTTGGAGTGGAAGCCGGAAGAAGGCTTGGCGGGGGCAAAGCGTGAGTCTGGATTTTCACCTGGAAGGTGAGCCTGCTGTGCCGTACAATGCGGGTTCATGCGCAGGCGCCCCAATACATCTCCGACCGAGTTGCCGCTGCCGTTTGCCTACGACGAGCAGGGCAGTGAGGAGAACCTCACCGCACTGGGAGGAATACCGCTGCTCATTCAGGCGTTTCGGTCGCTGGGAGCAGGTCGCAGTGCGGCGAAACATGTTCAGGTGAAGCAGCGCAGCGCGGGTTGAATGAGGCCAGCTATATCGGGAGTTTCGTAGTGCTGAATACGGCGGGTAGCGATTGCCTGGAGGATGTGTCACGCGAGCCCGGCTGCTCGTGCGATCAGAAACAACCCTGCTCCGACGGCGGCAGCCCCGATGGCTCGCGCCACGCGCTCAGCGGCCGGTGCGACGCGTTCGGCGGTGATGGCCGCGGTGATGACTGCCATCGCGCGCAAGTCCATGATCCCGATGACCAGGAGGATCGCCGTCAGGCCGGCACAGCCGTAGC
>CAYRWE010000045.1:0-26063 GCA_964427655.1 uncultured Solibacteraceae bacterium | reverse complement strand
AAGAACGTGTTGCCCAGGCCCGAGCCGGAGAAGCGCTTGGTGAGGTCCGTCTGCAGGCCGTTGTACTTCGAGCGCCCGATGTTCTGGAACTCGTTCATGAAGTTGTAGTCGCCGGCGAACGTCGGGTTCAGGTCCAGAGTCCGCGTATCGCTTCCGCGCGCGAAGGAGTTGATGTCGGTAAGCCCGGTCAGCCCGAACGCATCGTGGCCGATATAACCCACCGAGAGAGTCAGGTTATTGACCAGTTGCTGCTGCAGCGAGAAGTTGTACTGGTAAATGTACGGCGTCCTCAGGTGCGGATCGACGAAGAACGGGTTGCCGCCGCCGATGGGCAGGAAGCCGGCGTCCGCGAAGTTCACATTGTGGTTGACGGGCTTGGATGGGAACGGGTTGACGGCACCTGCCGCCGCGTACGGATTGACCATGATTCCAGGATCGGAGGTGAACCCGCCAGCGGGCGGGCTGAAAGTCAGAAAGCCGGACGCGAAGAAGGGCGCCTGGCCGTTGAACTGTAGGTTGTCTTCGGCCTTCAGCACGTCGTAGAATACCCCGGCGCCGCCGCGGATGCTGGTCTTGGCATTGCCGAAGACGTCCCACGCAAAGCCCACGCGCGGCGCCCAATCCCGGCGATCCGGGAAATCGGCGCCGTTGGGCGCGTCCTTGTCGCCCGGAAACAGCAGCCCGAGCGGCGCGTTCGGAAATACCGTGGACTGCACTCCGGGAACGAACGAGAACGACCGGTTGTGCGTATCGTACTTCGGCTGGTTGTATTCATAGCGCAGCCCGAAATCCAGCGTGAAGGTGCGGGTGACTTTCCAGGTGTCCTGCGCATAGCCGGCGAACGAGTGCGAGCGGATGTTGGTGGGAGCGTTGGGATACTGCTGCAAGTCGTCCGGCAAGCCCATCAGGAAATCGGCGCGGTCGTTGCCCGAACCGATCGAGGTGCCGGGACCGTAGAAATCGTACTCGCCGTTCAGGTAGTAGCCGTAGATCATGGCATCGCGGTAATCCGACCCGTAGAAACCGAACTTGAAGGTGTGCTTGTTCTTTGTCCAGGAAAGGTCGTCCGTGAAGGTGATCGTGTTATCCACGATGTCCGCCGGACCGAAGGGATTGTAGCCCGCGAACATCGAGCTGCCCTCCAGGTTGATGATCGTGGGGCCGTCCACCAGGTCGGGCGTGATCCCGGTGATTCCCAGTTGTGCCGGGCCGGGCTTCGTCCCGATCGGGTAATTCTGCGCCGTGTTATTGCGCTGTGCCGTAAGGCGGGCCTGGTTGACGACCGTAGGCGAAAATGTGTGCGTCAAGGCGATATTCCCGAAGTACGCCATGGTGTCATCCGAAACCGGATAGCCGCTCACCGAGGTGGCGCCCGAAGTGTTCGAGTACGGGACCACCTGGGGGGAATCCTGCGTGGCCATGGTGGCGGAGAAGGAGTCCCGCGACGTGATCAGGTAGTCGAGCTTGCCCAGATACTCGCTGTGGTTGGTGGTGGCCGTCGCTTCAGGAAAAACATAGCCGGCCGCGGAAACCGGAATCAGGCTGTTCGTGAAGTAATTCTGGGAAATCGTGTTGATGCGCGACGGCGCGATGATGGCCTGCGACGCCAGGTTCGGATCCGGCTGGAAATAGGGGTTCGCCGCTAGAAAAGACGCTACGTTCGGGTCCGGGCCGCCGTTTGCGGATTTCGAGAAATTGCCCTGCTCCTCGAGCGGCGTGAACGTCGTGATCTTGCCCGAGGACGCATTCTGGTTCAGCCGCTGCCCTTCGTAAGAGAAGAAGAAGAACAGCTTGTTGCGGCCATCCACGACGTGCGGAATGTAGATCGGGCCGCCGATGGTGCCGCCGTACTGGTTGCGCTTGAGAACCTGGCGCGGAATGCCCTGCTCGTTGTTGAAGAAGGTGTTCGCGGCCATGGCGTCGTTGCGCAGAAAATCGAAGGCTGTGCCGTGCACCGAGTTGGTTCCGCTCTTGGTGACCACGCTCACCACGCCGCCCGCGCTGCGCCCGTACTCGGCCGAGTAGTTGCTCTGCAACACGCGGAACTCGCCCACCGCGTCGGGGTTCGGATTGATCACCACGTCGTTGTTAATCAGGTGGTTGTTCATTCCGCCATCGAGCAGGTACAGCACCGAATCCGACCGCCCGCCGCCGATGCTGTAAGAACCCGCCTGCCGCGGTGCATCGGAGTTCTTGGGAGTCACGCCCGGTTGCGTGGCCAGCAGATCGAGCGCGTTGCGGCCATTTAGCGGAAGCTCATAGACCGCGTTGCTGCTGACCGTCGCGCCGACCGTGGCGTTCTCCGTCTCCACCGCGCTGGCGCCGCCCTCCACCGTGACCGTGTCCTTGACGCTGCCGACTTCGAGCTGCACGTCGATGCGCAGCGTCTGGTTGATCTCCAGCGGGTTGGTGCCCTGCACCATCGTGCGCGCGAAGCCCGGCGCCTCGGCCGCCACCTGGTAGCGCCCCACGGGAAGCTGCAACACTTGGTAGTAGCCCGCGCGGTCCGTCGAAGTCTGCTTCTCGAGGCTCGTGGCGGTATTGGTAACCGTGATCTTCGCGCCAGTGATGGACGCACCACTCGGGTCCGTCACGTTGCCGGCGATCTTGCCGGTGGCATCCTGGGCGCTCAAAGCAGCCGCGCCTAGCAACAGGGCACAGACGGCTGATGCAAGCGGGGAGGTCTTTAAAGTTAAGAGCATCTGATTGACTCCAATAACTGTACGAGAGCCGGAGGGCGGGATCCTTCGGAGAACACCTCACATCCAAGCAACAATGAACGGCTCTCTTTATCCGAAAAATTAGTCGAGGCCGACAGCGCGGTCGACCGGTGGGAACCCTTAATTATCAAGGCCTCGGTTTTGCGCTGTCAAGCAATTGTATTGATGGCACCCATTCGATCCGTTTATCCTCAAAGCGCGCCGATCCCAGACCGCGCGCGGCCGCCATCGCAAGATACGGCAGCTTCTCGGCGTCGAGGTTCCAGTACGCTTGAGCCGCCCACGCATCCAGGGCTACGGGATCGCTGGAGGCAATTACCGTTTTCCTGAGCACCACGTCTTCGAGGTTGCCGCCTCCGGGGCCGTTCCGCAGCAGCACGCGCCAGGCGTCCAGCACGGTGAGCGTGGGGCGCATGAAGTCCGCCAAGTCCGCCAGGCTTTCGTGTATGCGCTGATGCAGCCGGTGCCGCGGCCCGCCCAGGATGCCGTACCAGTTCTTGATCCCCAGCGATGCGCCGGTCAGGCTGTGGTGCTTGGCGGCAGGCAAGTTAATCATCTTATCGGCGGCCAGGAACGGTTCGAAAACCGGCCAGGAAGCCAGCACCTCTCCGCCCAGCTCGACATCCCGAAAGCGGCGCTCCCCGGGTAGCACCACCTGGGCCCCCTGGGCCCGCGCCGCTTCGCCGATCCCGCTGCGCGCGAACGAGCGGCGCGGCTCATTGATGGTCACATCCGCGACAATCACTTTGGCGGCGCCGGCCTCCCAGCACAGTTTGACCATTTCAGCCACCACCTCCGGCGAGGTGTTAGCAGCCTGCTCGGGGGTGCGATCCCAGGCCGCGTTGGGCTTGAGCACCACCACGTCGCGGGGGGAAACGAAGCGCCGTATTCCGCCCAGCGCCGACACGGCCGCGCGCACCAGTTCGCCGTGATTCTCACCCTGCGCCACGGCCATATCGGGACGCGCCGGATCCGCCGGCACGCTGAAGTTATGGCGCACGATGGCGGCGGCCGGTTCCTCGGGCTTCCGGCTGCGTCCGGCCAACCACAGCCCCGCGCCGCCCGCGACAGCTCCAGCCCCGCCCAGCCGCAGCAGTTGCAGCAGCATCTCGCGCCGGTTCGCCGGATTCTCTCCTTGATCGTCCGCCATCGCTCCTATGCCATTAACACCGCTCCCTTACGGTCGCGGCTCAGCCCGTCCCATGCCATCAACGCAGCTCGTTTACGGTCGCGGCTCGGCCCGTAACCGAGCCGCGACCGTCAGGGAGCGGTAGCTGGCCCCGTCTACGCCAGCAGCCTATGAATCTCCGCCAGCTTCTCCGGAATCCGCAGCCCCTGCGGGCACTTCGCCGGGCACTCCCCGCACGCCGTGCACGCGTCGCCCTGCCGCGGCAGCTTCGCATACAAATACCGCGCCGCGCGAATATCCTTATAATCGCGCGCGTACCGCTCATACCGCATAATATCCGCGATGTTGATCTGCTGCCGGCAGCCCTCCATGCACTCGTTGCACAGGCGGCAGGCGCGCTGGTCCGCGTAGGCCCGCATCATCTCGATGGCCCGGCGCTCCTCGGCTTTTAGCGGCGCGCCCATCCCGGCGTAGTTCTCGACGAACTGCTCGAGCGTCTGCGTGTTGACCGTCACCGCATCGAGCGGCGTCTCGGCGGCCAGCCAGCGGACCAGCGCGCGATGCGGCGTGGTCCCCGCGGGCAGGCGCTTCATGAAGGCCGCGTCCTCGCCCATGCGGCCCACCCCGCGTCCCGTCTTCATCGCGATCACGCCCTGGCCCTTGCGCTTGGCCAGCGCGATGGCGTCGCTCGAGGCCTTATCGTCGCCGTAGGAATACATGATCTGGTAATGCTCGTAGGCGCCGTCCTCGATGAGCGCCGTCAGCACCTCCGGCGCGCTCTGCCCGCCCGGCACCAGCGCGTTGCCGTTGTAGCTGTGCTGCGAGAGGCACAGGTGCTTCACGACGCCTTCCTTCTTCAGCCGCTCAAACGCCCGGATCATGCCGCGATTCTGCTTGACCTCGGCGGCCGTGTGATAGCCGAAGCGGAACTGCATGTCGTCGAAGTAGCTCAGGCCGGTATCGCGCAGCGCCTGTTTGACATATTGGTAATGCTCCTCTTCGACGATCTGCCCGGTCTCGTGATTGCCCCTCACGCGGTCCACCGAAACCTGGCAATAGTGCGCCTCGCGGTTTTTCAGAATCGCCGGCGGGATGGTCTTGAAGCCGTTCACGCGATGCCAATAGTTCATGCCGCAGCGCGCCCCCGCCTCCACCAGGTCGCTGGGCCACACGAACGCCCCCACCACCATGGCGATCTCGCGCCCGCTGGTTCCCAGCTTGCGGCGCGGCAGCCGGCCCACCTTGGCCACCGCTTCTTCGATGGCGTCCGGCGTCGCCGCGGCGGCGATGCCCGTCAACGCGGTCGCGCCGATCCCGGCCGCGACGGCTGCGGACCGGCTCAGGAACGCCCGGCGCTCGATCCGTCCGTTATCTTCGTTTACTTTTCCGTTCATGTGAGTCGCCTCGCAATCGCCTGCCCCAAATCCAGCAGTGCCTTCTGTGCTTCCGGATCTTCCTGGTACGCCACCAGCCGCACCAGATACCGCCCTTTGCGGAACACGATGCTGGCGCGGTAGGCCCGCCCGGCATCTCCCAACGCGGCCGGCTGGCTGCCCAGGTCCGGCTCGGCATCCAGAAGTTTGGCCGCCGCCTGGGGAGTTTTCATTGCGTAAACATCGGCAGCCGCCTCTACGCGCCCCTGATACCGGTAGTCCGCGTTGCGCACGTTATCGAAACCGGCTTGCAAATACTTCTCGGCGTCGCCATCGATGTATTCCCACAGATTGTCCGCCTGGAAAACGCGCGGCTGCCGCTCCATCTTCCAGCCCTGCGCCTCGCCATCGGCCGGAAACACGTCCGCCGCCCGCCGCGCACCGCAGCCCGCCAGCAGCGCCGTCGTCAAGGTCACCCAAGCCACAAGGGACCCTCGGGATCTCATGTTTTTGCGATCCTCCTTCGCTCCTGCCGCTCCAGCAAAATCTGGTTCGATTTCGAGCGGCTCTCCCCGATGCTGGTCACATACACGGCCGGCCGGTCCGCGATCGGGCAGGCATATTCGCACGCCCCGCAGCCCACGCAGCGCGCCGGATCCACATACGGCTGCCGCACCGTCTTAAGGGCGCCGGCCGCGTCGGCCACTTCCGCCGGCCGCAGGAAGATGGCTTTGGGCGACACCGGGCACCATTCCTCGCACACGATGCACTCGGTGGCCATGGCCCACGGCAGGCAATGGCCGCGGTCGTAAAAGGCCGTCCCGATGCGTATCGGTTGGCTGGCCGCGCGGCTTCCCACGGCCCAGCCCTTCTCCCGCGCCGTGAATTCCCATATGGCGCCCGTTGGACAAGCCTGCGCGCACAGCGAGCAGCTCGGTTCGCAATACCCGATGCGCGGCGCCACCACCGGCGTCCACAGGCCCTCGATGCCCGCCTCCCCCGCCGCCGGATGCAGCACGTTATTCGGGCATACCTTCATGCACGCCCCGCAGCGTATGCAGCGGCTCAGAAAATCCTTCTCGTCGAGCGACCCCGGAGGGCGGATCAAACGGGCGTCGCGCTCCACCGCCAGGCCCGCGCTGGCACGCAGTACCGGCACCATCGCCAGACCCGCCGCGGCGCCCACCAGCAGATTGCGGCGATCCAGGTTCGGGCCGCGCGCCGCATCCGCCGCCTTCGCCGAAAACTCGAACGCGATGCCCGAAGTGGGGCACTCCGCCACGCAGTTGAAGCACAGGTGGCACTCGGCCTTGCGCCACACGGCGCCGGGGATGGGGTCGTCGCCGCCCTGGCAGGCCATCAGGCAGCGGTTGCACTGGTCGCACGCGCCAGGGTCTTTCCGTAGGTTGACGAGCGATCCACGCGAGAGCCAGCCGAGCAGGGCGCCCAGCGGGCAGAGCGCGCGGCACCACAGGCGCGTCACCAGCAGATTGGCCGCCAGAATGGCGATGAAAATCGCGGCGAAGAGCGCGCCCTGCCGGAAGTAGGTCTGCTTGAAAACCAGGGTGCCGCGCGTGGCGTAATCGAAGGCCGGCAGCAGCCCGATGCCGATCGAACGGACCGTCAGCGAGATCGGGTCGAGCAGCCCGAACACGGCGCTCCCCGCGGCCGCCGCCGCCAAAACTGCGATCGCGACGTAATACTTCAGCCTCTGCCACTTCTTGTAGCGGTTCGAGTCGATGAGCCGCTTGCCGCGCTTGCGCTCCGATTTCACCCAGGAGAAGAAATGGTTCACCGTGCCCAGCGGGCAGACCCATCCGCAGAAGGCGCGGCCCAGGAACAGCGTGGGCAGAATTACCGCCAGGCTCCACAACAGACCGCGGTAGAGGGCCCCGCTCGCCAGCGCACCCGCGATGGCCGTCAGCGGGTCGATCTCCAGAAATAGCCGTATGGGATAGGGAATGCGGATATCGCTCTGCGCGCTTGGCCGCGACCACCGCGCCTCGGCCATGACCAGGAGGAAGAGGAAGAGAAGAAGGAAGACAATCTGGCTGATGCGGCGGATGCGCGCGAGTTTGGGTCGTCCGGTGCTCATGCGAATCCCGCTTCACCTTAGGATAAACCAGACTCAGGAGTCTTGAATCGTGGAGGTGTTTATGAAGTGGGCCGGAATCGTTCTAATCGTGGCAGCCCTGGCCGCGCTGCCGCTGGGGTCGCAGGCGCCGCGGCCACAGCCGCTCACGCTGCCGCTGGCGTGTCCCGGCGGCGATTGCCCGCTACTGAAGGGCGCTCCGCAGACCGCCGGGATGCGCAGCGGCTTCGTACGGCTCAAGCCCGGCGAGACCGTCGGATGGCACACCACCGGCGCCAATGAAGAAACGCTGGTGATTCTGCGCGGCGAGGGATCCGCGCTCGTCGAGGGCCAGCCGGCGCGTCCCTTCGCCGCTCCGGCGCTAGCCTACATCCCGCCCGCGACCCGCCACAACGTCTCGAATACCGGAAAGGACACGCTCGAATACGTCTACGTTGTAGCGCCCGCAAAACCGTAGCGGTGGGGCACGCTTTTAGCTTGCCCAAAGAAACTTTCCGCCGCCCTACCCGGCGCTGGCCGTACCGGCCGGTGCGGCATCGAACGACTGCAGCGCGAGATAGCTCAGCCCGAAGCGCTTGATATTGTCGTGCTGCTTCTCGTATTGATCGAAGTGGCCTTCCTCGTCCTCTACCAGGTGCTCGAAGATCTGCTTGGAGGCGGCATCCGCGTTCGCCCCGCAGGCCAGGGCCGAGCTGTTATAGTCTTTCGCGCTGCCCTCCTCCATCGCCATGGCCTTCACCAGAATCGCCTCCGGCTCATGGATCTTCTCGATCGGGCCGGCCACGACCATCTCGACGTCGCCCTTCAGGAACAAAATCCGCTCGGCCAGCAACTCGACGTGGCCCATCTCCTGGATGGCAATCCTCTTGAACAACTGCGAAAGCGGCTTGAAGCCTTGGTCATCCAGGTGAAAGTGAAAGTACATGTACTGGTGCACGGCCTGCAATTCATCGGCTACAGACTCGTTCAACAACTGAATGCTCTTCGCTCTTTCCATACCTGTTCCTCTGAATTGATTATCGCTCGCTTCGGGCCGCTCTCCAATGCCGGTGCTGCCAAATGGAGATCGCGAAGCCGGCCGCCATCGAGGCCCAGAACCAGGTCAGGCGAAAGGTGATCGCAAAGAGCGCCGAGCCAGCCACCATGCCCCAGATGAAGGCTTCGCCGGCGATCCCATCCCGCCAGTCGGGATGGCCCGTACCCGGCGCCACACGCGGACGTAGCGAAGGCATCAGCCTGGGCACCGCCTCGAAATAGCGGCGGTAGCTTTCCCCCTGCGTGCGCAGCAATTGCCCCTCCTCGCGCAGGATCAGCCGTTGCGTGAAGATCGGGACTCCCACTATCAGCACCACCAAGCCTAGCCGGCTGGCCATGGGGCCCATTCCCAGCGCCAGCAAAAGAGTACCCAGGTACAGCGGATTGCGCAGATGGCGATAAGGGCCGTCGGCTACCAGGCGCTCCGTGTGAAGCTTCGTATCGTGAACCACTTCGCTTGCCAGATATGCGGCCGCCCAGGAACGCACTACGGCGCATAGCGCCATCACCAGCGCGCCCGCTCCGAAGACCAGGTGCACCAGCAGATCGATGCGCTCCGTATGAGGACCCGCCAGCAGGCGGGCGAGAGCCACGGCACTATTGGTGTGATCCAGCCGGTAGCAGGCGAAAGCGATGCCGAAAATGGAGCAAAGCAACCAGAAGCGGTGGCGGAATTCGAACTCCGTGGCGGCGCCCAAGTCCAAAGTCTACACTACTGGCGGGATCAACCCTCGTACTTGCCGGCCACGATGATGGCGAAAGGCAGGTCGCCGACCTTCACGTTCAACACCGTGTCGTGATCGCCTTCCTTGGTGAGCTCGGGGAAGGTCGATCCAGCGGGGGTCTCAATAGAGAATACGGCGGGATGCGGCGTCCCGGAGGCGTTCCTGCTCCAGCTTACGAGCGTGGCGAAATCCGGCATGGCGTTCGGGTCCGGGTCGTTGGCCAGCGGAGTCAGCAGTAAGAAGTCCCGTTGGGGCGCGACGCCCTGATGCGCCCCATCTACCGGGTTGTTGCTGTAGCGCATGGTATAGACGCCGGGCTTGATGGTCTGGCCGCGACGGTCCGCCGCGGTACTGGGGAACCGGATAATGGCTACCAGGGTGCCTTGCGCGATGGGAAGAGTAATGGCGGGGTCGCTCGGCTTGGCGCCGGTTGGAATGCTGTTCCGAAACCAGATCTCACACCAGGGACCACTGGCACCGTTTACGCGATAGCCCTGGTTGGCGATCAGTGAAGTATATCCGCCGGAAAGGGCGGGAGGGGCCGTTGAGATAGGCTCCAACTTGTAATCCTGAGCCAGAAGGGAAGAGGCAGCCAGCAGCGCGGCGGCCCAAGACAACACAACGGTTTTCAACATGACGTCAGAGGGTTAGATGATGGAGCGGGAGACGGGATTCGAACCCGCGACATCGACCTTGGCAAGGTCGCACTCTACCAGCTGAGTTACTCCCGCACGCGGGGTGAGAACCCATTGTCCTTCAGAAACATTGGCGGTGTCAAACGTTTCAACTAAACCTAAGAAAAATAAAGACTTATAAACTTGCTGGAAAATCTTTTCGGTGTGCTATTCTACATTTCGGCTAACGGAAAGGGAGTTAAAGTACTATTACGCTCCGGCGCATTTGAACTCCTGCGACTCCTCTGAACCTGGAGGCCGCCGAATCCCACGTCGCTGTGGAAAACTCTGTGGAAACCGTGTACATGTGGTGTGTCAAGGCATGAATCTCTGGGACCAAATCCGTGATTATCTGAAGCCTAAAGTAAGCGAGGAAAGTTTCAACAACTGGTTTCAGGGAAGTGCCTTCGCCGGCAGCGACGGGGAAACCCTGTTCGTCTCGGTACCGGACCGGGAGACGCGCGCCTGGCTGGAGAACGAGTACGCCTCCTTGATCCGTGCCGGCATCGAGGAACTGGCTCTTCCTGTGAACCGCGTCTCCTACGAGACGGCCAACGCTCGCGCGCCGTCGCCGGTACTCGCCGAGCTTGGCGAGAATGACAGTCAGAGCCTGCTGAATCCCAAATTCACGTTCGACACTTTCGTGGTCGGCACCTGCAATCAGTTCGCGCACGCCGCGGCGCGCTCGGTAGCCACCAATCCCGCGCGCAGCTACAACCCGCTCTTTATCTATGGCGGGGTGGGAATGGGAAAGACCCACCTGATGCATGCCGTGGGGCGGGAGTTGATGGACAAGTTTGCCTCCATGCGGGTCATCTATACCTCGAGCGAGCGCTTCATGAACGAGATGATCTCCTGCATCCGTACCGATCGCATGCAGCAGTTTCACCAGCGCTACCGCGAGGCCGACGTCCTATTGGTGGACGATATCCAGTTGCTCGGCAACAAAGACCGCACGCAAGAGGAATTCTTCCATACTTTCAACGAGCTGCACGACCACCAGAAGCAGATCGTGATCTCCAGCGACTCGCATCCCAAGGAGATCCCCGGCCTGCTGGAGCGTCTTCGGTCGCGCTTCGAATGGGGCCTGCTGGCCGATATCCAGCCGCCCGACCTCGAAACCAAGATGGCTATCCTGGATAAGAAAGCCGAAGCCGAGGGCATCAAGCTGCCCGACGACGTGCGCTCCTTCATGGCTTCCAAGACCAAGTCGAACGTGCGCGAGCTCGAGGGCGGCCTCGTGAAGCTGATTGCCTATTCGTCGCTTACAGGCACGTCCATTCACCTTCAGATGGCCCAGCAGGTCCTCAAGCACCTGGTGCACGTGCAGGATCGCAAACTGACCATAGATTCGATCCAGAAGGCCGTGGCGGAGCGCTTCCAGATCAAGCCCTCTCAGCTCAAGGAGAAGAGCAACACGCGCAAGGTGGTCTACCCCCGGCAGGTCGCCATGTACCTGGTCAAGGAGCTGACCGACGCCTCGCTGCCCGAGATCGGCCGGGCCTTTGGCGGCAAGCACCACACGACCGTGATCCACTCCATTAACAAAATCGAGAAGGAGCGTTCAATAGATCCTGAATTGAACAGGCTTCTGCACAACCTAATGGACTCATTACGATGAGGTTAGAGACAATTTCCACAAAGAGCCTTCACGGCCTCTCTGGATAACTGTGCAAAAGTGCTATCTAAGGTTAATTCTCAACGCCCTTCCAGGGTAGTATCCGCAAGATCCAGTAGCGAAAAGTACTTGAATTTAGTATAATTTAGGTAGCTTTCAACAGTTTGCACAGGCCCTATGAATACGGTTCTAGTAGTACATATTTCAGGTTGAAGAAAAAGTAGGAGCTCTGGCCCATGGAATTCACTGTCAGCAAAGCCGATCTGGTACGTGAACTGAGTCTGTCGCAAGGCGTGGTGGAGAAGAAGACCACCATCCCCATCCTGTCCAACGTGCTGCTGGAAGCCGCCGGAGACCGGGTAACGCTGACGGCGACCGATCTGGAGCTGGGCATCCGCTGTTCCTGCCCGGCCACGGTGAAGAAGGAGGGCGCCGGCACGGTGCCCGCGCGCAAGTTGCTGGATTTCGTCAGGTTGCTGCCCGAAGGCGATGTGAACATGAAGTTCCTGGAAAATCATTGGGCCGCCATCACCGCCGGGCGTTCCAGGACGCGCATCGCCGGTATGTCCCGCGAGAGCTTTCCGGAGCTGCCGCAGATGCCCGAGCCGATCGCCGAAATCCCGGTGAAGACGCTGGCTTCCATGATTGCGCGCACGGGCTTCGCCATCTCGATGGAGGAATCGCGCTTTACGCTCAGCGGCGCGTTGCTGCTGGTGCGCCCGGAAGGGCTTGTGATGGTGTCCACGGACGGGCACCGGCTGGCTTTCGTACAGGCCAGCGCGGCGGAGAGCGGGAAGGTCAGCCAGACGTTTCGTGCGCTGATTCCCAAGAAGGCCATGGCGGAGCTGACCAAACTGGCCGATGAAGCCGGGCCGGACGCCGTAATGATTTTTGGCGGCGACGACAATCACCTGTTCTTCCAGACCGGCAACCGCCTGCTGATGACCCGCAAACTGACTGGAAATTTCCCGGATTACGAGCGCGTGCTGCCCAAGGATCACAACCTGATCGCCAAGCTGCAGAAGGACGAGATCCGCGCGGCCATCGAGCGCGTGGCGCAGTTTGCCGACGAACGCTCGCGCGCCATTAAGATTCAGTTCGCTCCGGGGGAAGTGCACATCTTCTCGTCGTCGGTAGAGACCGGCGAAAGCGAAGAGACGGTTTCCTGCGAATACGACGGGCCGGTTCTCGAAATCGGCTTTAACGCGCAATATCTTCTGGATTTTCTACGCGCGATTCCGCAAACCGAGCTGGCCTTTGAGCTGAAGGACCAGAAGAGCGCTGGGGAGCTGCGGCCCTCCGGCGAAGGTATCGTAGATCAATACCGCTATGTTGTAATGCCGATGAGGCTCTGAAAACCGGCGGACGCCGGAACCGCCATCGATCGATATGTCAAACGAAGTAAATATGAACCAGGCCGACGTTTACGATTCCACAAGTATCAAGGTTTTGGAGGGTTTGGAAGCAGTACGGTTGCGCCCCGCCATGTACATCGGTTCCACCGGCGAGATGGGGCTCCACCACCTGGTTTACGAAGTAGTCGATAACGCCGTGGACGAAGCTCTGGCCGGGTATTGCACCGAGGTCAACGTCATCATCCACGACGACAATTCAGTCACGGTGATCGATAACGGCCGCGGCATCCCCGTGGATCTCCACGAAGAAGAAGGCGTGTCGGCGGCCCAGGTCGTAATGACCAAGCTGCACGCCGGCGGCAAGTTCGATTCCAAGAGCTACAAGGTCTCGGGCGGCCTACATGGCGTGGGCGTGAGCTGCGTGAATGCGCTTTCCGAGCGCCTGGAGCTGGAGATCTGGCGCGATGGCTACACCTGGCAGCAGGAGTACGCCTGCGGCGCCCCCAAGGCGCCCCTGGTCCGGAGCGGTAAGGCCGGCCGCAAGACCGGCACGCGCGTGACCTTCAAGCCGGACACGACCATCATGGAGGCGGCCACCTTCAACTACGACACGCTGGCGCAGCGGCTGCGCGAGCTGGCCTTCCTGAACAAGGGCCTCAAGATTACCCTGGTCGACGAGCGCACCGAGCCGGAAAAAACCAACGAGTTCATGTACACCGGCGGCATCGCGGAGTTCATCAAGCATCTCAACCGCGGCAAGGTCGTGCTGCACGACAAGCCCATCCATTTCGAAGCCGACCGCGAATTGCCCAATAGCGTCGGAACGCTGACCATGGAGGTGGCGCTCCAGTATAACGACGGCTACTCGGATAACATCTTCAGCTTCGCCAACAATATCAACACCGTGGATGGCGGCACGCACCTCACCGGCTTCCGCACGGCGCTCACACGCACCATCAACGCCTTCGGGCAGGAGGCCGGGCTGTTCCGCGACGTCAAGGAAAACCTCACCGGCGACGACGTGCGCGAGGGCCTGACCGCGGTGGTCAGCGTCAAGGTGCCGCAGCCGCAGTTTGAAGGCCAGACCAAGGGCAAGCTGAACAGCGACATCGCCGGCTACATGACGCAGTTCGTCAACGAGAAGCTGAGCGAGTACTTCGACAAGAACTCGGCCGTGGGCCGCAAGATCGTCGGCAAGGCCATCGAGGCCTCCCGCGCGCGGGAAGCCGCCCGCAAGGCGCGCGACCTCACGCGGCGCAAGGGCGCTCTCGAATCCGGCGGCATGCCGCATAAGCTGGCCGATTGCCAGGAGCGCGATCCGCAGTTCTGCGAGCTTTTCCTGGTGGAGGGCGAATCCGCCGGCGGCACCGCCAAGCAGGGCCGCGACCGCCGCTTCCAGGCCATTCTGCCGCTCAAGGGCAAGATCCTCAACGTGGAGAAGGCCCGCTACGACAAGATGCTGGGCCACGAAGAAATCCGCGCCCTGATCACGGCCCTCGGCACGAGCATCGGCAAGGACGATTTCGACGCCACCCGCCTGCGCTACCACAAGATCATCATCATGACGGATGCCGATGTGGATGGCTCGCACATCCGCACCCTCCTGCTGACTTTCTTCTTCCGTCACATGAACGAGCTGATCCAGAAGCGGCACATCTACATCGCCCAGCCGCCGCTCTACCGCATCAAGAAGGGCAAGAGCGAGAAGTACATCAAGGACGAGAAGGAATTCACGCGCGAGATCATGCGCCGCGCCACCGAGAACCTGCGCCTGGAGATCCGCTCGACAGGCAACGGCTCGGGCGTCGAGAGCGTGCTGGAAGGCCAGGAGCTGCGCACGTTCCTGCTGAACCTGGATGAATACGAGCAGATGGTGCACAAGCTCGAGCGGCGCCTGCGCGACGCCCGCGTGGTCGAGGCGCTGGCCAACGTCGATCTGCGCGTGGATCACAAATCCGAGTTTCAGGAAGAGGCCAACTTGCGGCCGGTCTTCGAAGCTCTCACCAAGCTGGGTCTGAGCGTCGAGATGCGGGCCGACGAGGAGCATTCTTCCTACGCCGTGGTATTCCACGATTCCACCAACGCCGAGCGATCCATCGGCCTGGCCCTCGCCGCGCAGCCGGAGTACCGCCGTTTTCGCACGCTGGCCCGCTCCATTTCGCGCTACAACCATCCGCCGTTCGTGGTGGCGAAGAACGATCACCGCGAACCGCAGCCCAACTGGATCGAGCTGCTGGCCTACGTCAAGAACGAAGGCAAGAAGGACGCCAGCGTACAGCGCTATAAGGGGCTGGGCGAGATGAACGCCGAGCAGCTCGCCGAAACCACCATGAACCCCGAGAAGCGCACCCTGCTCGAAGTGCGGCAGGAAGACGCCGTGGAGTGCGAGGAGATCTTCTCCACGCTCATGGGCGAAGACGTGGAAAGCCGCCGCAAGTTCATCGAGGAGAACGCCCTCGACGTGAAGAACCTGGACGTGTAAGGGCGGCCCGCGAACTATTTCGAGCGGGCTGTAGTTGAAAGCGCCGGCCCGGCACTCTTAGTGCGAGAAGGCTATGCGCTACTCCTGCCTGCTTTTCAGCGCTCTGTGCCTGGCGGCATCCGCGGCCCCGGCGCAGACTTCGCTGCTCTCCTATTTCGTGCCCCCGGCCGGAGCGACCGAATGCTGCGCCGCTCCGGACAAAACCGGCAATCTCTTCGTGGTCTACTCGACCTACAACGGCACGTCCTACGTCGTTTCGGCCCTGAAGTTCGATGCGGGCTTCCACAACACCGCGACGATCTCGACCAACGTTCCCTTTCCTCCCACGGCCGCCGCGGTGGATGCGAGCGGCGCTCTCTGGTTGGCCGGATTTGACAAGCTGGTGAAACTGACATCTTCCGGCGCACCCCCGCTTTCGATTGAGCTGGGCGGCACCGACCCGAACGGCCATACCGGCGCGAGCGCCTTGGCCATCGACCCATCCGGCAACGTCTACGTGACCGGCACCACCAGCCAAAGCGATTTCCCGCTCTCGGCGGGCGCCTTCCAAGGCTTTCCGACCGCGCCGATCCCTCCCGGGTTGCAGTCTTTCTATGCGTTCGGTTTCGTCACCAAATTCTCGAACTCCGGGACACGTCTGCTCTCAACCCTGGTTTCGGGAATCGAGGTAGCGTGCCCGAACGCTTCGTCCGGCGCTCCAACCTGCGCGACCCCGGTCACCAAGCCGGCGGCCATAGCCATCGATGCGAGCGGCGCCGTCACCATCGCCGGCACCACGAACACGACAGACTATCCCGTCACAGCCAACGCGCCGCAGCCGGTGTGCAAATGCAACGCCCAGTCCGGCGATATCTTCCTCACGCGCCTGAGCGCCGATTTCAAGAGCCCGATCTGGTCCACATTTCTGGGCGGCACGGGACCCGATTCGCTCGGCATGACTGAGACGGTCGCGGGGATCGCGCTGGAGCCGGACGGCGGCGCCGCGGTGGCGGGCACCACCTTAGATGCCGATTTCCCGGTGACGCCAGGCGCCTTCGAACCCGCATTGCCGGCGCAAACCGCCTCGTACGGCTATGTCACGCGCCTCAATGCCGCCGGCACGGCATGGGTTTTCTCGACTTATCTGGGCGGGTCCGACCGAGACGTCTTGAACGGCATTCAGGCGGATGCCAAGGGGAATCTCTGGATCGCCGGCAGCACCAATTCGCCGGATTTCCCGCTTCTTCCCGGCAGCCTGCAGCTCGGATCGATTCTGGTTCTCGAACTGGCCGCCGATGGATCGCGCCTGCTGGTTTCGGAGCTCATTCCAGGCACATCGCCGGGCGGCTTGTGGGCGAATCCGGACGGCAGCTTCACGACGTCGGGAGGGTCGGTGTTTCTTTCGCCATCCGGTCCAAACCTGATTTCCGATTGGCTCCTGCGCCTCCCGGCCGCGCAGGTTTCGGGCGTCTCGCTTTTGGGCGTGGCGGATTCCGCTGCCAGCCAGACCGGCGGCTCTGTCGCGCCCGGCGAATTCATCAGCCTCTACGGCACGGGCCTCGGCCCCGCGACGGGCGCCGGGGCCGCGCTCGATTCGAGCGGCCTGATCGCCTCCCAGCTCGCCGGCACCGAAGTGCTCTTCGATGGACGCGCGGTGCCTCTGCTGTGGGCTTCGGCCACCCAGATCAACCTTCTGGCGCCCTACGGAATTGCGGCCGAGACGACCACCACGCTCGAAGTGCTCACTCCCGGAGGCTCGTCGCAAACGCTGGAACTGACGGTGGTCCCGACTCAGCCCAACGCTTTTGTGATCGTGAATGGGGATGGAACCGTGAACGGTCCGAACCATCCCGCCGTAGCCGGATCCATTCTGACCCTCTACGCCGGCGGCGCGGGAGCGCTCAATCAAAGTCTGCCCGATGGGACCGTGGCCGCGAACCCCGCGCCGGCTCCGGTGGCGCCCGTCTCAATCGTCTTTCCCCAGTACACCGTCAACCTGTTTCCCGGCGGTGTCACCGGCGAATGCCCGGAAACCACGGAACAGTTGCTCTATACAGGCGCTTCGCCCGGCTTGGTGGCGAATGCGCTGCAAATCAATTTTCTGTTCCAACCGCCCCAGCCGACTCCCCCGACCTTGGACTGCCGTCGAAATTCGATACCGCTGCTCACCATCGGAAACGGAGTCTCCACCGTGCCGCTGTATTGGTAATGTAATTACTCCCTCACCACTACGCTTTGATTCAGCGCCGGCGCCGTGGCCGGCCAGGTGAGCTTTTTTCCAGCGGCCGTTTCCACCTGGACGTAATATTCGATATCGCCATCGAGCGGCGGCAGGCTCAGCACATAAACCGCGCGGGCCACGTGCCGGACGCCGGCGGCACGGAAAGCCTTCGCCCCCAGCGGCCGCCAGTACGCCGAGACCGCCTTCACCGGCTGTTTATCGAGCGCGATCACCTTCACGCTCAGGCTCTCGCCTTTTCCGGCCAGCGTGCGAACCGTGGGTACGGCGATGCGCGCCGGACCCGCATACTCCTTGCCGGGCTGGGCGGCATCCGGCAGCGGCTTGCCGAGCGCTTGGACGATCTCGCCATCGTGGGCCGCGAGGAAGCTCAGATACACGCGGTTGTGCTGTTCGAGATTGGCCAGCGTGCCGAGCTCGCCGGGCGTACCGGCGGCCGCGATCTGAAATCCGATCATGCGCTCCCAGGCGCGCGCCAGCGCCACGCGAATCGGTAGCGCTTTCTCAAACTCCTTCGCCGTCACTGCCCGGTCGAGATCCCCGCGCAGGCAGCCGGCTTCGGCCAGCGCCGCCATGTAGCGGTAGGTGTTGAGCCAGTAATCGAAGCGTCCCTGGTTGCCCGCGCCTTCCAAAGCCGGGCGTAGCGCGGCCAGCTCGTCCACGAAGGCATAGCGCTTCTTCACCTCTGCCCAGGGCGTCGGCTCGGGCTTGATGCCGCCCGGCCCCTTCAGCCATGTGCTGGGTTCGGGCAAGTTGACGCCATCGATGCGTGCCAGGATGCGGCCCGCCGGTTCCGCCACCGAGGCGCCGAAATTGGCGCGCGCGAAATCCAGGTAGAGATCCTCCACCGGCATGGCGCGGCCCTTGAAGGGGTTGTTCTGGTCGGGCGTGGCGCCCGCCGGCTCGGGTTCCGGCGGCCGCGGCGGAATGGGGCTGGTATCGAAATCGCGCGGCACCCAGGATTGGTCCCACGCCGCCGCCGCCAGCGCCGCCACGTTCGCCGCCAGGATCCGTGTGCGCCAGTGGATTCCCAGAAGACCCGTCGAGCCCAGCCGGCGCGCCTCCACTGCGTCATACCGCATGCGCCCGGCCCACGGCTGCGGGGCGGTCAGGTTGGGGTCGTTTTCCATCCACGGGATCACCCACTTCGGGCGGCCCTGGACGTTGGCGAAGCCCTGCTCGTCCGGCGCGTGGCCGGTCAGGCGGTTGATCGCGCTCAGCGGCACGTTCTTGGGCAGGATACGGTCGAGCGCCGCGCGGTCGTTGTGCGGCCCGAGCACCCATCCCGAAGTCGCCAGCGTGAAAGGGTTGCCCAGCTCCTTGAGCGCCTCGAGGGCGGCTTCGAAATCCCTGACGGTGGCCTCGAACTCGCCGGGCTTGTTGCCACCCCACGTCCAGTCTTCGGGCGTCCAGAGCCAGTAATAATCCACCGGATAAAGCTCGGCGATGCGGCGGAACATCCCCAGGTACAGTTCGCGCGCCACGGCCGGGTCCTTGGGGTCCTGGCCTTCGGCGCGCAGCCGCTCGGCCACCAGGCGCGGGATGGTGAGCGGCGTTTCGGTGCCGATCGCGGTCTTGACGCCCAGCGAGCGGGCCTCGGCAAACACGACGCGGAATATCTCGCCTGCGCGGTTGAAGAGCGCGTTGGAATCGGCGCCGGCGGCGGGCGAGGGCATCAGACCGCGCATTGCGTCCGGCCCGAAATCGTCGGATTCGAACAGCAGGCTCGCGCCGGCGCTGAAATCGGAGGTCTTCATGGCCGCGTAGCCCCACATCCCATTTCGCGCGGTGTTGGCCCACTGCGAGGGGTAGGAAAAGTTGACCGCGCCATCCGGCCCCAGGTCGGCGGGCTGGCCGATCCAGACGCCCGGTTCGGGTCCCACGCCGCCTTCGGGATAGGTGTGCAGGCCGATGAAATTCATGCGCAGCTTGGGAAGCTGGGCGATGATAGCCAGATAGTCGTCGCGGTTCCACCAGTCCGGACCTTCCGGAAAATCATGGAAAGGCTGGATGCCGCGCGTCGCGAAGAGCGGCTTGCCTCTCTCGTCGAGCGCCGGGATGGCCGGCGGCATTTTCCGGTCGGGAATCACGTCGCCATCCAGATAGAAGCGCACGCCCAGCCGCTCGGCGAAGCGGTAGGCGGCGTAGAGCGTTCCGGTGTCGCCGCCTCCCACCAGGTAGGCCGTGCGTCCCTTGGTCTCGAGCCGGTACTCGTCGGGATCGAGGCCGCTGGACACGTCCGTGCGCACCACGATCGCATCGCCCCCGGCGGGCTTATCGCCGTTCACCAGCGTAGCGAGTTCCCCCGTGCGCAAATAAAAATAGCGGCGCACCTCATGCGCGGCCAGCGTTTCGGCTGAGGTGGGCTTGGCCGGAGCGATGATCCGGATCTGCGCCAATGCCGCGGCGGGCAGAAGCAGCAGTAGAGACACAAACAGGCGGCCGACGCGGCAACGGCTCATCAAGACACCTCGCAAGTATCCCCGTATCATGTCCCGCCATGCCGGCCCGCGTCAACCGTCGAGCCGCGCCAGCATTCGCCCGGCTGTTCGCGGGCGCCCCCGCGGGCGCATAATAAGGGAGCCATGACTTCGAAAGAGCGCGTCCTGGCGGCCATCGGGCATCAGCCGATGGACCGCGTCCCGGTGAACTATCTGGGAACACCCGAAGCCGACCTGAAGCTGCGCCGCCACTTCGGGCTGAGCGAGGACGTCGAGTCGCGTCCCGGCGACGTGGCCGATTACGATTGGGACATTCTGGATTCGCTCGGCACGGACCTGCGCGCCCTGCGGCTGCCCTATATCGGTCCCGAGTTGCCCCAATTCACCGACGGCCGCAGGCAGGACGTTTTCGGTGTGGTCTATCGCGCCGTGCGTAACGAAGTCGGAACCTATTCGGAGACCTGCGTCTGGCCCTATGCCGATTTTGAGACCGCTGCCGACGTGGCGCGCTACCGCTGGCCCTCCGCCGATTGGTACGACTACTCCGCGCTGCCCGCCCAGTGCGAGCGCTGGAAGGATTACGCCATCGTCTACGGCTGGCCCGGCAATCTGGATTTGATCAACGGCACCGCCTTCGGCCGCGGCGTGGAGCGCACGCTCTTCGATATCGCCACCGAAGATCCCGCCGGCCTGGGCATCATGGAAAAGCGCTTCGAGTTTGCCTACGAGCACAACCGCCGCGCGCTGGAGGCCTGCCGCGGCGCCATCGACATCGTCTGGATCGGCGACGATTTCGGCACCCAGCGCGGCATCCTCATGAGCGTCGAAAAATGGCGCCGCCTCCTCCGGCCGAAAGTGCAGGCCATGATCGACCTGGCGCACCGGCACGGCGCGCGGCTGATGCTGCACTCCTGCGGCGGGACGCGCAAGCTCTGGCCGGATTTCGTCGAGATGGGGCTCGACCTCTACGACACCGTGCAGCCCGAGGCCAAAGGCATGGTGCCGCACGAGCTGGCCGCCGAGTTCCCCGAAATCTGCCTGCACGGCACGATGAGCACGCAGAAGACGTTGCCCTTCGGCACGCCGGAAGATGTGGCGGCCGAAGTTCGCGCGCGCATTGAGCAGTTCGGCAGCCGGGGCGGCCTGATTCTGGCGCCCTGTCACAACCTTCAACCGGACACGCCCGTAGAGAACATCCTTGCGATGTACCGCACCGCCGGCAGTCTGCCGGAGCAGAGCATGGCGCAGAAGATTTGAGCAACAGACTTGTGAAATCTCCCGCGTTCGTGCTCGCGGCGCTGTGCCTGGCAGGATCTGCGGCGCAGGCGCAGACTTCCCTGCTCTCCTATTACCAGGCGCCGGCCGGTGCGAGCGAATCTTGTGCCGCGCAGGACCAGGCCGGCAATCTTTTCGTTGTCTACTCGTCAACGAACAGCATCCCGAACATCACAATTTATGCTTATGCCGTCTCGGTGCTGAAGTTCGACCTTGGCTTCCACAACACGGCCACCATCACGACGACCGTTCCGTTTTCCCCGGTGGCCGCCGCCGTCGATGCCAATGGCGCTCTCTGGCTGGCCGGATCGCACACGCTGGTTAAGCTGACGGCTTCCGGCCCACCGGCGCTCTCGATGGAGCTGGGCGGCGCGGACCCGCACGGCAGCACCAGCGCGACCGCCATAGCCATCGACGCATCGGGCAACGTCTATGTCATCGGCACCACCAGCCAGAGCGATTTCCCGGTCTCGGCGGGCGCATTCCAGGGCTTCCCTTCCGGCTCGATCCCCTTCGCGCTCCAGCAATTTTACGCTTTCGGTTTCGTCAGCAAGTTCTCGAATTCCGGCACGCGGCTGCTTTCGACTTTGGTTCGCGGAGTAGCCGTCACCTTACCGGTTAATTCGACTTCAGCCGCCGCGTTTGCGGTGACTACTCCCGCGGCGATTGCCGTCGATGCGAGCGGCGCGGTCACCATTGCGGGCACCACGAATACGGTGGATTATCCGGTTACCGCGGGCGCGCCGCAATCCGTGTGCAAGTGCCGGGCCGAATCCGGCAATATCTTCCTCACGCGCTTGGCCGCCGATTTCAAAAGCCTGATCTGGTCAACATTTCTCGGCGGGACGGCACCACAAGCGAACTCCATGACCGAGCAGGTTTCCGGACTCGCCTTGGATCCCGATGGCGGGGCCGTAGTGGCCGGCACAACATGGGATCCCGATTTTCCGGTGACGCCGGGCGCTTTCGAACCCGCGCTACCGGCTCAAGCCGGGACCGGCCCGCACGGTTTCGTCACGCGCTTGAATGCCAGCGGAACGGCGTGGCTCTTCTCGACCTACCTGGCCGGGTCGCAGGAGGATTTCATCGGCGGCATCCAGGCGGATACGAAAGGCAATCTCTGGGTTGCAGGCGGCACGGGATCGCCGGATTTTCCAATGCTGCCCGGAAGCTTGCAGCTCGGATCGGCCCTGGTTCTTGAACTGGCCGCCGATGGATCGCGCCTGCTGGCCTCGGAGCGGATCCCGGGAGCGGAGCAGGATTCGTACGCGGTGAGCGGCCGTGGCGACATCTGGATCAACCCCGACGGCACGCTGACCATTTCAGGCGGCGCGGTCCTCACGGTTGCATCCGGCACCAACACAGTTTCCGGCTGGCTCCTTCGGCTGCCGGCGGCGCCGGTTTCCGGCGTCTCGCTCATGGGCGTCGCGGATTCCGCTGCGAGCCAGACCGGCGGCACCGTAGCGCCGGGCGAATTCATGAGCCTCTACGGCACGGGCCTGGGCCCGGCGTCCGGCGCCGGCGCCGCGCTCGATTCAACCGATCGCATCGCCTCCCAGCTCGCCGGAACCCAGGTGCTCTTCGACGGACGCGCCGCGCCTCTGCTTTGGGCCTCGGCCACGCAGATCAACGTGCTGGCTCCCTATGAAATCCTCGGCCAGACGAAGACCACTCTCCAGGTGGTCACCTCCGCCGGCACGTCGCAGACCCTCGACCTCACCGTCGTCCCCACCCAGCCGAACGTCCTCGCGATTGTGAATGCGGATGGCACCGTGAACGGTCCGAACCATCCCGCCGTTCCCGGTTCGATTCTGACGATGTACGTGAGCGGTGCCGGCACCCTTATGCCCAGCCTTCCCGATGGCAGTATCGCCCCGAACCCGGCGCCGTCTCCGATATCGGTGGTCTCGATTACCAATCTCGGTGTCGGCAGTCTCGTTGGCGAATGCCCGGACCTGACGCAGCAGGTGCTCTACGCGGGCAGCTCGCCCGGCTTGGTGATGAACGCGCTGCAGGTCAATTTCCTCTACCAGCCGCCGCCTGGAACCTCATGCTATTACTCCGCGCCGCAGCTCACGATCGGAGACGCTGTCGTGTCTCTGGAGATTGATTAGCCGGCGCGCGAACCCTTATCCCGCCACCCGCTCGATGGCTTCCGCCCCGCAGATCGCTTCCACCGCCGCACGGAATTCCCGGTCCGGACGCACCTTCGACGGCACGTCCAGCAGCACCGCGAAATCGCGCGCCATCTCCAGGCGCAGGCGCACCTGCGTTTCTCCCGGCTTGCGGCGGAAGATGTCTTCGAGCTCGCTCGCGCGATCTAGGCTGCCATTCCGCCCTAGCCATACGCGGATCGAAATCACGCTGGGCATATCCACGCGGGCGTTTTCGAGCGGGACGATTTCCTGCACGGAAATCTTGGGCGGCGCGTTCTCTTCCGGCAGCACCAGGCCGGTGAGCAGCACGGCGCAATCCTCCACCACCTGCTGTGCCAGGCGCTCATAGCTGGCCGCGAAGACCATGCCATCCACCGAGCCGATGCGGTCCTCGATGCTCAGGGCCACCCACGGCTTGCCCTCGCGGTTGCGCTTGCGCGCGATACCGGTGAGCACTCCGGCCAGCTTCACTTCGACGCCTTTGCCCAGACCCTCTAGCTTGCTCGTATCGTGCGTGGCCAGCTCGGCGATCTTGTCGGCGAAGCGATCGAGTGGGTGTCCGGTGACCCAGAAGCCCAACATCTCTTTTTCGCCGGCGAGTTTCTCCTTATCGGTCCAGTCGGGAACGTTGGGCAAGGCCGTGACCTGTGGCTCGGCCGCCATGATCTCGCCAAACAGGCCCACCTGTCCGCTCTCGCGGTCGCGCCAGACGCGCTGGCCGCCTTCCATGGCGCCGTCGAGAGCGGCCATCTTCTGCGAGCGCGTGCCTTCGAGCGAATCCATGGCGCCGGCGCGGATCAGGCTCTCGATCATGCGCCGGTTCACCGCGCCCAGGTCCACCTTCTCGCAAAACTCGTGCAGCGAGTGGAAGCTGCCGGCGGTGGCGCGCGCCGCCCCGATGGCCTCTACGGCCGATTGCCCCAGGTTCTTCACCGCGCCCAGGCCGAAGCGGATGGCCTGCCCATCCGGCGTGAAGCTCCAATCGCTGTGGTCTACGTCCGGCGGCAGAACCGTGATGCCCATCTCGCGGCACTCGTTGATGTACTTCACGATCTTGGCGGTGTTGCCGGTTTCGGAGGTGAGCAGCGCCGCCATGAAATCCACCGGGTAATGCGCCTTGAGATACGCCGTGACGAACGCCAGGTACGCGTACGCCGCCGAGTGCGACTTGTTGAAGCCGTAGCCCGCGAACTGCTCCATCAGGTCGAAAATCTTCTCGACCTTCTTCGGCGGGAAGCCGCGTTCCAGCGCGCCGTCGATGAAGCGCTGGCGCTGCTTGACCATCTCCTCGAGCTTCTTCTTGCCCATGGCCCGCCGCAGCAGGTCGGCATCGCCCAGCGAATAACCGGCCACGCGGTTGGAGATCTGCATCACCTGTTCCTGGTAGACGATGACGCCGTAGGTCTCTTCGAGCAGCTCCTTGAGCTCCGGCAGGTCGTATTGCACTGCGCGGCGGCCCCACTTGCGCTCGATGAAATCGTCGATCATACCGCCCTGAATCGGCCCGGGACGGTAGAGCGCGTTGAGAGCGGTGAGGTCCTCGATGCGGCTGGGATGGTAGCGGCGCAGGATGTCGCGCATGCCCGCGGATTCGAACTGGAAGACCCCGCTGGTGAAGCCCTTGCAGAAGATCTCGTAGGTGGCCGGATCGTCTAGCGGCAGGTCCTCGGGCTCGAGCTTGACGCCGTGTCGCTTCTCGATGAGCCGCTGGGCGTCGTTGATGAGCGTGAGGGTGGTCAGCCCCAGGAAATCCATCTTGAGGAGCTGGAGCTTGTCCAGGCCGTTCATATCGAACTGCGTCACAATTTCATCGCGGTTCGTCTTGTAGAGCGGCACCAGCTCCTTGAGCGGCTGGGGCGAAATCACGACGCCGGCAGCGTGCACCGAGCAATTGCGCGCGAGGCCTTCCAGGCGCCGCGCCACGGCGAGGACATCGGCCACGCGCGGATCGATGCGCGCCGCTTCCTCGAAGCCCGGCTCCTGCTTGATGGATTCTTCGAGCGAAATGTTCAGGACGTTGGGCACCATCTTGGTGAGGCGCTCCACGTCCTTGAACGGCATTTCCAGCACCCGGCCGACGTCCTTGATCGCCGCGCGCGCGCCCAGCGTGTTGAAGGTGATGATCTGCGCCACCTGCTCGCGGCCGTATTTCTCGGTGACGTATTGAATCACCTCGCCGCGGCGGTTCATGCAGAAATCGACGTCGATATCGGGGAAGCTGACGCGCTCGGGGTTGAGGAAGCGCTCGAAGAGCAGCCCGTATTGCAGCGGGTCGATATCGGTGATGGCCATCGAATATCCCACCAGGCTGCCGGCCGCCGAGCCGCGCCCCGGTCCCACGGGGATGCCCTTGGACTTGGCGTAGCGGATGAAGTCCCAGACGATCAGAAAATAGCCCGTGAACTTCATCTTCTGAATCATCCGGATTTCGTTGTCGAGGCGCTGGGCGTACTCGGCCAGGTCGTGCTTCAGGATGCCCTTGGCGCGCATGGCCTCCAGGCGCGGACGGCGCTTTTCGAAACCCTGCCGGGCGATGTATTCGAAATACGTGTCGGTAGAGTGCTCGGGGGGAACCTCGAAGTGCGGAAACGGCTCCTTGACCTTCTCCAGTTTGACGTGGCAGCGCTCGGCGATTTCCCAGGTGCGGTCCACGGCATCTTCGAGTTCGCCGAACAGCTCCAGCATCTCGTCGCGCGATTTGAGATAGAAATCCGCCGTGGCCCAGCGCATCCGGCTGGGGTCGTTCATGTTCTTGCCGGTCTGGATGCAC
>CAYRWE010000044.1:0-26094 GCA_964427655.1 uncultured Solibacteraceae bacterium | reverse complement strand
TTCGCGAGTGGAACGGCAGGCTGGAACGGGTGATGGTGCTGGAGAAGGGCTTCGTCCGCGAAACCGGCACGCACGAAGAATTAATCAGCCAAGGCGGAATCTATCGGCGGCTCCATGAGCTGCAGTTCGAGGACGCCGGAACGGTGGTGGACTTGTGAGCTTGCGCAGCATGACCGGCTTCGCCCGGGTGAAGAAGGTCGCCGGGGACACCGAAATCGTCCTCAGCCTGAAGAGCGTGAACCATCGCGGGCTGGATCTGCACTTCCACCTGCCTCCCGAGCTGGATGCCCTGGAAAACGACATTCGCGCCGTCATCAAGACCGGCGTGGCGCGCGGCCACCTGCAGATCAACCTGGTGCTGACACGCACTTGCGGCGAGTCCGCCGGCTTGAACCGGCCGCTGCTCGCCACTTACATGAATGCCTTTCGCGAAGCTGCCGAGCTGCACCAGATTACCGGCCAGCAGCCCGATTTGAATGCCGCGCTGCGCATTCCCGCCATGTTGGGCATGGGCGGAGACCACCGCGAAGTGAGCGAGCCCTTGGCCCAGGCCATCCTGGAAACCGCCGCCGAGGGAGTGGCCGTCCTGAACGCGTTCCGCGAACGCGAAGGCGCCGTGACCGCGGAGGAGATGCGCCAGCGCTGCCGCAACATCGGCGACCTGGTGGTGCGCATGGACGAGATCCGCGCCGGCGCGGTGCCCGCCTTTCTCAAACGGCTGCGCGAAAAACTGGCCGACCTGCTGCATGGCGCCGCACTCGACCCGCAGCGCCTGGCGCAGGAAGCCGCCGTGCTGGCCGACCGCAGCGACATCGCCGAGGAACTGGTGCGCCTGCGTACGCATGCCGCGCAGCTCGACGCCCTGCTGGCGGGTAATGGCGAAATCGGCAAGCGCCTGGATTTTCTGCTCCAGGAGATGAACCGCGAAGCCAACACCATCCTCTCCAAGACCGGCGGCCTGGGCGACCTCGGCCTGACCATCACCGAACTGGCGCTGGCGGCCAAATCCGAAATCGACAAGATCCGCGAGCAGTCTCTGAACCTCGAATGACCACCGTCTTCATCATCTCCGCGCCCTCCGGCTCGGGCAAATCCACACTCGTAGGACGGCTCCTGGCGAGCGTCCCAGGGCTCATGTTTTCAGTGTCTTACACATCCCGAGAGTTGCGCGGCCACGAGGTGGACGGGCGCGATTACCATTTCGTCTCGCGGGCCGAGTTCGAGGCCATGATCGCGCGCGGCGAGTTCCTGGAATGGGCCCTGGTCTTCGGCAATTACTACGGCACGCACCGCGGCGTCCTCGAGACAGCCCGTGTCGAGGGGAAAGACCTGGTACTCGACATCGACGTGCAAGGTGCGAGACAATTGATGTGTCAGATTACCGAAGCCGTAACTGTCTTCATCCTGGCTCCCTCGCGACAGATTCTGGAAGAGCGACTGCGTGCGCGCGGCGAGGATCGCGAAGAGGTGATCGAACGGCGGCTGCGGGACGCGGCCGAAGAGATCCGCAACTACGACCAGTACGATTACGTGTTGATCAACCGCGAGCTGGCGGAGTCGGATGGAGTTTTGAGCGCAATTGTGTATGCCGAACGCGCCCGGCGGACTAGAATCGAAGACCGGATCCGGCCCATTTTGGAGACGTTTCAAGATTGAAGAGGTATCCCGATGCCCGATAAGGCACCACCACGCAATAACGCACACTGCACTATCCCCGACGATCCCGAGCAGAGCACGTACCGGTTCATTATCGTGGCAGCCAAGCGCGCCCGGCAATTGCAAGGCGGCGCGCGCCCGGTGCTACCCACGTCGTCCAAAAAACCCACAATCATTGCCGTCGAAGAAGTACGGCGCGGATTGGTGAAGTATAGCCTCACGGGTGTCGCGCCCGACCAAGCGCCCGCGGAGCCGGTGCTCTAAAGTTGGCGCGCAAGTCCGCGAGGCCGCTTCTGCCATGAAGATCATCCTGGGGGTGGGTGGAGGTATAGCGGCTTACAAAGCCGCGGAACTGGCGCGCCTGCTCATGCAGCAGGACTACCAGGTCCGTGTCGTCATGACCGCGGCCGCGCAGGAATTCGTCCGGCCCCTCACGTTTGCCGCGCTGACCGGGCGCGAAGTGCTGACCGATCTGTTCGCCATCGAGAGCGCCATCGAACACATCGCCGTGGCCCAGGAGAATGAGGTCCTGGCGATCGCTCCGGCGACGGCCGACCTGATGGCCAAGATGGCCCACGGGCTGGCCGACGATTTTCTCACCACGATGTACCTGGCTTTCAGCGGCCCGGTGGTGGTGGCGCCCGCCATGAACGTGAACATGTGGGAGCACCCCGCCACGCGCGCCAACCTGGAGATTTTGCGCCAGCGCGGGCATACCATCGTGGAACCCGGCAGCGGCTACCTGGCCTGCGGCATGACCGGCCCGGGGCGCCTGGCGGACCCGGAAATCATCGCCGCGCACGTCGCGCGCCTGCTGCGGCCACGCGACCTGGAGGGCGAAACGGTGCTGGTGACGGCCGGCCCCACGCAGGAACCGCTCGACCCGGTGCGCTACATCTCCAACCGTTCCAGCGGCAAGATGGGCTATGCCCTGGCTGAAGCCGCCGCGGCCCGAGGCGCGAGCGTGGTGCTGATCTCCGGCCCCGTGACCCTGGCGCCGCCGCACGGCGTGGAGCTGATTGCGGTGCATACCGCCATCGAAATGCGCGACCAGGTTTTCGCGCACCTGGAACCGGCCGGAATCGTCGTAAAGGCCGCCGCAGTGGCGGATTTCCACCTGAGCAAGGTGCCGGATCAGAAGATGAAGAAGACCGCCGCGCGTGTCTCGCTGGAGCTCGACCCCACGCCCGACATTCTGGCCGAGCTGGGGCGCAAGAAGGGCGACCGCCTGCTGATCGGTTTCGCGGCCGAAACCCAAAACCTGGAGCGGGAGGCGCGCCGCAAGCTGGAATCCAAGAACTGCGACATGCTGGTGGGCAACCTGGTCAGCGGAAGCGAGACCGGCTTCGAATCGGATCTCAACGAGGTGCTGCTGGTCCTGCGCAGCGGCGAGACTATTCCCGTGGCGCGCGCGCCCAAGCGCGAAATCGCCGACCGGATCTTCGACGAGGCGCTCAAGCTGCGCCTGGCCCTGCACGCCGCCAATGGATAGCGAGCAGGTTCGCCAATACCTGGAGTTTTACCAGGATCTGGGATTCCACACGCTCTACCGCCGGCCAGCGGCCGCCCGCGCAGCCGGGCCAGATCTGCCGGGCAAGCTAAAGGATGCCTCACTGGAAGGGCAAGCTAAAGCATGCCCCACCGAAACCATGCTCCAGATACTCGAAGATATCGGCGATTGCCGCCGCTGCCGCCTGCACGCGGGCCGCAATAAGCTGGTCTTCGGCGTCGGCAACGAACATTCGCCGCTGGTCTTTGTCGGCGAAGGCCCTGGCGCCGATGAAGACGCCCAGGGCATCCCGTTCGTGGGCCGGGCCGGACAACTGCTCACCCAGATGATCGAGGGCACAGCCCGCAAGGAAGGCATTCCACTCAAGCGCGAGGATGTCTACATCTGCAACGTGGTGAAATGCCGGCCGCCCGAGAACCGCACGCCGGAGCCCGACGAGATGGAGATCTGCGGGCAGTTCCTGGCGCGCCAGCTTCTGACCATCGCCCCTAAGGCGATCTGCGCCCTGGGCGGAACGGCCGCGCGCGCGCTCACGGGGCACAAAGAGGGCGTGACGAAGATGCGCGGGAGGTGGTTCGAGTGGCGGACGATCCCGCTGCTGGTGACCTATCACCCGTCCTATCTGCTGCGGCCCTATAACCAGGACGCCAAGCGCGAGGCCTGGGAGGATCTCAAAAAGATCCTCCACTTCGTTTACGATTGAACGGGCTACGCGCTCGCGTTCCCGACCAGCACGCCGGCCGCCCGAGGTGCGCTGACACCGCGCTGCCTCAGGGCTTCGCAAAGCGCCTGGGAGTAGATGTCGATGTGGCGGCGGGAATAGCGCAGCATACCCAAGCGGCGCAGCCGGTTCATCTGGAAAGTGACGATCTCGCGCGAGGTCCCCACGAACTCGGCGATGGTGGAATGCGTCAGGGCGCCGATGCGGATGGAGCCATCCTCGAGCGGCGTGCCCAGCGATCCGGCCAGTTGAACCAGCGACAACATCACCCGCTCGGGAGTCTTATAGACCGCCATGCTCTCGATGCGGTCCTCGAGTTCCAGGCACTGGCGGATCAGGTACTGCGAGAGCGCCAGCCCCAGGCGCGGCTCGCGGTCGATCTGATGTTCGATTTCGGCACGGCTCCAGCACATCAGGCTCACGTTGTCGAGAGCCACGGCAGCCTCCGAGCGCGCGGAGGCACCGATGAGCGCCGGTTCTCCGAAGAGACCCTCGGCGCAGACGATCCGCGATATGATCTGGCAGCCATCGTCGCCCGTGCTGTTCACCTTGACGCGGCCCAGGATGACCACGTACAGGCTCTCGCAGGGCTGGTGCCCTCCGTAGATGACGCGCCCCCTGGCAAACTCGATCAGGGGCTTGCGCGGCAGGTACGTCAGCGCATCCTCGCACATCAGCGACTGTTCCATAATCCGTGTCATGCCGAACCCTCCACTATCTTGTACGTTTTCTCGCTCCACCGGTTTTATTCCAAAATTATCGCCCGCCGAATGTTCCTTGTCATCCAGTTTTTCGACGTCAGGGTGCTGAACAGTACGTACCGAACCGGTGAAGGGTAGCGAGCGGCTCGGGGGCCGGCTTTTCCGGAACGCTCGTGGGGCGTGTTAGACTACAGATTACCGCCTATTCAGAATGCTGCTGGCCAGAGAATTCGTCGCCTACCTATCCCGTCAACTCGTCCGAAAACTTTCTCCGACAATTATCGAGACGTCCACGCCCGATCTGGTTGCCGAACGCATCGCGCAGGTCATCGGAGACGAACTGGCGGTTGAAGATCGCTTGAACGACGAGGTCCGCGACCTGCTCGGCCAGTACAGCGAGTATATGCGCCGCGAGGGCGTCAGCTACCAGGAGATGTTCCGGCGGATCAAGAACACGCTGGTCTCGCAGCGCAAGATCATCCGCGCCTCCGGCCGCGACACCGGGGATGCCATGAAGCTGTCGCGGGACAAGGTGTCCGAGATCTCCCACAAGCTGGTGGATATGCTCCGCAAGAACCGCGACTTGCGGCTGAAGGACAAAGATCCCAACAACGTACGGTTGGAGATCGTCCGCCTGCTGACGGAACTGCTGCAAGCCGAAGATCGCGTGGATCGCGCCGCCCGCCAGAAGATCCGCTCCCAGAAGCGCGAGATCGCGGAAGGCTCCGAAGAATGGGACCTGCTGCTCAGGCGGTACTACTCCGAGGAACTGAAGAAACTAGGAATCGACCTGGCCAGGTAAGCCGCCCTGGGTTTTGGCATGAGCTCACGTGTCGGAATCGCGGGGTGCTGTTATATACTGCATTCAACGAACGGTCTCCGAATAGTGTATTTATGCCGTCAGATTCCCGACCTGTGGTTCTCAACGTTGGCGACGAGAAGTACCGGCCGGAGGTGACGCGCATTCTGGAAAGTAATGGCTTCCGCGTGCGCGAGGCTTCGGGCGGGGACGAAGCGCTGTGTGTGGCCCGTGACGAGATCCCGGATCTGGTGCTGCTGGATTCCAGCCTCCCCGGAAGCGGGATCGAAGCCTGCCGCGTGCTGAAAGCCGACCCGGCGACCTCCCGCATACCAATACTGCAGATTTCCGTCCCAGTCCAACCGTTGCACACGGAAGCGCTCTTGGAGACCATCCGCGCGATGCTCAGCGCCCACCAGGCCGAAGAATCGGCGCGCAAGCCGGCGCGTGAATGGCAGGCTACTTTCGATGCCATAGGCGATGGGGTCGCGCTGGTGGACGCCGAGGGGCGCATCGTGCGGCTCAACCGGAGCTTTTCGCGGCTGGCGCCGCCTCCGGCGGACCCCTCGACGCCCGGCCTGGACACTCTGTGGGCGTACCTGCCCGCCGTCCGGGAACCGTTCGCCAAAGCGCTGGAGACGGGCCGGCGCGAGGCTCTCGAGATCGAGTTCGCCGCGAAGTTGCTCGATATCAGCGTGGACCCTATCTTCGACGAGGCGGGCCACGTGACCGGCGCCGTGTGCATTGCCAGCGACGTGAGCGAGAAGCGCCACCTCGAAGAGCAGTTCAGCGAAAGCCAGAAATTCGAGACCATCGGTACGCTGGCGGCCGGGGTGGCTCACGATTTCAACAATCTCCTCACCGGAATTCTGGGAAATGCCAGCCTGATTCTGGGCGAACTGCCCCCCGCGAGCCCGTTCCGGGACCGGCTTGACGACATCGTGGGATCCAGCCAGCGTGCGGCCGATCTTACCCGCCAGTTGCTGGCCTACGCCGGTAAAGCCCGCCACTACATGCGGCGTACGGATCTCTCCGGCATGGTCGAGGGGTTTCGCAACCTGATCGAATCCGGCGTTCCGAAGAATGTCAGACTGAGCGTGAAGTTGGCCTCCGGCTTGCCGCGCATCGATGCCGACGCCAGCCAGGTAGAGCAGATCGTCCTCAACCTGGTGAGCAACGCGGCCGAGGCCATCGGCGAGAACTCCGGCGAAATCCACGTCGAAACCCGCATGGGGGAAGATGGCGCCGCCGTGCTGGAGGTTCGCGATACGGGCAGCGGCATGGATGCCGAAACCAAAGCCCGCATCTTCGATCCGTTCTTCACCACGAAGTTCACCGGCCGCGGTTTGGGTTTGGCGGCCGTGGCGGGGATCGCGCGCACGCACAAGGCTTCCATCCAGGTGACCAGCGCTCCGGGTAGGGGCAGCGCGTTCTGCGTCTCCTTCCCGGCCGCCGAACCGGGGCCGACCCCGCGGGCGCCGGCGCGCGAAACCAAAGCGCAGCCCGCCGCGGGCCAGATCACGGTTCTGGTGGCGGACGATGAGGAGGTGGTCCGGCGTACGGCCGAGGCCACGCTGCAGATACGGGGCTATCGGGTGCTGCTCGCCTGCGACGGCCGGGAGGCCATCGAGAAGGTTCAGCGGCATCCCGAGATCGACGTGGTGCTGCTCGATTTCACCATGCCGGTAATGAGCGGCGAGGAAGCCATCGACGGCATCCTGAACGCGCGCCCGGACCTGCGGGTGATCGTTTCTACAGGGTACGACCACCGCGAGGCCGCGGCGCGCTTCAGCGAGAAGGCGGTGGCTGCGTACCTGCAAAAGCCCTACACTTCGCGGCAACTGGCCGAGAAGATCGCCTCGGTGCTCTGACACGGCAGGCCGGTTTCGCGGCGCGCCTCAACGCTTATAGCCGATCATGCGCAGGAAGCCGTGGCGCTTTTCGACATCCCCGGCGGTCTCGATGCCCTTGGGCCGGGAGCCGTCGATCACCCCCAGCACACCGCAGCCCTGATCGCTTTCCGCCACTACGGCCTGCGCCGGATTGGCCGTGGCGCAGAAGATCGAGCAGACTTCCGGGACGTCTTTAATGCGGCCCAGGATATTGATCGGAAAACCTTCACGCATGGCCACCACGAAGATATGGCCAGCGGCCAGCGCCGTGGCGTTGCGCGCGGCCACGGCCTGAAGGTCGGCGTCGTTGCCATCCACGCGCGTGAGGCAAGGACCGGAAGCTTCGTTGAAGGCTACCCCGAACTTCATGCCCGGCACGGTGTTGACGATGGCTTCGTAGACGTCCTCGACGGTTTTGATGAAGTGGGTCTGGCCCAGGATCAGGTTCCCGCCCTCGGGAATCTCGAGCGGCACGGTCTTGAGTTCCATAGAACGAACAGCATAGCAATCCGGGCGCGGGGGGACTATGCCGCAGCCGCCCGGCGCCGGCCGACCTCCGGGCATATGATATCATATGTGATGTGACACCGAGATGCGCCTGGTTATGGATACCGATGTTGTGGTAGCCGCGATGCGCAGCCCGTCGGGCGCTTCGGCCGCGCTCCTGCGGGCCGTGCGGAGGGATGAAGCTACGTTGTTGCTGACGGTTCCGCTGGCTCTGGAATATGACGCCGTCTGTCACAGAGCCGAGCATCGGCTGGCGGCGGGGCTTCCAGAAACTCAGGTGGAAGTTTTTGTGGACGCGGTGATTGCCATGGCCCACCCCGTGGAGACGCACTTTCTTTGGCGGCCGCAACTTCGGGACCCCAACGATGAAATGGTCTTAGAGGCGGCGGTAAACGGCCGGGCGGACGCTCTGGTCACCTTTAATGCGCGAGACTTCGGGAGCGCCCCGGCACGATTTGGGGTCGAAGCCCTCCTTCCGAAGGAGGCGATGGAGAGAATGCGGTGAAAGAGACTCGAACCTACCCCTTGCGGCTCCCCAGGTCGCTTAAAGAGGCCGTCGAGCGCCTAAGCCGGGAGGACCGTACCAGTATCAACCAGTTCGTTGCCACGGCGGTGGCGGAGAAAGTCTCGGCGCTCCAAACAGCCCGGTTCTTCGCCGACCGGAAGGCGCGAGCCGATTTCAAGGCCTTCGACAAGATCATGCGGCGCAAGGGCGGAGAGGCGCCTCGCAAGGGCGATGAACCGGAGTAACTCGCCGTAACCAGTCTACTGGAACACTCCGTCTGTCTTCACCACTGTGATGTTCTCCGTCTTCAAGTTCAGCGGCCATTGCTCCACGGTCTTGTCTTCGGCGGTGATCTCGGCCGGCTTGGGGGAGTTGTAAGTCATCGGCGACGGGTCGTCGCAGGCAAGCTGTTTCCTGAGATCCTCGCCGTTCTTTGTCACAGCCACGATGACCAGGCGGTCCGCGCGGAGATACCGCTTGATGGCGCGATTCACGTCCTCGCGGGTAAGTTTGGCGAGCGCCGTTTTGATGTATTGGTTGTAATTGGGGATGCCGTAATACATGCTGTCGATGGCATAGCCTAATTCGGCGCTCTTATTGCGAGTCAGTACATTGACGTACTTACTCAGGAAGTCGCGCGAGCGCTCGAACTCATCCTCCGTGAGGCCCTGCTCGACTAAGCGGTGCAGCTCGTAAATCGCCAGGCGCAGCGCGAACTTAGCCGTGGGCGGCTCGACCGGGCGGACCCAGATCTGGAAGATCTGCCGCTGCCGCGCCAGGTTGGGGCTGGGTTCCATCAGGTACATGCCGCTCGGGAAATATTCGATGTAAGCATAATCGCCGTAGTTCAGGCCGCGCTGCTCGCGCATGCGGTCGTACAGCCGCCCGCCGCTCATGCGATGCTGCCCCAGGAACGACGTGGCCACCAGGAGCGCCGGGTAATCCGGCGCGGCCCGCGTGAGCAGAATCGGAAAGCCGATCGAAAACGCCACCGAGCGCGTATCCTTATCCACGATTACCGCGCGGTTGGCCGTGACGGGCTGGAGCGGCTGGTTGCGCGGATGGAATCCGGCGCCCTCCGGCAGAGCGCGGAAATCGCGCTTCATGGCCTCCAGAAATTGCGGCGAATAGCCGCCCGCGATGCCCAGAATCAGGTGCGACTGGCTGTACTGGGAGGCGTAGAAGTGCTTGACGTCCTGGAGCGTCATCTTCTCGAGCGAGCCGATGGTACCGACGGAGTAGTGCTCGTAGGGCGTGCCGGCGTAGATGTTTTGATACAGCACCTCCTTACCCAGCTCCTCGTCGTTGGCGCGCAGGGTGACACGCAGATTGTTGATGGCGGCGTCCTTGAGGCGGGTGAAATCGTCCTCGCGCCAGCCAGGATCGAGCAGCATCCCGCGCACCAGCGCGTAGTATTCATCCAGGTTATCGACGTGAGTCTCGCCCGCGAAGGTGGTCATCTCTTTGTCGACCTGAGCGCTGAGCGAGGAGGCCATGGGAAACATGGCGTCCAGAATCTGGCGGTAGGTCTGGGTCTTATTGCCTCCCTGCGCCAGCATCATGGCGGTCAGGTAGGCCAGGCCCGGCTTATCGGCTGGGTCGGCCGCAGATCCGGCGGTGAAGACGATGCGAAAAGTCACCAGCGGCGATTTCGAGGGCAGCGCCATCACGCGCATCTGCGCCAGCGCGCTCGAGGCCATCAGCAGGACGATGAGCAGGGATTTCACTGCGCACCTCCCGAAGCCGCGGCGGGGGCCGGGCCGGTAAGCGTCACGATGGTTCGCCCGCTCTCCACCAGGTATTTGGAGGCGGCCTCGCGGACGTCTTCGGGCGTCAGCCGGGCATACAGTTCGTAGATCCGGTTCATGGATTCCGGGGTGCGGCGGAGCGCCACGTAAGAGGCCGCCACCTGCGCGATGGCGTCGCTGCTATCCATGCGCATGGCCGCCTGATAACGCAGGCGCTTCTTGACGGCCTCCAGCCGCGCGGCCTCCACGGGCCGCTCTTGAAACGTGCGGATAGCCGCCAGGATCTGCTCCCTCACGTAATCCATGTCGCCGGCCTGCTTCACGCGCGCGACGATGTCGAACAGCGACGGGTCCACAGCGCCGATCGCCGAGCCGGTCAGGGTATCCACTTTTTGCTCGCGGACCACGAGGCGCTGGTACAGCTCGGAATTGGTCGAAAAGGCCAGGAAAGCCAGGGCGTCGAGCGCGGCCGTCTCCTTCGAGATATCGTCGTACGCGGGGCCTTTGAAAGCGATCGCCACGATGGGCAGCGTGGTGGTGGGCCAATCCACGTGCGCCGTGCGGGAACCCTGTTGCGGCGGCTCGGCGGGGATGGCGGGATGGTAATCGCCGCGCTTCCAGGCGCCCCAGTATTTATCCACCATCTCGCGCACGGGCTTGGCCTTCACGTCGCCGACTACCAGGATGGTGGTGTACTCGGGACGGTAGTAGCGGTCGAAGTACTTGAGGCTATAGTCATACTGATTCGGCATATCCTGGATGTCTTTCAGGAAGCCCATGGCGGTGTGCTTGTAAGTGCCGCGGTCGAAGGCCGTGCCGAAAATAACCTCACTCAGCTTGGACATGGGGTTGGAGCTGTTCTTGTTGTACTCGCCCAGCACGGCCAGCGATTCGGTCTTGAACTCGGCTTCGGTGTATTTGAGATTCTGGAAACGGTCTGCCTCCATGGCTAGCACGGCCCCCAGGTCCTCTTTCGAGAATACCGTGTAGAAGCACGTGTAATCATTGGAGGTGAAGGCATTGGAGGCCGCGCCGATGCGTTTGAGGGTATCCTCGTAGCGCGCGTGCGGATACTGGCGGGTGCCCTTGAACATGAGGTGTTCGAACAGATGCGCGAAGCCGGTGTGCCCCGGCTCGACCTCATTGCGGGAGCCGGCCTGCACCACGATGTAAGTGGCCACGATGTTCGGGTACTCGGTGGGCACGGTCACCAGGCGCAAGCCATTGGGCAGGTCTTCCTGCGTGTAGGAATACGGAAAGATCTTCTGGGGAGCCTGTGCCGGCCGGGCCAGCGGCGGAAAGCCCACAACGCACATCGATATGGCTATCGCCAGTCTTCGGAACATGCCTCTATTCTATGGCTCGGGCACTGTTCCATGGACCGGGCCGCGGGCCTGCTCCAGGCGAACGGCCAGTTCGAGCAGCAGCTCATCTTCGAAGGGCCGGCCCAGCAACTGCACGCCGATAGGCAGGCCGGCGCGCGAAAGGTCCATGGGAACGGTGACGGCCGGCAGGCCCAAAACGTTAGCCACCACCGCCGGCATCATCGCCTGGAAGAGGCCGATCTCGCGGCCATCGATTTCCCAGCGGCGCTCGCGATGCCGGAAAGCCGTGATTCCGCAGACCGGCATCACCACCGCGGACAGGCCATCCATCTGACGCACCATGGCGGCACGCATGCGGTCGCGGGCCGCCAGGTTGGCCAGCAACTGCTCGGGGGTGGGAGGCGCGGCGGCCAGGTTTTCGAGAAGCGTCCAATGCGCGGCCGCTTCGCGCCCTTTGAGCAGCGCGCGCACGGCCGTGGAGGGCCACTGATTGAACAGCACGGCCCAGACGTTGGGAAGGCGTTCCATTCCGGCGGGCGCGAACTCCCCGACGTCGCAGCCATCGCCCTCCAGCAGTTTGGCCGCCTGCCGTACCGCGGCGGCGATTTCCGCATCCACGGGCACATCGTAGAAGCGCTCCCACAGTCCCAGGCGCGTCTGCGATGCTTCGGGCGTGCGCAGCGGCAACGGCACGGAGAACGGGTCTTCGGGATCGTAGCCGGCCAGCGCGGCGAAGAGCAGCCGCAGATCCTCGGCCGTGCGCGCCATGGGGCCAGGCGCGGTGGTGAGGCCGCCCGGATAGCCCAGAGAGGGAAAATGGCCGGTGCCGGGGATGCGGCCGGGCGTGGGCTTGAACCCGGCGATGCCGCAGAAGTGCGCGGGCACGCGTATGGAGCCGCCGCCATCGCTCCCGATCCCGCCCGGCGAGCACAGCGCCGCAATGGCGGCCGCCTCGCCGCCGCTCGACCCGCCGGGCGTGCGCTCCAGGTCCCAGGGATTGTTGGTGCGGCCCGTGATGGCGTTGTCGGTTTCGTAGCTGGCCAGCAGCTCCGGGGTGTTGGTCTTGCCGAGCAGGATGGCGCCTTCATCGACCAGGCGCGCAACGGCCGTCGCGTGGCGTGCGGCGGTGTGGCTGGTGCGCAGGCGGCTCCCGGATCGAGTCGGCAAACCGGCCACGTCGAAGCTGTCCTTCACCGTCAGAGGGCCGCCGTGCAGAAGTCCCAAGGGCTCACCGCGCGCCAGGGCCGCACCGCGCTCTTTCGCCTCAGCCATTGCCTGCTCCGCCCGCACGGTCACGAAGGCGTTCAGCGCGGGGTTGCAGCTCTCGATCCGGCGGAGGTGCGCTTCGACCAGCTCCACGGGCGAGAGGGATCCATCGCGGAGCATGGCGACCATCAGGCACAGGCTCGAGCGATACGGCACGACGCCAGTGTAGCGCAGCCGCTTTCATTCGAGGTATATCCTGAAATGCGGAGGCCACGCCCTATGACCGTTCGATTTCACGCCCGCCTCGCGCTGCTCGCGGCCGCTTGCGCCGCGTCCGCGCTGGCCGCTTCCGCGGACTACTACCCGCCGCCCGACAGCGCCGGCGGCTGGCGCGCTCTGCACGACCCGGCGCAGATTCGCAAGCGCACCGGCATCGACGTCAAGCGCCTGGATCAGGCATTTGAGTACGTCAAGCGCAGCAGCCAGCACGGCGGCCTGCTGGTGGTGCGCCACGGCTGGCTGGTTTACGAAAACTACTTCGGACGGTGCCATCGCGACGCCACCCCTGCGGTGGCCTCGGTGAGCAAGACCTTCACCAGCCTGGCCTGCGGGATCATGCTCGAAGACAAGCGCGAGGCGATTCCCGAAGGTCTCGAAACCAAGGTCTTCACCGATCGGTTCCTGCCCGCCGCCCTGCCGCTGAGCGATCCGCGCAAGGCCGATATCAAACTCGGCCACCTGCTGGCCATGAGTTCGGGCATGTACGACAGCAACGGCGGCACGGGGATCGTCAACGGCGAGGACCTCAAGCTGGAATCGGTGGCGATGGACCGCTCCATAGGTCCCGACCTGCTGGCCCTCCGCCAGCCCATGTGGGCCAGCCCCGGCGGGGGCTATTTCTATTCCAACCAGGGGACTAATATCCTCTCCATGCTGGTGCATCGGATTACCGGGATGAAGATGGAAGATTATCTCCGCCAGAAACTGGCGGACCCCATGCAGCTAGGCCCGTGGGGCTATGTTCCCCCGCGCGCCGATGCCGTCCCGCCCTCTCAGGAGACGCCCGGTGCCGCCGGCGTGGCGATACGCTCGACGGATCTGCTGCGCTACGCCTACATGATTCTGCACCATGGCCGCTGGGGCAGCCGGCAACTGGTGCCCGCCGGTTACATCGAGCTGTGCGCGAAGCCCTCGCCCTACAACACCCACTCGCCTTACAGTTTGCAGTTCACGGTGAATGCGGATGGCAGCGTGGCCGGAGCGCCGCGCGACGCCTTCTTCAAATCCGGCGCGGGCGGCTTCGGTATCTACATAGTGCCCTCGCTCGATATGGTGATCTGGAAAATTGCCGGCGGCGACCGCCAGTACGAGTGGAGTCCGGCGGGCCTCGCTTCCAGCTTCAAATACGATGGCAGCCGCGACCGTTGGCAGCCGCACCCTTCCGACCAGTTTCACGACGCGCCCATCGACGTCGATACGGGTGCGCCGGACGCTCGATATGGTGGTGGCGGCGGTAGTCGAGTAAGGGCAGATGGCAAGCGCCAGCCGGCCGAAGCGCGGTTCCGATTCGATATTCGCCTTTGGTTCCGGTCGCCAGGCGGAATCGGATGGCCCGCAGCCCCGGAAGAATCCTAGGAAGGCGAAGGCTCCCAATCGCTGCGCGGCCGCGGTTCGCATCTTCAGGGAACCTGACGTAAGCGGCGCCAAGGGATCGAAGGACCCGCCAGTCTCGTAGAAATGGCGTCGTTTCATGCTGATGGAGTCGCCTCTCGATTAAGAAATTGTGCAGATTCGTAGGAAATTTGTCCGTTCAAGAGTTCGTCCTGGCCTGACTGAGAGCGGTCTTGAACCGAGTCGGTCGAGGACATGGATCTTGAAGAGCGACCTTACCGAATCGTATTCGCCGATGCTGGGGGGTGATGTCATCGGCAGAAGGCCCAATACTGCTTAACCTTGTGGCCCACATCGGCGGATGACAGCCAAAATGGACCGCCAGGAGTCGGAAGACTTATGTACGCGGGTGAACAGATCATCATACAGGCATAGACCCGACTGCCCGCATGGCCCTTAAATCGCTTTGCAGTACCTTGAATAGCGATGAAGTCCGGACACAGACAGCGGAGAAACGTAATCGGCTTTCTCAGGTACACACCGGGTAGGTTTTTTCCGAGCGAGACAGGGTTCCCGCAGTTGACTTTTGAGACTCCACGGCGATCTCATCTGCCGCCAATTGTGTCTGCCAGCCTGGTTAGCTTGGCGACTTCGCTTCGCTAATGACACCAGGCGATGAGGTCATGAGGGACACAATATACGTTCAGTATGGCTGTGGGTTTTCGGCTCCACAAGAGTGGTGGAATTTTGACGCTTCTGTGACTTTAAGATGGCAACGGACGCCGCTTATAGGCCGGATGTACACGAAGAACGCCCAGCGTTTTCCACCGAACGTGCGGATCGGCGACATTGTAAAGGGACTCCCCTTAGACGAGGAGAGTTGCAAAGGCGTGTATGCCAGCCATGTCTTAGAACATCTTGCGCTGGAAGATTTCCACAAAGCCTTGGAGAATACGAAGCGCATTCTGACCGTGGGGGGCGTTTTTCGACTGGTCGTTCCCGATCTCGAGTGGGCCGCTAAAGAGTACGCCCGACGGTTGGAAGCTGGCGACGCGCTGGCAAATACCTTCTTTCTTGGTGAAACACACCTGGGCGAAAAGCAGCGGGATAAAGGTCCGATTGGATTCGCTTATAAGCTCCTCAAAACGTCCCGGCACCTGTGGATGTGGGATGACCTCTCGCTACGAAAGGCTCTTGCAGACCATGATTTTAGAGAAATCCGATCCTGCGCCTTTGGAGATTGCGAAGATCCGATGTTCCGCCTGGTCGAAGATGCAGGGAGATTCCACCACGCTGTAGCCCTGGAAGCCAGACGTTGATTCCCAAAGCCTGGTCTCCTGATTCTCCCATGTGGGCTTGGCCATGGTGCGCTTTCGGTGATGGACGCATAAACGGGTTCCAATGTCGAAATTTTTCTTTGGCTGCGGCCCCGGGGCATGTTACATTGGCCGCCAGGAGGAATCGAATGGCCTGCAAGCCCTGCAAGACCCCCAAGAAGGAAGAGACTCCCGCGCCGAAGAAGACCAAGTAGCGCTGGAGGTTGGCGTTCACGGTCGCGGGGGCGCCCTCCTCCGCGACCGTAAGGCGCGTGGCGCCAGCCGATCGTCAATGGCCCATGTCCCGGTAGTTCACCAGCTCGATTGCGTGGCGTGCCAGCGCCTCCCGGACTTCCGCGGCGCAGAGCGCTTCAAGCTCACGTTCGCGGCTCTCCTTCAGGCGCGTTCGCGCTTGCCGCAAGGCATCCCCGCAGCGGCCCGGATGGCACATCAGTTCCGTCGTGCCTTCCGGCAGCATCCCCAACAGTTCGACCAGCTCGGCCGTGCGCAGTACTCCCGTGATCTGGAATCCCGCGAAGTGATCAGTGGACGCACAGCCATGTTTCGCCAGCACCGCGTGGAAGCGGCGCCGCAGCAGACCGAGGGCGCCGCTGATAGCGCGCTTTAAGGCCGGCACGGTCGCGCGCAGAGCGTTCAGCGGGAAATCGAACGGCCGCCGAACCCACCGGATGTCGTGCTCTTCCGCCAGGCGGGCCACCGCGTCCAGCACCGGTGGATAGAGGTGCGTGTGCTTGTGCGTGTCGATATGCGTGGGCTGGATGCCCGCCGCCAGGATGCGCGTCATCTGGGCGCTCAATTCATCGTAGACGTGGATCTCGCGGCGGGCCATGGCGGCCAGCAATTGCGGCACGCTCTCCGGCAGCGGCCGGCCGGTCACCAGCGAATGCCCCGAGACCAGCACCAGGTGGCAGCCGATATCCAGCGTGGGGGTTTCGGCGGCGAGGCGCACGGCATCGTCGAAAGCCGCGCCGTTGGCCATCAGGGTAGTGGCGGTGACGATGCCATGGCGGTGAGCCTCGACAATCCCCTGGTTCACGTCCGGCGTAAACCCGAAATCGTCGGCGTTGACGGCCAGTTGTTTCAGGGAGATCAAAACAGAACCAGTTTGAGCGTGAGGAACTTCTTGGGATTGGCGCGCATATCGTGGGTGAGCTGCTGGAGCTCGCGCGTGGCGCTATTCAGCGAATCGTAAAGCTGCGGGTTCACCACCAACTGTCCGATGGTGCCCTGGCCGGCCTGGATCTTATCGACCGTGGTGTTGAGCTTGGCCACCAGCTCGTTGAGGCGACGGTGCAGCTCGTCGTCCTTGAGCAGCTTGCCGGCGGTTCCCTTCCCCGCGTTCAGATCGGCCACCAGCGAGTGAATCTCCGCCATGGTCTGGCGGGCATCGTCGTAGAGCGCGGGATCTTTGAGCAGCTTGCCGGCGGTCCCCTGGCCGGCTTGCATATCGGCCAGCATGGCATCGATGCGCTTCAGGGGCGCGCGCACCTCCTGGTACAGCGCGTCGTCGTAGATCAGCTTGCTGATGGTGCCGTTGCCGGTGCGCACGTCCGAGAGCAACTTCTGCCCTTCGAAAGCGACGCCGTTCAGGCGGTTATACAGCTCCTCGTCCTTGAGCAGTTTGCCGATGTTGCCTTTTCCGGCTTCCACGCCCGCCAGCAGGTTGTCCAGCCGGGTCACGATGGTCTGCAAGGTTTGCAGCAGGTTGGCGCTCTGCGCCATCAGTTCGGGGATATCCTGCACCTGGATGGCGGCCAACTCGGCTCCCTCGTCCACGTGTTGCAGGCTGCGGCCCTTGGTGATGTTGATGAATTTATCGCCCAGCAGGTTGGCCGCGCTGATGCCCGCCACCGAATCGACGGGAATATCTTTCAGATATTTGGGGTCGACGCGCATGTCGAACTCCACGGTGCGGGTGCGGTCGCGCGAATTGGTCAGCCGCAGGCTTTCCAGATAACCGATGGTCAGACCGTTCAACCGCACCGGCGAGCCATCCGCGATGCCCGAAGCGTCGTCCATGTAAGTGCGCAGCAGCGCGTTATGGTGCAGAATCCCCTTGGTGCTGGTGAGCAGGAAGATCAGCACACCCGCGATGATCATGGCCGTGAGGGCCACCACCCCGATCTTCAACTGCGACCACCGTAGCTTGCTGCGATCCGTCATTGGTGTTTATTCCCGCCGCTTCACGAACTTGACGATGTAGGGGTCCGTTTCGGCCTCCAACCGGTCCTGATTGCCTTCGAAAACCAGCCGCCCCTCGTGCAGCACCATGAACACCGTCCGGAGGTCGGCTCTGGTCCCATTATGCGCGGGCTGGATGCTCTTCCGCTCCGGATTGTAGCGGAAATTCGCGAGCAGGTTACCGTCCTGATACCGATTTGTGACCATCAGAGACGTGACCCGGCTTACATCGCGCTCTTTGACCACTAGCGAAATGATGGTGTGGGCGGTGATGGGGTCGAGCCCCGCGGTGGGCGAATCGTAAAGCACCAGGGGAGGGCCGGTCACCACCGCGCGGGCGATGGCCGCGCGCCGCCGCATGCCGCCCGAGAGCTCGCTCGGAAACTTCTCGAGCGTGCCGCCCAGCTCCACGAATTCGAGCGCTTCCTCGACCCGCGGACGGACCTGGTCCGGCGGGCAGTGGATGGACCTTTGGTTGAGGAGCGGGTAGGCCACATTCTCCTCGATGGTCAGCGAGTCGAACAGGGCGCTCTCCTGGAACAGCATACCGATCTTGCTGCGGATGTCGAACAGGGCCCGCTCGGGCATGGCGGTGAGATCCTGGTCGAAGGCGTAGATTTTGCCGGAGGTGGGCTTGACCAGACCCAGAGCGGTCTTGAGCAACACGGTCTTGCCGCTCCCCGCGGCACCCATGATCACCCGCGATTCTCCCTCGAAAGCCTCGAAGGAGAGATCCACGAGCGCCGGGACGTCATCGAACGCCACCGTGACGTGCTCGAAGCGGAGAACCGAGGGACTCGCCATCAGGACGACCCCTGGAACACGAAGACCTGCGCGATGAAGTACGTCAGGATGAAGATCAGCACCGAGGCGGCCACCATGGCCTGCGTGGTGGCGCGGCCCACGCCCTGCGTCCCGCCCGTGGTGCGCAGGCCGTAGAAGCAGCCCACCAGCGAAATCACGAAGGCGAATACGAAGGGCTTGATGAGCCCCTGGGCCACATCGTTCCACGCCAGCGCGCGCCAGGCCGAATTCCAGTACTGGCGGGAAGGGATTCCCAACAGCGTGTAAGAGACCACCCATCCGGCGAAGATGCCCACGAAATCCGCGATGACCGTGAGTGCCGGCAGCATTGCGCAGGTGGCGATCAGCCGCGGCGTAACCAATTTTTGAATGGGGTCGGTGCCGAGGGCCCGCATGGCGTCGATCTGTTCGGTCACCTTCATGGAGCCGAGCTCGCTGGCCATGCCGGAGGAATTCCGCCCCGCTACCATGAGCGCCGTGAGGTCGGGTCCCAGCTCGCGCACCAGCGTGATGGCCACCACCATGCCGGTTCTGCCGATCTGGCCATACTGGCGCAGCGCGCGCGACATCTGGATCGCCATGACAGCTCCGCTAAAGAAACCGATCATGGCCACAAGGGGAAGGCTGCCGACGCCGATATCGTCCATCTGGAGCACGATATCGGTTTGATAATGCGGGCTGCGAAAGACGTTGCGGACGGCGCGCCCAGCGAGGAGGAAGAACTCCTGCACCACCAGTACGGGCCCCTTCAGCAGATCGAGCAAGAGCGTCTATCCCCGCAAATCCGATGCTACCATACAGACATAAACCGCGCTATGAAAGGACTTACGGACGTCCCCGGAATCCGCGTCGGGCATATTTCAGACTACGACGCAATTACGGGCTGTACGGCTATTTTGTGCGAGGCGGGCGCCGTGGCGGGCGTGGATATTCGCGGTTCGGCCAGCGGCACGCAGGAGATCTCGACGCTCGATCCGCTTCACGTGACGGACCGCGTGCACGCCATCGTGCTGGCCGGAGGGAGCGCCTTCGGCCTGGAGGCGGCCTCGGGCGTACGCCGCTACCTGGCGCAGCGCGGTGTGGGCTTCGCTTTCGGCGGCGCGCACATCCCCATCGTGCCGGCCGCGATTCTCTTCGATTTGGGGGTGGGGAACGGATCCGCACGTCCCAACCTGGCGATGGGCGAAGCGGCGGCCGCGTCAGCCACCGCCGAGACCGTCAAGGAGGGCTGTGTGGGAGCCGGCACGGGCGCTACGGTGGGCAAGATTTTCGGGCTGAAGCAGGCCATGAAATCGGGCATCGGCTCATACACGGTGACGCTGCCGGACGGCGTCGTGGTCGCGGCCCTGGTGGCCGTAAACGCCATGGGCGATGTGCGCGATCCGCGCACAGGCAAGATTGTCGCGGGTGCGCGCAAAACGCCGGACAGCCGCGAATTCGCCGATACGGTGGAGCAGATGAAGCGGGGTACGCCGGGCAGCGCCGGCGGCGGCAATACCACGCTCGCGGTAGTCGCCACCAATGCGCTTCTGACCAAGCTGCAAGCCACCAAGCTGGCGCAATTCGCCGGCCTGGGCATGGCGCGCACGATCTACCCGGTGAACACGACCGTGGATGGCGACACGGTCTTCACGCTGTCGCATGGAGACCGGCAGGCGGATATCAACGTGCTCGGCGTGGCCGCGGCCGAGGCGGTGGCGGAGGCCATCCTGCGCGCGGTGAGGTTGGCGCGGACGATGGGTGGGATTCCGGGGCTGGGGTAGAGGGGTTCGAGGCAAGGGGCGGAATTCAATTCAGCGCAACGCGGAGTCGCGGGGGCGCGGAGTTTCGCGGAGTGAGCGTGGGTTTCGGACGTTCCTTGCAGAGAGGGTGAGGAAGGACAGTCAACACCTGAGTTCGCCGAGGAAGCGGGGGTTCGTGCGGCTGCGCCTCCGGGACCTGAGGGAGATGCGGATTTTCGGCACGGAATGCGCTCCGCGCGTCAAATGCGCTCCGCGCCTCACAGATATCGCTGCACGCGCTCGCGGAAGCGGGTGTAGATCCAGGACACCCCTACCAGGATCAAGCCCAGAACGATGAAGGAGAAGATCCGCGGCAGTGTGTCGAGATGGCGCAGATCCCATAGGAATAGCTTCAGGATGCAGGCCATTAGCAGCGCCAGGCCGGATAGGCGCAACACGCGGTCGCGCAGAGGAAAGCCGGAAATGAGCAACACCAGGCCCTCGCCGCCCCAGGCCACCGTGAGCAGGCTCCCGGAGACCCGATAGGCCAGCAGGATCGCCGCCAGCGAACTGCCCAACAGCGAATAGTAGAGCCGCGCGCGGCCGGCGCGAGGGCTGAGAAGTTGCGCGCCATAGTATGCGACGATGGCGAGTGCGCCGGCGGCCACGGGCTCGAGCGGGACAGCCAGGTTGACTCCCCAGCAGCAGAGGAACGACAAGCCGGCAAGCAGGGCGCCCTGCCAGCGCAAGGCGGATAACCGGGCATCGCGGCCGGCAAAGACCAGCGCTAGCGCGAACCAGGCCCAGGCCGGCGCCAGAGCGCTCTCGGGCAGCGCACGCCACAGAGCCGCCGATGCGAAGGCCGTGCCGCAGAAGGAGGCCGCCTGCCGCACGGCCCCGCGCTCGGTGTCGGTCATACAGCCGTCTTCGGAGAGCGTGCACGCGAACAGTCCATAACCGAGCGCCGCAGCAAACGTGAGGGTGGTCCATTGGTGCGGCGATGTGAGGGCCGTGGCCAGCGCGCCCAACGCGGCCAGCGCGTAGCCTTGATAGCGGAAATCCGGCAGCCTCCGCCACCAACCCAGCAGGAATGGGACGCAGGCCACCGCCAGCCAGGCCGCGCCGCGATACGAGCCGCCCGCCTCCGACCCGGCCATCATTGCCACCATGGCGGCGGCCGCGTAGCCATAGAAGATGTCGGCGGAACGGAGCGCGCGGTTGGCGTAGAAGAGCACCGCGCTCACGGCGGCAGCCGCAATCCACCGCTCTTTCGGCAGATCCGGCGCCTCGATCAGCCACAGGTGCAGCGCTTCGAGCGCGAACAGCGGAGCCGCGAGGTAGCGCAGAAACGGGCGCCGCAGCCATAAGCCGGCCAGGAAGAAAATCTCGGCTTCCAGGGCCAGCGCAATCAGAAGCTGCTGATGCTCCAGAGGGCCGAACAGGGCCGCGGCCCATAGCGCAGCCGTCAGGGCGGCGGGAATTTCCCAGCCACCCGCCAGAGCCTTGACCTCGGGATGCCTCGATCCACGCAGCCATGCGCTGGCCGCGTAAGCCGCGGCGGAGGCCGCCAGGAGCTGCCATTCTGCGCCCGGAGCGGCGTGGTGCCATTTCACGATCGACAGCGCCAGGAAGCCCAGCGCGTTCAGCGGGACCAGCGCCGATTGGGGCAGCAGGATATCGAAGCCTTCGAAGAGCAGCCAGTACACCGCAAAGATGGCCTGCGCTTCCCACAGGGGCGCGCCAGTGTCGCCGCGCGAGGCGCAGGTGGCCCAGGTGGCCACAGCTCCCACGAGCGCCATCTGCGACCACTCGAAGCGCCGAGCCACGAACAGCAGCGACGCCGCCAGGGGGACCAGCGCGATGACCGAGAGCGCCGTCACTTCGGTGATGGCGAGCGTCGCGAAGGCGATCAGGTACGCCAGGCCGGTGACGGTTTGCGAACGATAGCGCAGCGAATGCGCGATCATGCCCAGCGCAACCGCCAGCAACAGAATTCCGCCGAGCAACGGAGAATCTATGACCTTGGCCGCCTCCACGGCCTGCATGGCGTAGACGGTGAAGTACAGGGCCGCCCATCCGCCGCCCAGCAATCCGCGGGCGAAGATGCGGTAGCGCTCGCGCTCGTCCAGCACGACGCCGCCGGCCAGCATCGCGACACTCGCCGCCAGGGCGATCGACACACGGCCCCACGGACCCACGCGGGTGAACGAATAGCCCAGCGCCAAAGCGATGCCGATCACCAGGAGGAACACGCCCAGCTTGTTGAGCCAATTCCCGCCCAGCAGGGCCTCCCACTCTTCGCTGGAACGCTGGGGCGGAGCAGCGGGAGCGGTTTCCGCAAACGCCGGCGCCCGCACGGGGAGCGGCACTTCGGTGGGCTGAGGAGGCATCGGCGCGAGCGGCTCCAGCGAAGGCGGGACGGGTGCGGCAGCGCGCCCGGGTCCCGTCTCGGCGCGTTCTACAGGACGCGGGCGGTTCGTCTCCAACCGCCAGATCCGTTCGGTGAGGCCGGCCATGCGCCGTTCGATCTCATCGAACCGCGAGCGCAGTTCGGCGTCGTCCATGTTGCACCCCCGGCACTACACGGCTACGGCTAATTCCTGGGCGCGGAGCTTGACGCCGTACAAATCCAGCTTGCCCGTGCCCAGCGAAGGCAGGCTCTCCACCGGATAGAGGTTTTCGCGCTTGGGAATCCAGAGGCGGGGTAGACTGGTTTCCGAAAGCCTGCGCCACAGCTCGCCCGGGGAAATCTCGGGCGCCACGTACAAGGCCACCAGGCGCTCGCCGCGACGCTCATCGCCCACCGCGGTGACCACGCAGGGGGCTTCGCCGATCACCTCGCCGATGGCCTCCTCGATGCGCACGTGCGGCACCATCTCACCCGCGATCTTGCTGAAACGGGACAGGCGGTCGGTGATGCGGATGAAGCCTTCGTCGTCAATGGCGGCGATGTCGCCGGTGATGTACCAGCCGTCGCGGAAGACCTCCGCAGTGCGCTCCGGATGGCCCAGGTAGCCGACCATCCGGTTGGATCCCTTCAGCAGCAGCAGGCCTTCCTGGTTGGGCGGCAGCGGATCGAAGGTGACCGGGTCGACTATGCGGGCCGCCATTCCGGGCAGAGGATGGCCGATAGTTCCCGGCTTGTTGCCGGCGAGATCCTCGGAGCCAGCGTAGATGCTGGTAGGATTCACGGCCGCCACAGGCGCCATCTCGGTGCAGCCATAGCCTTCGTATAGTTCCAGGCCGAATTTCTCGCGGAAGGCGGCGACTACGGCCTCGCGGAGCTTCTCGGCACCGGTAATCACCAGGCGCAAGCTGGCGAAATCTTCCCGCGTGCACTTGCGAATGTAGGACGAGCAGAAGGTCGGAGTGGCGATCAGCAGGGCGGCGCGGTACTTGGCTACCATCTCGCCCACGGACTTGGCCTCCGTGGGATTGGGATGGTAGGCCGCGCCGCAAGCCGTCACCAGCGGAAACCAGATGAGAGTGGTGAAGCCGAACGAGTGGAAGAACGGCAGGATGCCCATGATGCGGTCGGCCGGGCCGATCCAGAAGTGCTGCGCCATGGCGTCGATGTTGGCGAGCACGTTGTAGTGCGAGAGCATCGCGCCCTTGGGAGTGCCGGTAGTGCCGCTCGAGAAGATGACGGTGGCGAGCGAATCCGGCGTGCCCCGGTTATGGCTCAACCGGCGGGCCGGGACGAAGCGCGCGGCTGCCAGCGCGCGCAGCTTTTCCCATGTGCCGATGCCGGCCAGGACGTCTTCGAGGAAAACCATGCCATCCATGGTCTCGATTTTGGCCTTGGCCAGAAATTGGCGGGAGGTGACCACGGTGCGGATGCCGCACTGCGCGATGGCGCTCAAGATGGCCTCGCGGCCGGCGGTGAAATTCAGATTCACCGGCATGACGCCGGCCAGCGTGGCGCCCACGTTCACCAGCGCGCCGCCCACCGAAGCCGGCAGCATCACGCCGATGGCGTCGTGACCCGGACAGGTTCGCCGCATCCAGCCGGAAACCATAACGCCGGCCGCCAGCACGCGTCCATAGGTGAGTTCGCGGCCGGTAGAATCGGCCAGAGCCAGGCGGCTCCAGTTGCGGCGCGCGCTGCGGATCACGCGCAGGTCGAGGCGGTCACCGGGAGTCTTGCGCATGGCCGCCGCTTCGGTCGAGAGTTCCTGAATGGCCAGCCGCGCCTGGTGGGCGGAGGAAGAGGCGGGCATCGGTGCGCCGAAGGAAACGGTCACCGGGTAAGGGAATTGCCGCGGCCACTTCCAGTGGAAGCGGCCGCCCTGGAAGCTGAAGACGCTGCCCCGCAAGGGATCGAGATGCACGGGGATGACGGGCACATCGAGGCCCTTCAGGATCTCGTCGAAACCGCGCTTAAAAGGCAGCAGGTTCGAGGTGCGGCTGATGGCGCCCTCGGCGCAGATCGCGACCAGGTGCCCCTCGGCCAGGTGCCGGCGCACGGCGCGGATGGTATCCGCCATTTCGCGCGGCCCGCCGCCGGCCGGAATGGCGCGGCCCAGGCGAAACAGCCAGCGCGAAGCCCTCTGCTCGTAATAGGGCCGCCATGCCAGAAAGCCGATGGAGCGCCGCGCCGGAATGCCGATCAGAAATCCGTCCAGATGCGCCATGTGATTGGCCACCAGCAGAGCCGGCCCGCGTGAAGGCAGATTCTCCCGACCCACGACGCGGATGCGAAAGAATGTTCGGGCGGCCAGCCGGAGCAGGAGGCGAAAACCTCGGGGCATCCCAGTTAGGATACTGCAATCCGCTTCCAGCCGAAAAGTCGGTCAGGGAGTCCGCGGCCCGGGCAGCGCGCCGCGGCCGGCCAGCACCGTTTCCGGGGCGGACGGAGAGCGCTTCCTGGGGAGCGGCGTACGTAGCAGTGCCAGCGCTCCAAATCCCGCGCACAGCGCCAGCACGGCGCTGATGTAGAACCCGTAATCCCACGTGCCGGTTCTTTCGAACAGCGTGGCGGCCAGCCCGCCAGCCAGAATGGAGGCGAGTCCTTTCGTGCTGTAAAGGAAACTATAATTCGACGCGGCGTGGCGCGCCCCGAACAGGTCCGCCAGCACCGCCGGGAAGAGCACATACAGCTCGCCCCAGGTGAGGAAAACCAGAGCCATCGTGACCACGAACCAGACATTGCCGCGGCGACCGAGCGTCACCACGCTGGCCAGAGCGATCGCCTGGAGGAAGAACGCCGTGGCCATGGTTCGCTCGCGCCCCAGTGAATCCGAAACCCAGCCCCACAGGAAGCGGCTGGCGCCGTTGCCGAGCGGGTTCAGCGAGAGCGCGATGGCCAGCGCCGCGGCGCCCACCTTGAAATTGCGGGCCACGGGCGCGACCTGCGCGGTGGCCATCAGGCCGCCGATGCCGATCATCAGCATCATGGCGTAGAGCAGGTAGAACTGCGGCGTGCGCAGCATCTCGAGGGAATTGAACTGCTCGCTCTGTCTGCGGATCTTGGGTTGGGCAGCGGCCAGCGGAGGCTGCACGAAACCCATGGGCGGATACTTCAGGAATTGCCCCGCGATGAGAACCAGAAGCCCCAGCACCGCGCCCGAGACGGCGAACGTGGCACGGTAGCCTAGCGAGGCAATCAGCCACGCGAAGACCGGATTGAAGAAGGCCGCGCCCGAGCCATAGCCCGCCGCGATCAATCCCGAAGCGACGCCGCGCCGGTCCGGGAACCACTTCAGGCCCAGGGCCGTGGAACAACAATAGACGAATCCGTTGCCGAGTCCCGCCACGGCATACAGCCCGTAAAACGCGGGCAGATTGTGAACCTGTCCCAGCCCGGCCCAGCCGGCGCCGCACAGGAAGCCGGCCATGGTCATGAAAGTCCGCGGCCCCAGCCGGTCGAT
>CAYRWE010000043.1:0-26589 GCA_964427655.1 uncultured Solibacteraceae bacterium | reverse complement strand
GGCGTGGACGCGCTGGTGCTGGATGTGAAAGTGGGCAGCGGCGCCTTCATGAAGAGGCAGGTGGACGCGCGCCGCCTGGCGCAGATGATGGTGGGGATCGGCCGCCGCATGGACAAGCGCGTGCAGGCGCTCATCACCGACATGAACCAGCCCCTAGGCTATGCCGTGGGCAACGCGCTCGAAGTGATGGAAGCCTCGCAGACCCTGCAGAACGCCGGTCCCGCCGATCTCACCAAGCTTTCGATCGAGCTGGCCGCGCGCATGATCTTCCTCGGCAAGAAGGAACCTACACTCGATGAAGCGCGCCGCACGGCCGAGCACAGAATGCTGGATGGCTCGGGGTACAAGAAGTTCAAGCAGGCTGTCGCGGCACAGAACGGCAACCCGCAGGCGCTCGATAAATTCGAACTCCTGCCCAACGCCACCGGCATGCGCGAAATTACTTCCCCGCGCGGCGGCTATATCACTTCCATCGATGCCCAGGATATCGGCACGGCCTCGAACATGATCGGGGCGGGCCGCGATAAGAAGGAAGACGCCATCGATCCCGCGGTGGGCATCATTCTCGAAGTCAAGATTGGGGAGAAAGTGGACGCCGGCTCGGTACTTTGCCGCCTCTACCACACCAAGGAAGACCGCGTAGACGAGGCCGCGGAGATGGTGGAAGATGCCTTCCGCATCTCCGGCCAGAAACCCGAGGAGCGCGAGCTTATCCTGGAAGTCGTCGGCTGATGGGCCGGTTCACCGGATTGCTGGGGCTGGTCGTTATCCTGGCAATCGCCTGGTTGTTTTCCGCGCATAAGCGCGATATCAAGTTGCGCATTCTGGCGTGGGGCGTGGGCCTGCAACTGGCCTTTGCGTTTCTGGTGCTCAAGACCGGTTTCGGAAGGGTATTCCAGGCTATCGGCGCGGGCGTGACCGCCATGCTGGGCTACGCTACGGCGGGCAGCCGGTTTGTCTTCGGCGACATTCTGGGCGCCAACACCGACTCGCATTTCGGCGTGGTCTTCGCTTTCCAGGTTCTGCCCATCATCATTTTCATTGCCTCTTTCTTCTCGATTCTCTATTACCTGGGCATCATGCAGTGGGTCGTGAAGGCCATGGCCGTGGGGATGCAGAAGGTCATGGGGGTGAGCGGCGCCGAATCGCTCAACGTGGCCGCCAGCATTTTCATGGGCCAGACGGAAGCGCCTCTCACGATCAAGCCGTTCCTCGCCGGGCTGACCGAATCCGAGCTGTTCACGGTCATGACCAGCGGCATGGCGCACGTCTCCGGCTCGGTGATGGCGGCCTACGTCCTGATCGCCAAGGTGGATATCACGCACCTGCTGACGGCGGTGATCATGACAGCGCCGGCCACCATCATGCTGGCCAAGATCTTCATCCCGGAGACGGGCAAGCCGGCCACCGCCGGGCGCGTGGATGTGAAGATCGAGAAGACCGCCGTCAACGTGATCGACGCGGCGGCGCAGGGGGCAGGCGATGGGCTGCACCTGGCGCTCAACGTGGGCGGGATGCTGATCGCCTTCCTGGCGCTGATCGCCATGTGCAACGGGATCATGGCGGCGCTGCACGGGGTGGTGCGGCTGCACTGGATTCCGGCCTCGCTCCAGGAAGTCTTCGGGATCGTGTTCGCGCCCTTGGCCTGGGTGATGGGCGTTCCCTGGCACGACGCACCGGCCATCGGCAACCTGCTGGGCACGCGCCTGGTGACCAACGAATTCGTGGCTTATACGCAGCTCGGTCCCATGAAGGCGGCGCTCAATCCGCGTTCGTTCGTGATCGCCACCTACGCGCTGTGCGGGTTCGCGAATTTCAGCTCGATTGCCATTCAGATCGGCGGCATCGGCGCGTTGGCGCCCGGCCGTAAGTCGGACCTGGCGCGGCTGGGATTGCGCGCTGTGGCAGCCGGGTCGATGGCCAACTTCATGTCGGCCTGCATCGCGGGAATGCTGCTGTGATCGAAGAGGCCAGAAAGGCTATTGAAGCGCGCTTCGCGCGGCTTTCGGGCAAGCTAAAGCATGCCCCACGCGTCGGTGTGGTGCTGGGCAGCGGATTGGGCGCTTTCGCGGACGAGCTGGCCGGGCGCACCGATATCCCCTACGCCGAGATTCCCGGCTGGCCGCGCTCCACGGCCGTGGGCCACGCGGGCAAGCTGGTGGTGGGCCGGCTTGGCGGCCTGAACGTGGCGGTGATGGCCGGGCGCGCGCATCTCTACGAAGGCTATTCGCCCGCGCAGGTGACCTATGGCGTGCGGGTGTTGCACGCGCTGGGCGCCCGCGCCATGGTGTTCACCAATGCCGCCGGGGGCATCGACCGTTCGCTCGAGCGCGGCGGGCTGGTGCTGATCTCGGATCACATCAACCTGCAAGGGTGCAATCCGTTGGTGGGGCCGAACGACGACGCCCTGGGGCCGCGCTTTCCGGATATGTCGGATCTCTACTCGATCGAGTTCCGAGCGATCGCCCACCGGGTGGCCGGGGAACTGGCGCTCCCCATCTCCGAGGCGGTCTACGCGGCCATGTTGGGACCGTCTTACGAGACGCCCGCCGAGATCCGCTATCTGCGGGCCATAGGGGCCGGCGTGGTGGGGATGTCCACGGCGCTCGAGGCCATTGCGGCCCATCACATGGGGATGCGGGTGCTCGGGATTTCCTGCGTAACGAACATGGCGGCCGGCATCCTGCCGCAGAAGATCGATCATCGCGAAGTGCTCGAAGCCGGCGTCATGGTGCGCGACACGCTGGTGCGCTATCTCAAGGCGCTCCTGCCCGCGCTGGCCGAGGGTTCGCTATGACCGATGCGCTGGTCTCGGCAGCGCTTCAAGCGCGCGAAAACGCCTTTGCGCCGTATTCGAAATTCAAAGTCGGCGCGGCGCTTGAAGACGCCGAGGGCCGCATCCACACCGGCTGCAACGTGGAAAACGCAACCTACGGCCTGACCGTGTGCGCCGAGCGGGTGGCCGTGCTCAAGGCCATTTCCGAGGGCGTGCGCGGCTTCCGGCGCGTGGCCATCGCGGCCGATACCGAAACCCTCACGCCTCCCTGCGGCGCGTGCCGCCAGATTCTGTGGGAATTCTGCGGGGATATCGAGATCGTGCTCTCGAACCTGCGCGGCCGAACTGAAACCTGTTATTTGAAAGATATCTTTCCGAAGCCCTTCGATGTTTCGTATCTGTAGCCTCTTCCTCCTCGCCTCCTCTCTCTTCGCCGAATCCGCGGACTGGATCTGGAGCGCGCGCTATGTCATTACCGAGGATGCGCGCCAGCGCGTGATCGCCGATGGCGCCGTGGCCCTGCGCGGCGAGCGCATCGTGGGGGTGGGGACGCGCGCCCAGATCGACGCGCGCTTTCAGGCTAAGCAGCGGCTCGACCGCCCGGATGCTATTCTGGCGCCGGGCTTGATCGATACGCACACGCACGCCGCCATGTCGCTGTTCCGCGGCATCGCCGACGACAAGAATCTGCAGGACTGGCTCAATAAGTACATCTTCCCGGCGGAGGCCAGGAACGTCTCGCCCGATTTTGTCCGCTGGGGCACGCGCCTGGGCTGCCTCGAAATGCTGCTGGGCGGCACCACCACCTTCACCGACATGTACTACTTCGAGGATGTGGTGGCGGAGGTGGCCAAGGAAGCCGGGATGCGCGGCGTGCTGGGCGAGACCATCATCGGCTTCCCGGTGGCGGATGCCAGGACGCCCGCCGATTCCCTGCGCTTCACCGAGCGGTATCTCGAGCGCTTCCGCGGCGATCCGCTGGTGGTGGCGGCGGTGGCGCCGCACGCGCTGTACACGAATTCCGACCAGACGCTGAAATCCGCGCGCGCCCTGGCCAACAAGTTCGGTGCGCCGCTTGTGATCCACGTAGCCGAAACCAAGAAAGAAAACGACGATGTGGTGGCGCAGCGCCACATGACCACGGTGCAGACGCTCGATTCGCTGGGCGTTTTTTCAGGCCGCACGGTGGCGGCTCACTGCGTCTGGGTGAACGAGGCCGATATGGCGATCCTGAAGGCGCGCGGCGTGGGCGTGGCGCACTGCCCTTCGAGCAACATGAAGCTCGCGAGCGGCGTGGCGCCGGTGGTGCGCATGCTGGCGCTGGGCATCCACGTGGGACTGGGGCCCGATGGTCCCGCGGGCAGCAACAACGATTTCAACTTATTCGAAGAGATGGACCTGGCCGCCAAGCTGCAAAAGGTGACGCGGCTCGATCCGCAGGCTCTGCCGGCTTCGACGGCGCTCGAGATGGCCACTATAGGCGGCGCGCGCGTTCTAGGCATGGAGAAGGAGATCGGCTCGCTCGAAAGCGGCAAGCGCGCCGACCTGATCGTGGTGCGGCTCGACCGTCCCAATGCGCAGCCGGTCTACGATCCCATCTCGCAGATGGTCTATGCGCTCAAGGCCGACGACGTGCGCGACGTCATGGTGAACGGCCGGCCGGTGGTGAGCGACGGGAAAATCCTGACGCTCGACGAAGGCCAGATTCTCCGCAAGGCCGAAGAGTTTCGGGCCAAAGTCAGCGCATCTTTGCACTGAGCGGCCAGGTAAACCCCACCCGCCTGATAATCGTCTACACGAGCGGCAATCAACGCGGGTGCGATCCCGCGGTTGCCGAAAGGAGCCGCTCAAGATAATGAAGAAGGGAATTTTCCATGCGGTGGCGCTGCTGGCACTGGTAGCGCCGGCCGTCTTTTCGCAGACCACCACCACAACCCCGCCGTCCCCGCCGACGACGGCCGAGATCGTCGCCAACCAGGTAAGCCAACTCACTCAACTGCTCGATCTCACCACCGCGCAGCAGGCGTCTGCGACCAGCATATTCACGACTGCGCGGACCGCGCTGGCCAGCATCAGAACCTCCATGAATACTGCCCGGACGGCCCTTCAAACGGCCGTGACCGGCGGCGACTCGAGCGCCATCGCCACGGCGGCGAATCAGATCGGCACGCTGACCGCGCAGCAGGTGCTGGCGCAGGCCACCGCCGACGCGGCCCTCTACGCCATTCTGACGTCCGATCAGCAGAGCAAGTTCAGCGTGCTCAAGAACGCCGGATTTGGCGGTCCCGGGCCGGGTGGGCCGGGTCCCGGAGGGCCGGGTGGCCCGGGCGGTCCGCCGCCGCCGGAGTGAGCCGCTGATGGTAACCGGTGCGCCGGGGACAAGGTTTCGGAGCCACGCGGTTCCGAAAAGCGTAACGGGGTCGCCCGGCTCAATCGTCTAGAGTGCAGCATGGAACCGATCGCCATATCGCAGCCGATTCCGGAAACAGGGGGCCAAGCCGCCGTGGCGGACGAAGATTTCGCCTCCATCGTGAACCTGTACCGGCCCAGGGTTTTCCGTTTCGCGCTGGCGGCGCTGCGGGACCGCGATGCAGCCGAGACCATCGCGCAGGATTGCTTCCTCAGAGCCTACAAGGCGCGGGCGAGTTTCCGGGGAAATTGCAGCCTGAATACGTGGCTGATGCAGATCGCCGTGAACCTGGTGCGCGACCATCTGCGGAACCGGCGGCTGCAATTTTGGCGGCGCCTGCGAGACACGTCGAGCCCCGTGGAGGGGATCGGCGCAAGCGTGGCCGATGGCCGTGGATCTCCCGAGCACCGCGCGTTGGAGAAAGAAAAGGTCGAGGCGGTGTGGGCGGCCGCCGCGGCGCTGCCGGAGCGGCAGAGGACCGTGTTCCTGCTCCGCTTCGTGGAAGATATGGAGCTACTCGAAATCGTCGCCGCGACGGGCATGAAGGAAGGCACCGTGAAGACGCACCTCTTTCGCGCCCTCCACGCGGTGCGGCAACGTCTGGGAGTTGAGGCATGAGCTGCCATTTATCGCCGGAACAAATCTCCGCATGGGCCCTGGGCGAACGCGCCCCGGAGACGCTGGAACATGTGCGCGCCTGCTGGTCGTGCCTGTCCGCGCTCGAAGAGTTCGACGAAACGCTGGCGCAGTTCCGGCTCTCGGTGCATGAAGCCGCCGCCGAACAGCAGCCCGCGGTGTGGGAACTGAAACCCGCGCGCCCGCGGATTTTCTGGCGCCTATCCGCGGCGTGCGCGACCATCGCGATTGTGCTGGCGACCAGCCGGCTGGGGACGGTGCCTGAGCGGCACGGGCAGGATTCGGCCGCCGCCGACGCGGCTTTGCTGAAACAGATCGATTCGGACGTCTCGCAGATTGTGCCCGATTCCATGGAGCCTCTCATGCGGCTGGTCGCGTGGGACCGAACCACGGCCGCCAAGGCTTCAGGACGCGGGATGGTGTCCGACAAAACAGAGGAACGGTGAAAAATCTATGCTCGATTTCAGACCACGACGTACAAGCGTTGCCCTGCTGTGGACGGCCATCGGCGTGATGACGCTGGCCGCGCAGCAGCCCCCCGGCAACCCGGGGCCCGGAGACGACCCGCGCGATGACGGCGGACAGCCTCCACTGCCGATGCGCAGCGGATCGGAGCGCCGGCCGATGGGGCAAGGCCCTTCAGCCGGCCGTCCGGGCCGCCCGCCGATCGAGCGAATGTTTGGCGGCGTTCCTCCGGGGAGATGGTGGACTAATCCCTCCACCGTCCAGTTGCTGGGGCTGAGCGCCGATCAGCAGAAGCGGATCGATACGCTATTTCAGCAGAGCCGCCTCAAGCTCATCGACCTCAATGCGGCGCTGCAGCGGGAAGAAGCCATGCTGGAGCCGCTACTGGACGCGGACCGGCCGGACGAATCGAAAGTTCTTCCGCAGATCGACCGCGTAGCGCAGGCCCGAGCGGATCTGGAGAAAGCCAACGCGCGAATGCTGCTGGGGTTCCGCGGCGTGCTGACACCGGAGCAGTGGAAGAAACTGCAAACGCCTCCAACGCCTGGGGGAGCGCCGCCTCCAGGCGGTCCCGGGGGCCGGGGTCCGCGCTAAACGCCGGCCGCGCGGCTCACAAATCCGCCGCCACGCGGAAGCCATAATCCGCATAGCGGAATTCGGGTGGAATGCTGCTGCGCGCCGCGCATCGCGAGGACTTGATGTGGTGGCGCCACGCTTCTCCGCGCGAGGCTCGCCTCTAATATTATGTCCGGATAAAGATTCGAAATTGCAGGTCCACGGTCCGATATGCAAGTAGGGTGACATATGTTACATCGAGCCGTCTTCCGGAGAATGTTTCTTGTCGAACTGCCGTCTCCTTTGGCTGCCGCCCGCGGTCGTCTCTCATCGTCAATGGTGATTCTGAAACGGGAGACTTCACGGGCTGGACCCAGAGCAACCGGTCTATCGACGTTGAGAATCCCAACTTGCATTGGTGCAACCCCGATGCAAATGAAGCGTCAAAATGCTGCCGAGGAAAATAGATCGCTATTGCGAAAGACAGCGACCGCTATCTTGCCGCTTTTGTTGCTCGTCTTTGGTGTCTGTCAAGGTGCCAGCGCCAGCACGCTGTTGGTCGTGAGCGCCGACAACCAGGGGCGCTATCTTAATCCGGTTAACTTCATAGACGAATACGGACCAGCTTCGGGGTACGCGGGCGTATTCCTCGCTACCCTCAACGGGTCGACTACCTATCCCGTGTTCTGTGTCGACCTTTATACGGATATCAATCCCGGAGTTGACTACAACGTCGACGTTTATGCGCCGAACGACCCGAGTGTGGTGGATTTCTCAAGTAACCTTCCCCAAGCCGCCTGGCTGTACAACACGTACTTGCCCCAGGTGAACGCCGCTTCCGACAGTAACGTCTACGGCGCCGCGCTCCAACTCGCTATTTGGGATGTTGTGCTAGATGGAGGCGACGGTCTTACCAGCGGCGTCTTCCAACTCGATCCCACTGTCACCGACCCCACGCAGATCGCGGCCTATAATCTGGCCGCGAGCATGATCACCGCGTCCCAAGGCCAAAGCTCGTTGAACGCCGCGATTCTGATGAACGTCGCGGGCCCGAGCGGCGCCCAGACTTTGATCACTTCAGCGGATGCGCTCGGTGAGACGCCGGAGCCATCGACATTGGTCTTGATTGGCGTCGGTATCCTGGGCGTCGGGATGCTCAAGCGCCGCCGGGTCTGAGCTCGAGCGGCAATCACTGTTCAGTATTTTGAGAGGTTCCGGCCTGTACGTAGATGTTAGGGTTTTGAGTCCTGCCGCGTCGATTGTCGCAAAGCCTACGGCCCACGCCCGGCAGGCGTCCGGCTAGTGGTCTGCGGCGCACAGATTAACGATTATCCAGCTTAGGCGCGAGCACGCAACCCGGCACTGTCCTCGGCGGCGGAAGATGTTCACCGCCTCTTCCGCGTCCTCTTCACCGCCGGTTCCACGAGGGCGAACTGGAGCTTGCGCTCTACATCGTCCACGCGCTCGAGGATCACGCGCACGCGGTCGCCGATCGAGAATTCGCGCCGGGTGCGCTTGCCCACTACCTTGCGCACGTTCTCGTGGTATGAGTACTCGTCGCCGGGCAGGCTGTCGATCGGTACCAGGCCCTCGATGAACAGATCGGCCAGCTCGACAAACAGGCCATAACGCGCGGTGCTGATGATGAGGGCGTCGAATTCATCGCCCACGCGCTCGACCATGAACTGGACCTTCTTCCACTCCACCAACTCTCGCTCGGCATCGGCCGCGCGGCGCTCGGATTGAGAGCACTCCTCGGCCATCGAAGCGAGATCCGCCTCGGGCAGCAGGATTCCTGTCAGGAGGCGATGCACCAACAGGTCCGGATAGCGCCGTATGGGGGAAGTGAAATGCGTGTAGGTGGGCGCCGCCAGCGCGAAGTGCCCCAGGTTCTCCGTGCTGTAACGCGCCTGCTTGAGCGAGCGCAGCATCAGGTAACTTAGGATGCGCTCCTCGGGCTTACCTTCGATTTTGGCCACCAGCTTCTGATAGTGGCGCGGAGAGATGCTCATCCCCGTGTCGGCCAGCACGATCTCGCGATGCCGTTTGGTGCCGTCGCGGTGGCGGTCGGTCATGCCGAATTTCTTTACCGGGATGGCGCCGATGCCCAGCGAATAGCCGAAATGCGCGGCCACCTCTTCGAACTCCATCACGCGCTTGGGGTCGGGCTTCTCGTGGATGCGATAGATGGAAGCCGGCACAGTGGCTTCCAGGTGCGAGGCCACGGCTTCGTTGGCCGCCAGCATGAACTCCTCGATGATGCGGTGCGCGATGTTGCGCGGCGAGCGCGTGACGCCGGTCATGGCGCCCCACTCGTCGAATTCGATGAGCGGCTCCGGCAAATCGAAATCGATGGAGCCGCGCCGCACGCGCTTGCGGTTGAGGATCAGCGCCAGCTCGCGCATCGTCTCGAAGCGCTCTACCAGCGGGGCATAACGCTCGCGCAGAGCGGCGTCCCCTTCGAGCAGCTTGTGCACGTCCGTGTAAGTCATGCGCGCGGCGCTGCGGATGGCGCTGCGTGTGAACTCCTGCGCGGCGATTTCGCCCTGGCGGTCGATTTCGAGCAGTGCCGAAACCGCCAGGCGGTCGACGCCCGGGTTGAGCGAGCAGATGTCCGTCGAAAGCTCGTAGGGCAGCATGGGCACGGCGCGATCCGGGAAGTAGACACTGGTGCCGCGCAGGCGTGCTTCAATGTCGATGGGCGTCCCCATGGGCACGTAGTGGCTCACGTCGGCAATATGCACGTGCAGGGCGAAATGGCCGTTGGGGAGGCGATCCACCCACACGGCGTCGTCGAAATCGCGGGCAGTTTCTCCGTCGATGGTCACCACCGGCATGGTTCGAAAATCGCGGCGGCCGGCCAGTTCGCGCGCATCGATCGAGTGGGGAATCGCGGCGGCCTGCTCGACGGCTTCGGGCGGAAAGCGATGCGGCAGGTGGTGCTTGCGGATGACGATCTCGACATCTACTCCGAAATCGCCCGGCCGGCCGAGGATCTCGATGACGCGGCCCATCTGCTCTTCGTAATCGAGCAACTCCACGTTGACGATCATGCCCTCGAGGTCGGCGACCGTTGAAACGCGCGGCCCGGCGGCCCCGATGCGGTCCACGTTCGGCCCCGGCGGGGGCATTTCCATGCCCTCGGGGATCTCGATCCACTGCCGGATGCGGTCGTCGTGCGGCACCACGTAGCGCCCACGGCGCCCCGTGCGAAATTCGCCGACCACGGTGGGGTGGGCGCGCCGCAGCACTTTGAGGATCTCGCCATTGGCTCGGCCGTCGGATTCGATGCGCGCGATGCGCACCACCACACGGTCGCCGTGCATGGCCTTCTGAGCCGAATCGGGGGGGATGAAAATATCTCCGGCGATGCTCGCAATCGGTCGGTCCGGGATCACGAAGCCGTAGCCATCGCGGTGCATGTGGAGCCGTCCCACAGCGAATTCGCGGCTGCGCGCGACCGCTATGAAATGTCCGGAGCGCAGCTCGATCAGATCGCCGCGCGCCACGAGCCGGTCCAGCGCCGTTTCCACGCCGGCACGATCGACGCCCTTGCTGCCCAGTTCGCGGACCAGTTGCTTGAAGGTGGCGCGCGCATGGGGGAGCTTCCCGATGTGATCGAGCAACTCCGCGTCGCGCATACTCCGATTCTACCGGTAACCCGCACCGGGGCGGAAATGTTTCAGGGTTCGACCCGGCACTCGGGCGAGTTCAGCTCGTAAATGTAGATCGAATAGCCCACCCGCTCGATCGGCTGGCATTTTCGCAACGCCGCAAACCGTGGATTCATCTCCAACGCCGTCGCGCTGATGGCCGCGCGGCATCGTCTGCCAGCGCGGATGGCAACTTCGAGCGGCTCGTACGCAACCTGATAATATCCGAGATCGGCAGAGCCGAAGTACTCGAGAGCGATCGAAGGCAGGCCGTTGGCGCCCATGTACGTTTTCAACTTGAGCACGTCCTGGCCCCAGTCGATATTGGAGTCCACGAGATAGCGGGGTCCATTCCGGCTGCCCCCGCTGATGGTATTGAAAAAAGCGAGGTAGTGCGGGTAGACGGCCATCGATTCGACCGCAACCAGGAGAATGCCGATTCCCGCCAGCACCCTCCACAGGCCACGGAACCGGGAGAAGGCCACTCCGGCCCAGACGAAAAGAAAAAGATACACCGGCAGGATGTGCCGGATCCCGATGTCGATGGAACTGGTCATCGCCACGGCGAAGTATACGGCCGGCGGGATGAGCAGAAGGCCTAGCGGGTAACCTTCGCTGGGCGCGAACCGCCGAAAGCCCAGCGATGCCAGCACCACCAGCAGGATGAGGCCAGTGGGCGTCTTGACCAGAAATCCGACCGGAAAGTAATACCACCATCCCTGGCTGGAGACGCGCCCTAACAGATATGCGGGGTGGCCCCAGTAGGAGTGGTTGGCCAGGCGGTAGAGGCCCTTCAGAAGCGAGTATGCGGGAATCGGCACGCGTTGGGCAATCCAATGCACCCCGGCGCCGGTGGTGGTGGCCGGGTCGAGCAGCGCGATGGCGGCCGGCGGCAGGAGCGCGTTGGTCCGAATCTGTGAGGAGGAAAGCCGTAGAAACCGGGCCACCGGCTCGTCGGACGCGATGGTTCTCATCTCGAAGCCATAAACCGCCCAAACCGTCACGGCGATGATCGAGCAGTAAACCGCAAACTCCTTGACTACGGTGCGCAGGCCCTGTTTTCGCGCGTACCATAGGGACAATCCGAGGAGCAGCGCAGGCAGCAACAGCAGGTTGAACTTCGTGCCGATGCCGAGCCCCGAGAACAACGCCGCGGCTGCCAGCCAAGCGTAGCGACGCCTCATCAGGTATTCTCCCCAGGCGATAGCGGCCAGAAAGTACAGATATGCGGCGATGCTATCGCTGGTCACGTAGCGGCTGTGGGCGATGATATTCGGGTCGAAGCAGTAAAGACCCAGGGCTACCAGGGCGGCGATATCGCCGAAGCGGGAGCGGGTCCACGCTGCGAGCGCGATCCCGAAAAGCAGCGTCATCAGTATGATCGGCAGACGGCCCCAGAACAGCAGGCGATCCGCATCCACGCGATTGCAGTACAGGAACGGCTGGGAGATGCTGACGGCGTTTTCGTCGCGCCAGTTGTCCGCGGGCTCCGGCGGCAAATCCGGGTTAAGCCAAAGCAGCGGAAGCGCGCTCAGCGACTTGGCTACGGGCGGGTTTTCGGCGTTGAGGCTGAACCTGCCCGCGCGCAGAATGCTGTATCCGGCCACCAGGTGCTCCGCTTCATCCGCGGTTTGCACCTCGAGCCGCTCGGAAGCGAACTGGGCCGCGGCCATGATGCACACGAGCGCCACCGCCGCCAGCCAAAAATAGCGGGGCGCCATCGTGCCGCCCAACAACCCCTTTCGATTTTCCAAGGCCCATAGTAGCGCGCGAGGCATACCGACGCGCGGGCAGAATTCCGGCAGGGTTCGGCGCTGTTGACAAACGCGCCCGACGGGTTATGATACAAATTACTCCCCCGATCGAACACCGAAGCGCATCGTGACCTCCGCACACAAAAATATTCTTCTCGCGACCGAGATGCCGGGCCTGGAACTGCGCGCCCGCGGCAAGGTTCGCGACGTTTACGAAGCCGGCGACCGCCTGGTGATCGTGGCCACCGACCGAATTTCCGCCTTCGATTACATCCTGGCCACCGGCATTCCCGCCAAGGGCAGGGTATTGACGCAGCTCTCTATCTTCTGGTTCGAGTTCCTGCGCGATCTCGTCCCCACACACTTTCTCACTTCGCGAGTGGAGGAATACCCCGCGCCGTTCCCCAATTTCCGCGATCAGCTCGAAGGCCGTTCGATGCTCGTGCGGCGCGCGGAGATGGTCGAAATCGAGTGCGTGGCGCGGGGCTACCTCTCCGGGTCGGGCTGGAAGGAATACAGCCAATCGGGCACCGTGTGCGGGATCCGATTGCCGGCCGGGCTGAAGGAAAGCTCGAAGCTTCCCGAACCGATTTTCACGCCTTCGACTAAAGCTCAATCGGGCCACGATGAGAACATTTCGTTCGAGCGTATGGCGGCGCTGGTGGGCGGCGAGATGGCCGCGCGCCTGCGCGATCTGACGCTGGCGATCTACGAACGCGGCGCGCGCTACGCCGAGAGCAAGGGCATCATCATCGCCGACACGAAGTTCGAATTCGGCATGGTGGCGGGCCAACTGGTTCTGGCCGACGAAGTGCTAACACCCGATTCGTCGCGCTTCTGGCCCGCCGACACTTACCGTCCAGGCGGGCCGCAGCACTCCTACGACAAGCAGTACGTGCGCGACTACCTGGAGTCGATCCGCTGGAACAAGCAGCCGCCCGCGCCGGCACTGCCCGACGAGGTAGCGGCCCGCACCAGCGAGAAGTACCTTCAGGCTTACCGCGCACTCACGGGCGCGGATTTATGAACTGGCTGGATATCGTTTTGCTGCTGGTGCTGGCGGCTTCCGTGGTTACCAGCTTCCGCAAGGGCTTCACTCGCGAGGCGATCGGGTTGGTTTCGGTGACCGTGGCGCTCGCGGCCGGGACCTGGTTTTATGGAACCGCGGGCGCATTTCTGCTACCCTACGTCAGTTCACCCACGGTGGCGCACTTCGCCGGCTTCTTTCTGATTTTTTTCGGAGTGCTGCTGCTGGGCGGCTTGGTGAGCTACCTGGCGGGCCGGTTTCTGCGGGTGACGGGACTCTCGGTGTTCGATCACGCACTGGGCGCGGGTTTCGGCATTCTGCGCGGAGTGGTGATCTCGGTAGCATTGATATTGGGTATTATGGCCTTTTCGCAAGGCGAGAACCCGCCGGCGGCGGTGGTGAATTCGCGGGTCGCTCCGTACGTCGCTTACGCGGCGCGGGCGATCGCGGCGGTGGCGCCACACGAGCTGCGGGAGAGTTTTCTGAAGCGGTATGCCCAAGTGAAGAATTCATGGGGACGGGCGCTGGAGAAACGGGCTCCGGACGCGCCCGCTACGGAAAAGGGAGAGAATGGGCAAAGAATTTGACGGACTGGTGGAGCATCTTCTCGGAGGAGACGTGCCCCTGCCGGACGCGATCGAGATCCTGGAACGGAGTATGATCGCCGGCGCGTTGAGCCGCCACACAGGCAACCAGTCGGCCGCCAGCAAGCAACTGGGAATCCACAGGAACACATTACAGAGGAAAATGGTAGAGTACGGGCTGGGCAAGGGGCGGCCTCGCAGCCGCCGCAAACCGCCGGTCCGTGAAGCGCGCGCGCGTAAAAAGAAGGCGGGCGCGGCCTGATAATGGACCTACTCATTTTCGATTTGGATGGCACGCTGATCGATTCACGGCTCGATCTGGCTCACTCCGTCAATGCCATGTTGGTGCACTTTGGACTCGATCCGCTGGATGACGCGCGTGTGGCCTCCTACGTGGGCAACGGCGCGCCCATGCTGATCCGGCGCTCCCTGGGCGACCACGCCACTGAAGAGACGTGCCGCGCCGGCCTCGAGTTCTTCATGCAGCACTACGCCGCTCACGATCTGGATTTCACCACGCTCTACCCGGGCGTGAAGGAATCGGTTGAGCGGCTATATGCCGCGGGTAAGCGCCTCGCCGTACTGAGCAACAAGCCCGCGCGCGTGAGCCGCCATATTCTCGAAGGTCTGGGCGTGGGCGGCTGTTTCTTCCGCATCCATGGCGGCGACAGCTTCGAATTCAAGAAGCCCAACCCCATCGGCGTGGAAGCGCTCATGGCCGAGGCCGGCGTGGACCGCACCCGCACCGTCATGATCGGCGACAGCGAGGTGGACGTCCACACCGCACGCAATGCCGGCATCCGCTGCTGCGGCGTGACCTACGGCTTCAAGCCCGAAACGCTGGCCGATCCCGCGCCCGACGTGCTGGCGGACCGCATGGAGCAGGTCGCCGACTGGATCATCCTCAATTCCAACGGAGCCAAAAAGTGAACCATCGTCCCGGAACCACCGTGCCCACCACGGGCATTTACTGGTGCACGGTCTGCAAGCTGCCCAAGCAATTCACCGCCGGCCAGCAGTTCGGCGAATGCCAGAACATGTGCGGCCGCGGCCTCTGGGAACTGGTGGAAGCGCAGGAGCCGGAAAACCCCGGGCGCGGCTGAAGGCGACCGGTGCAACACGGGCGCACTCGGAGCGCGCTTGCTGCGGGTTCCGCAAGAGCGAAGCTAGCAGGACTTGACTCGTACGGTATGACCGTACATACTCTAAGAGGGAAGCGGTGCGATGCGGCTGACCGGCTTCCGGCATAAGGGTCTGAGGCAGATCCATGCTGGTGACAGCGCCAAAGGCGTACCGGCCGAGATGGTTGACAAGCTACACAAGCTCCTGTTTGCACTGGAGACGGCCAACGGCCTGGATCAGGTTAGCCGGTTTCCAGGGTGGAGATTGCATCGCCTGAAAGGCCCGTTGAGAGAGTTCTGGAGCTTGACCGTGACGGGGAACTGGCGGCTGATTTTTCGATACGACGAAGCGCTGAATACCGCCAGCGACATCGACTTGATCGACTATCATTAGGAACCCCACAAATGCCTATGAAGAACCCTCCCCATCCGGGCGATCTCATCAGGACCGAAGTTATCGAAGCGCTTGGCCTCAGCGTCTCGAAGGCCGCGGAGATTCTGAAGGTGCGGCGCGCCACTCTCTCTGACCTGCTCCGCGGCAAAGCCGCCTTGACAGCGGAAATGGCCCTCCGTATCGAAAAGGCTTTTGGTCCGGATATGGATCACCTGCTACGAATGCAACTCGCTTACGACGTGGCGAAAACGCGGCAGCAGGCGCGCAGTATCGCGGTGAAGCGGTATATCCCGCCAGCGGCCTGAGCCGGTGCATGCGCCCCCGGCTATCGCCCTTCCGAGCGTCTCCGCAGCACGTCAAGTCCGAACTTCGGCTCCGATTTTGTCCCGCTGATCCTCACCGGGATCTCCGCCCCTCCGCCTTTTCCCTTGGAGAATGGAGAGACCGCTTTGAGCAAGAACGACAGCCACCGGGAGTCTACCATCTTGGAGAGAGGAACGTCTGTGCGGACAATCCCATGGAAGTCGAACTGCTGACCATCCAGAGAATAGACCCCGTCCAGACTCACTCGCGCACCCTGAAGGACATACACCAGCTTGCTGAATTGGATGACGCCTTGGCTTAAGAAGAAGCTTCCGTCCATGTGCGAGTATATGTCCCTGGCGCCCGGCCGGGCCTCCTCCGGCCTGCCTTGCGCGCGCAGGCTCATCATGTCGACCTTATCCTGTACCTTCGGATTGGTGAAGTGGATGCCTTGGAGCGTGAAGTTGCCGCGAACGCTCAATCTGTCCGCGACCCTTTCCTTGCCCGGCCGGATTTGCAGCGTGGCCTTAGTGGCGATAATACCCGTCAAAACGGCCGGCTCCGTCTTTACGGCGAGATCGAGAAAGTCCTGAATCCGGCCTTGGGGAATCTCGACATCTAAATCGATGATGTGGCCGCGGCCTTTCACGTCGATCACGGAGCCGCCGGTAGTGAAGCTGGAGTCTTGCAGCTTGGCGTCTACGGGTTGCAGGTAGGTATCGCCGCTGATGCCTTCCACAATGACGTGAAAGCGGGTGTGCAGAGGCAGCGGGTGATGGGCGGTATCCAGGGAAAAGTCCGGCGTCTCCGTGGTTCCATCGACGACAATTCTATCGAGCTGACCTTTGAAGTCGCCCACCGAGGAAAGCATGCCGCCGATGCCCTTGATGGTGTTCAGGTCGGCGTGATCGAATGTGTAATGACCAGAGACCGAAGAGCCGCCCGGAGTGTCCGTCTGCCATGGCCCGAAGTAGCCGGAGGCGCGGATCTCTCCGCGCGGGATGGCATTGGTCAGCCACGCATCGTACCTCCAGGGCGCGTTGGGGCCGAGATTGTGTAACTCGATATGCCTCAGCTCGAAATCCTTCGGGTCTTTGTCGGGTTTGGCCGTGCCGATAATCAACCGCGAGTGGTCGCAGACGAACTCATCCACGACGATCTTCATCTTCATCTTTCCGGCGCGCTTCGCGGGGCCGGGATTCTGCCGCAGCATTTCGCGCGGCGGAATCTCGATCTGGAGCCCGTCGACCCGCACCGTGCCGACATGCATCGGCTGGCGGAAAAACCCCAGCAGGCCCGTGTGAAACGAGAAGCGATCGAGGGCGATGAGCGGCCTAGTGGCGCCGGCGGCCACCACGGCGCCCGGCGGGTAGATGCGCAGGCGAGCCCCGGAAACTTCAAGGCCGTGGAAGACAGAGACGTCCAGGTTGTCCAATTCAACCCGGCCATTGAATCGCGCGCTCAGAGTTTCCGTGATGCGGCTTCTCAGTACTGGAGCGGCCCGCTGGATGACCACGGCGGCAACAATCAGGAGGGTCGCCAGCGACACAACTATGCCGATCGCTACCCAGATCCACACCCGTCTTCGCGGCTTCAGCGTGCCCGGGGATGGAGGAACGTTGTGGGTTAGTTGCGAGATCTCGCGCCCCCTCCGGTTACAAGCTTACCGGAGGGAGCGCCGGGGAACCGTGTTCTATCGGCCAACTGCACGGTGTACGATCCTCATGATCGCGATCCTGTGCTCTAACTCCCCTTAGTTCACGTTTCGCATCGATGCAACTGCCAGGGGTTTTGCCTGTGTCGCGCCGGCGCATTCGCGCCTTGGCACCATATCCTTAATGCAAGGCGGCGCCGCCTAAACTCACGTTTCTGAACTCGTCGCATTGACCCATTGGATGGTCAAGGTTTGCCCCGTCGATGCGGCGCGGTAAGTGATGGTATAGTTCCGGTCATAGTGAGTGGGGGTGCGGCGGCGACTCCGCTGCTACTGGTGGTCGCGGTAGCGCTCGTCGAACCTGCGAAGTTGGCGGTGGGATCGCCGCCTGGGGCAGTGAAAGTGACCACTGCGCCGCTTACCGGGTTTCCGCCGCCATCGATGACGGTGACCTGGAGCGCGGTGGGGAAGGCCGTTCCCGCAGCGGTGCTTTGCGTACCCGCGGTGGCACTGATGATCGCGCCGGTCAAAGCCGCCGCATTCAGCGTGACGTTGCCGTAGCTGAGGCCGGAAGACATGACCCAACTGACCGTCAGCGTCTGCCCGGCTGATCCCGCTTGATAACTCAGTGTGTAGTTGCGGTCGTATTGTCCAGTGGCAGCCGTGGTGACGTCCACGAAATCGGGAGCCGAGCCGTCCGAGAGATGCGCCGTCAGGGTGCCGCCGCTGTTCCAGCCGCCCACATGGGCCGCCAGCGTGCGCGCCGTGGTATCGGCGGGAGCCGTGAAGGAGAAGCCCTGCCCGGCGCCAACTATATAGATGCCATTCATATTGTTGGAGCTGGCGGGCGTGGCGGTGCCGTCGGTCCAGCTCATCGGGCGGGGACCGTTGTTATAAGTCAGTACGGTCCCGGTGCCAATCACGTTATCGGAGCCGATTTGCGCGGTCACGCCGGCTTTCCGGTTGAGGCTGCCGTCTCCCCAATGCACCCAGTCGAGGCCGCCTTCCGCGGTCAGGTTGACGGCCGCCGCGGAGCTGGTTCCCGAACCGCTGAGCAGTCCGCCCGTTCCCGAAGCCGCGTTGTCCACGGTCACGGTGACTGCGGCGGAAAGAGCCGTGGCGCCGGTCATATCTTGAACCATGGCGGTCAGGGTGTGCAAGCCGTTCGCTGCGGTGGTGGTATTCCAGGGAATCGAGTAAGGCGCGGCCTTGATTTGCGGCGAGATGTTAATACCGTCCAATTTGAATTGCACGCTCGCAGCGCCGATGCCGCCGCTCGCCCCCGCGGAGATGGTCACAGCTCCCGATACCGTAGCCCCCACCGATGGCGAAGTAATTGTCACCGAGGGTGGAGGATAGGAAAGTACTCCCGCCATCTGATAGATCTGTTGCACCTGTCCATTGAGCGGTTCATTGTCGAACCAGGCTCGGAACGAGAGAATGTCGCCGCGTTTGACGGCCTGCACAAACTCACTGAATTGATTCCGGTCATTGGGGTTATTCGCAAGATCGCCATTCGGGGCATCGCCGACGTAGGTCACCGTAAAGGCACCGGGCCACATGGCCTGCGGATCGGCCGGCGTGTGCAGCAGCTTGTAGGTAGCGGTGAAGCTGGCCAGAGGAGCCGTGTAGGCGTAATCCTTAGCCCAGATGTTTTCCGGAATCACCAGAATATTCGGCAAAGCTTGCAATACCTGTTGGAATGTGGAGGGTGCCGTGGCGTCATACGGTCCGCCATCGGAATCTACATAAAACAGCGTACAGCCCCAGCGGTTATGGGCGTATTGAGCCCTTTGAATCAGTACGGCCGCTTCGTTTTGAGTCGGCACGGAATCCTGGTTCGGCGGGGAAACCGTGAAATCGAGCTGTTGGGGCCGGAGGGTCATGCCGCACCTCAGGCCGGCGTCGCTGAACTTCTGAAAAAACGCATTTGCGACGCCGTCCATTTCCGGAGACATGACAGGCAGGAGGCTCGGATCGCCTACGTAGCTCGCATTGGGTTGAGGATACTCTTGGCCTTCCAGGTCCCAAACGATGAAGCCCTGCGCATTCATCTTCTGGAGGATGGCTATCGCATTATCGGCATATGCCAGCACCGCCTGTTGAAAAGCTGCCAGGCCTTGGGGAGTTCGGATATCGATGTTCGAGGCCACCGTATAATTACGCGGATTGGGACTGCTGCCGGGAATCGGCGAGGAGGTGGGCTTGGTCATGAAGAGCTCGCCGATGGGACGGCGGTCGCTCCATTGGAGAGTTCGCGGCCAAGCTTGGGCAAACGTCGTCAGGACATCGCCCGCTATCGAATGGTAATCGGTGCCGGATGGAGCGAACCGCAAGGAGAACGAGTACGTGGCGGATTGAAGCGGCGGCACGGGTCTGGTCACGGGTGTGGCGGAAGCGAGGAATCCTTCGCTCGAATTTCCGATGGTTCCCATGAGAAGCCCGTAATGATACGCCGCACCCGAGGGAGTAAGGCCGAGAAACAGCGGTTGCGCATCGGCGTTTGCCAGTACCACCATACCGGACCCGTAATCCGCGGAGATCAGTGAAGGCCCGTCGAGGTTGTTATGAAACTGCGGATAGTTCGCGGCCCCGAAGCCTCGCGGCAAGGCGGGAAACCGGATTCCAAAAGGATAAATGTCGATACCATTCAGGGTTTGTGTGCTGCTATTCGTGACCGTGACGGTAACCACCAGCCAATCCTGGCCTTGAGGAGTGCTGTATCGGCAGTTAACGCTCCCCCAGTTCCAGGACCAGGTAAGGGAGCTGCCATCCCAGCTTGCGGTGTACCCGGTGGTGCCATATTCCGCCGTACCGCCTAAGTTATAGTCGGCCACAAAGAACGCGTCTCCGGGACGAGCGTTCACATCTACCAGCGTCACTCCGTTGTATGCAAGAGTGACTAACCCTCTTTGGTCATAGGTCGTGACCAGGCCTCCGGCCCCGGCTCGCGAAGGAACAAGCCATATTGCCGATAGAATCGCCGCCGATCTTAGGGCAGCTTTCCAGTAGCCCGGCCCGGGTGCCTTCATCGCGTCTGGCGCTCTTCTGTGCTCATATTTCAGCTCTATATGGCCGCAGATAGAGCCTGGACACTGTGCCGCTGCGCTGGCTCAGAGGTCATAACCGCTCTCTTCCCGCTACATTTCGAGGGCCGTTCGCGTTTGTAAGCTGGCGCGCGCGAAGACTCACGACCGGCCGCTGCTAACCCATCTCCGGCCTCTGGATGGAGGCAGGGAAAATAGCGGCAATTTACGCTAGAGTTTCGACCAAAAGGAAAAGCTGGCGCCACACGTCCCGGGGCGTCGCTCGAACCAATCGAAATTCCAATGATTCCCTGCTACCATCGGCAACATGGATCTCAGCTATCCCATCGGAAAATTCGCCCCGCCGGACGCTGTGGGCCCCGATGAGCGCCGCAAATGGATCGATATCCTAGCCGCCGCGCCTGCCCGGTTGCGCGCGGCCGTCGACGGGCTGACCGCCTCGCAGCTCGATACGCCCTACCGGCCGAATGGATGGACCGTCCGTCAGGTGGTGCATCACCTGGCCGACAGCCACATGCACAGCTATATTCGCTACCGCCTTGCGCTAACCGAGGAAAACCCTACCATCAAGCCCTACGATCAGGAAAAGTGGGCGGAGCTCCCGGATGCCCATTCGGGCCCCGTCGAGACTTCGCTCGTGGTGCTGGAAGGCATGCACAGCCGCTGGGTGGCGCTGCTCCAAAGCATGTCCGCGGCCGATTTCGAACGTACGTTTTTTCACCCCGAGCGCGGCCAGGTGCGCCTGGATGCCACGCTGGCGCTGTATGCCTGGCACTGCCGCCACCACGAGTCCCACATAACCGGCCTGCGGAAGCGCATGGGCTGGAGTTGAAACCCTTACAACCAAACCGCGTATCGGCGCGTCCAATGGATGTGCCCCCTCGGGCTATAATGGCTGAAGGCCGCAGGAGCTGTCGAATCAACCTATGAGTCGCCGGACGAAGTACTATGTGGTGAGCACGTCCACGTGTCTCGCTGTTTTGCTCCTGATCGGAAGCGTTCTGGGGAAGAGCGCCGATCAGACCGATACCTACAAACACATCGAGGTCTTCAGCGACGTGGTCGCTCACATCAAGAGCGAGTACGTCGAGGACCCCGACATGAAGAGCGTCACCCTGGGCGCCTTGAACGGCCTGCTCGAAGCCATCGATCCTTTCGCCAGCTACCTCAACGCCGATCAGTACAAGGATTACCTGAAGAACAAGGACGTCACGCACGCCGACGTGGGGTTGATTCTTTCCAAGAAATCCGGCTATGGCTTGACGGTGGAGGGCACGGTTCCCAATTCGCCCGCGTCTAAGGCGGGCCTATCGAGCTACGACATGATCGAGAGCATCAAGGGCATCTCGACGCGCGACATGCCGCTCGCGTATGCCGTCCTGCTGTTCCAGGGCGATCCGGGATCGACCGTCGATTTCAGCGTGGTGCGGGCGCGCCGGCCAGACCAGCCGCAGACCGTCACGCTCACGCGGGCCGTCTCGACTCTGCCTCCCGTGGATACCCGCATGCTGGCCGGCCAGGTGGGTTATATCGATATCAACGCGCTCTCGGCGGCGCACGCTAAGGAAGTCGCCGCCGCCATCGAGAAACTCCAGAAGGATGGCGCGCAGAAGCTGATCGTGGACGTGCGCAACTGCGCGTTGGGGACGCCTGAAGACGGTATCGCGGTGGCCAATCTCTTCCTGAACAAGGGGCGCATCGCGTATCTCCAGGGCCAGAAGGTGCCGCGGCAGAACTTCGATGCCGATCCGGCCAAAGCCGTGACGAGCTTGCCGGTGGCGGTGCTCACCAACCATGGCACGGCCGATGCCGCCGAGATCGTGGCGGCGGCCCTTATGGAGAACAAGCGCGCCCAGGTGGTGGGCGAGCGGACGTATGGCGACGCCGCCATGCGCAAGGCCATCACCATGGATGACGGCGGCGCCATCATCCTCTCGGTGGGCAAGTACTATTCTCCGGACGGCAAATCCATCCAGGACGTGGGCGTTACGCCGCAGACCGCGGTAATGGATACCGAGGGCCAGGTGGAGTTCGACGAGAACGGCGAGCCCTTGCCGGAAACGCAGACCCAACAGCCCAAGCACACGCTCGAGGACGACCCCGTGGTGAAAAAGGCGTTGGAAGTGTTGGGGGCGAAGGCTCAGCCGGTCTAGCTTACAGAGTCTTCAGATAAGCGATTACGTCGTCTTTTTGCTGGGCGTCGAGCAGATCTTTGTAGGCCGGCATACCGTTGCCGCCCTGATCGATTTTGGCCCGCACGTTGACCTCGGTGGGCTTCTTGCCGTTGGCCATTTTGTCTTTCTTGAACAGCGCCTTCAGGCCCGGCCCCATCTTCTTCTGGTCGGAATTAGCGTTGTGACAGACGGCGCACTGCTGCTGGAACGCGACTTTGCCCTGGGCGGGATCCGGTTTGCCGGCGGCCAGGCCCAAGCCGGCGGCTGCGATCGTACAGAGTGCAAGTATGCGTAGTCGATTCATCGTCACTATCTTAACAGGGCTTTTGCCGCCTGTTTATGCCAGTTGGCGCCGCGGGCGCGGAATATCGGCGATACTGACCACGGCCTTGTCGAAGACCGTCATGTCCTGAACCAGGCGATCCACATCGGCCCCGTCTTCGAGCATGATTTCGTGCTCGATCCAATCCGAAAGCGGCAGGTTGCGGAAGTACATGCGCTCCTGCATCACCAGGCTCTTGCGGTTCTGAATGAGCATGCGGTTTTCGCGCGTATAGTGGCGCTGCTCCACACGCAGATCTGCCAGGAACTTGTCGAACGCCTCGCGTTTGGCGCTCTCGCCGGCCGCCATCATGGCGGTGTCGAATGAGGCCTTCACGGCGGCCTTCTCGGCCTCCAGAACGCCGCGCGCCTCGGCCAGCTTCTCGCGCTGTTGGGCTAGAGCCACCTCCAGGCGCGATTGCATGATGAACCATGCCAACAGGCCGGAAGCGATGGCCACGAATCCCGGCAGCAGTATCCAGAGCAAGGCTTCCATGAACTCGATTTTAGTGGGAGCGGGAGGTTAACACTAGCTATCGATGGTATATCGGCCGGAATTAACCCTTGCTATCGTTGTATGCCTCGGCTTAGGGCTGCGTGCCATCGATCTTCTGGCCCACCAGCGTGTGGCGCACCTGCCCCAGGCGCAGCCCGGCCAGGGGTCCCAGAACGGCCGCCATGCGCGCCTGCACGCCGGCAGCGATGCCCCGGTATTTGTGCATGAAGAGGGCCCTTCCGAGCAGAAAATCGGCCTCTTCGGCCGGCGTATAGCCCCGGCTTCCCTGGTGCCGCACGCGCAGCTTGGGAGCTAGCAGGACCTTGCGCCCGGCTTTGATGATCTGCGCGGCCAAATCGGCATCGCTCCCGAACTGCCCGTAGCGCTCGTCAATCTGGCGGATCGCCTTGACGAAATAGACCCGCGCCATGAGGGCGGCGCCGCGCGCGTACTCGACTGGCTCCGGCTCCTCGCCGGCGGGTTCGGCAGGTTGCCACTGGCCATCCGGCGGAAGGTTGCCGAGCTGCGGGGTGGGCCGGCCTTCCTCATCCACCAGCAGCGGGCAGACCGCCACGGCATCGGCATGGGCGTCCAGTACCTCGGCCAGCCCCAGGACGGTCTTCGGTTCCACCTCGGTATCGTCGTGCAGGAACAGCACGTAGTCCGTATCGGCCGCGCGCCAGCCCAAGTTGAGCGCCTTGGTCAGGCCGAAGTTCTTGGGCAGGCGGATGAACTGCACGTTCGGAAATTCGCCGTCCAACCGGGCGCTGCCGTCCCGCGAGCCGTTATCCACCACAATGAGCTGCAGCGTCTCGCGACCCTCGGACTTCTCCAGCGATTCCAGCGAGCGCCGCAGCAGCGACACGCGATTGTGCGAGACCACCACCACGGAAGCGCGTAGCGGCGGCTTCTCGGATTCGGAACCAATTTGAGGGAGCAACCCAATAGCATAACGCGCGGCGCCCGCCGCGAGCGCGGAGAGGCTCCTTTGTTGTAACGTGAATATTATGAATGCAAAGGAGATCCTGGCTCTTATCCAGGACATCGGCCTGGTCCCCATCGTGCGTACTTCGAGCGCCGAATCGGCCATAAAGGCCGTGGAAGCCATCTACAACGGCGGTGTGCGCGCCGCCGAAATCACCATGACGGTGCCGGGGGCGGTGCACGCGCTGGAAAAAGTGGCCGACCGTTTCGGCGGAAAAATGGTGCTGGGTGCCGGCACAGTGCTCGATCCCGAGACCGCGCGCATCTGCATGCTGGCCGGCGCGGAGTTCTTCGTGACGCCCGCTCTGCGGCTGGCCACCATCGAAGTGGCCAAGCGCTACTCCAAGGTGATCTGCCCAGGTGCGCTGACCCCCACCGAAGTGCTGACCGCCTGGGAAGCAGGCGCCGATGTGGTGAAGGTCTTCCCCTGCGGCAACGTGGGCGGGGCGAAGTACATTAAGGCGCTCAAGGGACCCTTCCCGCAGATCGAGATGATCCCCACCGGCGGCGTGAACCTGGAAACCACCCCCGACTTTCTCAAGGCGGGTGCCTGCGCGGTGGCCGTGGGCAGCGAGCTGGTGGACGGCAAGACCATCAAGGAAGGCCGCTACGACGTCATCGAGGAGCGCGCGCGCCAATACCTGGCGGCGGTGGCCAAAGCTCGTGCGGAGATGCGCGCGGCGGCGACCGCTTAGCGCCCGGGGTGGCGGATCGCCGGGCGGCGAATTAATCCTTCGCCGAAACGCTTGGCGCTCCAATGGCATCATAGAACTAGATGCACCGGAGAACCGCGCTTGGCGGGGCCGGGCTGGCGGGTGTTGCCGGCCTGGGAGCCTGGGCGTTTCGCGCCGCCCCACATTTCTGGAAGCAATATTCGCAGGATCTGAAACGGGACGCCATGCCCGCGCCACGCCATCCCGACCTGAAAGCCTGGTCCGCGCGCGGCCTGCACGCGGCCTGGCTGGGCCACACCACCGTGCTGCTGAGGATCGATGGCTTCACCATCCTCACCGACCCGGTATTCAGCAACCGCGTGGGTCTCGGACTGGGCCCTCTCACGGTCGGGCCGAAGCGGCTCGTGGAACCGGCGCTGACCCTGCCCGAACTGCCGCATATCGATCTGCTGCTGCTCTCGCATGCCCACATGGATCATTTCGATTTGCCAAGCCTGCGCAGCCTGGAAAACCGCGGCACCATGGTGGTCACGGCGTCGCAGACCGCCGACCTGCTGCGGGGGTCGCGTTATGCCGGCGTGCGCGAGCTCGGCTGGGGCGAAGGCGCCAGGGTGGGGCCGCTCGCGATCCGCGCGTTTCGCGTGAACCACTGGGGAGCGCGCATGCGCAGCGACACCTATCGCGGCTATAACGGCTATACCATCGAGGCCGGCCGCTATCGCGTGCTTTTCGCCGGCGATACCGCCGCTACGGACGCCTTCCGCGCGCTCAAGACGTCGCGCCCCTTCGATATCGGCATCATGCCGGTGGGTGCTTACGATCCCTGGATCTACTACCACGCGACGCCGGAGCAGGCCCTGCGCATGGCGGACGACGCCGGCGCGGAAGCGATCCTCCCCGTGCACCACCAGACGTTTCCGCTCAGCCGCGAGCCGTTTCTCGAACCCATCGAGCGGCTTTATGCCGCCACCGGCCGCCACACGGACCGCGTGGGGTGGGGGCGGATCGGCGAAGAGTTCGCCCGGATCTGAGATCCGCCGGCGGCCGCTCCCGCGCAGCCGCTCTGATACCCTGAAATCGAGGGTTATGGGGATTGCCGCCAAGCCGGAGATCATGAGTCCGGCGGGATACTGGCCGCAACTGGGCGCGGCCATCGAGGCGGGCGCGGACGCGGTCTATTTCGGACTGCACCATTTCAGCGCGCGCGCCAAGGTGGGTTTCTCGCTCGCCGAGCTGCCCGAGGTCATGGCCACGCTGCACCGGCGCGGGGTGCACGGCTACGTCACCTTCAACACCCTGGTCTTCGATCACGAGGTGGCGGAGGCGGCCCGCGGCCTGGCCGTCATCGCGAAGGCCGGCGCGGATGCCATCATCGTCCAGGACCTCGGGATTTTGCGGCTGGCCCGGCAGATCGCGCCGGATCTGACCATCCATGCCAGCACCCAGATGAGCGTCACCAGCGCGGATGGCGTGCGGCTAGCCGAGGAACTGGGCGCGAGCCGCGTCACGCTGGCGCGCGAGCTTTCGCTCGATCAGGTGCGCGCCATACGCGCCGCCACCG
>CAYRWE010000042.1:19173-27162 GCA_964427655.1 uncultured Solibacteraceae bacterium | reverse complement strand
CGGACGTCGCTGATGGTCATGCCGTCGATGCCAAGAGCCTTCAGCGTTTCTTTAACTTCCTCCAGCTTGAAAGGCTGGATTATCGCCTCGATTTTCTTCATCGCCTCATCCTGGAGCCCCGCGGGGTCGGCGGAGCCGGTCCATGTGGTTACCCCTCGAATATATACCCCTCCTCGCCATGCATGGCGACATCGAGGCCTTCCGTCTCTTGTTCCTTGCTGACCCGCAGGCCGACTACCATGTCGCAGATCTTCAGAATAACCAGCGATCCTACGATGGCCAGCCCCCAGGCGATGGCGCAACCCACGGCCTGATTCAGAATCTGGCCGGCATGGCCATCCACCAGGCCGAGCGGCAGGGGCCGTCCGGCAGCGTCCTTCAGGCCGTCGTTGACAGCGCTAGTGGCGAACACGCCGGTAAGCAGGGCTCCCAGGGTTCCGCCGGCGCCGTGCACGCCGAAAGCGTCCAGCGAATCGTCGTAGCCCAGGCGCTTTTTGACGACAGTCACCATCCCGAAGCATACGATGCCCGCGCAGAAGCCGATCGCCAGCGCGGAAAACGGCTGGACGAATCCGGAAGCCGGCGTGATGGCCACCAGCCCCGCCACGCATCCCGAGATGCCGCCCAGCATACTGGGCCGTCCGTTGACCAGCCATTCCACCAGAACCCAGCCGAGGGCGGCCGCCGCGGCACCGAAGTGGGTGGCCACGAAAGCGCTGGTAGCCAGCGGCGAGGCCGCCAGGGCGCTGCCGGCGTTGAATCCGAACCATCCCACCCACAGCAAACAGGCGCCGATGAAGCTGATCACCAGGCTGTGAGGCTTCATGGGAAGATCCGGATAGCCCAGGCGCCGGCCCAGGTAGAGTGCGCACACCAGGGCCGATACCCCCGAAGTGATATGGACCACCGTGCCGCCGGCGAAATCGAAACATGGAATCCGGCCGCCCGAGAAAGCATTGAGCAGGCCGCCCTTGCCCCACACCATGTGGGCCATGGGGAAATAGACGATGAGGCTCCAGAGAACCGTGAACAGCAGCATGGCGCTGAATTTCATCCGCTCGGCGAAGGCGCCCGAGATCAGTGCGGGCGTGATGATGGCGAACATCAACTGGTAGATCATGAAGGTCTGCTGGGGAATGGTGGGGGCGTAATCGGGATTGGGCGCGGCCCCCACGTGGTTCAGGAAGGCATAGCGCAAATCGCCCAGCACCGGCGACCACTCGCCGAACGCCAGGCTGTAGCCCACCACGGCCCAGATTACCGTGACCACCGCCATCAGAATGAAGCTTTGCATCATGGTGCCAAGCACGTTTTTGCGCCGCACCAGCCCGCCGTAAAACAGGGCCAGGCCGGGCCCGGTCATCATCAGAACCAGGGCCGCGCTCATCAACATCCAGGCATTGTCGCCCGCGCTCTGCGCCGATTTTACGGCCGATTCGAGGGACGAAATCCGGGTTTGCACCTCCATGCCGGCCTGCGCAAACAAGGAAGCCGGCAACGCGAGAAGGGCTAAGACAGACAACCGCTTCAGAATCTTCATGGGGTCCTTCGGGACGCGACACAGCGTCTTACCCATTCTCTACTGTGCGATTCCGCGCATCAAAGTTGAAGTTTCTATGGGGCGAATTGGAAATATTTATGTCGAAGGCGAGGTATTTGTGCTCGGCAGCACCGCGGCCAAAATTTCCCGGATACGCCTATCCGGATTTCGAGCCTATAATCGTTTCGTCAAGAGAAGGAAGAACGATTGACCGGCAGCCAGGCGAGAGGTGTGGTGGCGGCTGCCGCGGCGGCTCGCGGGCGGGCGATTCCGCCCGCCCGGAGCCGCATCTGCTCTCCGGTTACAAATTCCGCGCGCTCGGCTACAATGCGAACAAGTCATGGCCGGCGCCGTCATAAAGTCTCCCTCAATCGATCCGCGTTTTGCCCGTTTCCGCTTGTCGATCCGTACGTCCGGAATCCACGGGCGCGGCGTGTTCGCCGCCGAACACATTCCTCCGCGCCGCAAGGTCATCGAGTACACCGGCGAGCGCATCAGCCGGCGGGAGACCAAGCGCCGCGGCAACGGTCCGGTCACGTATCTGTTCACGCTGGACGATTACTGGACCCTCGACGGCGCGGTGGGCGGGAGCGGCGCCGAGATCATCAATCACTGCTGCGAGCCCAATCTCTCCGCCTGCATCATGCGGGGCCACATCCTGTACCTGAGTAAGCGCGCCATCGCGCCAGGCGAGGAGCTTACGGTCGATTACCGTTTTTCAAACAAGATCGGCCGCGTGGCCTGCCGCTGCGGGGCGCCGGGATGCCGCGGCACCATCAATCTCAAATAGGGGCCTCAAACAGGCGCCCGGGGACGCTTGTTCTGTCGAAGAATCCCGCACCCTGAGCCGGGGTTAGGCCGTCCAATGTTCAGGATGGAGGGGCCATGCTAATTCGCAAGCCGGCCGAGATCCGATATTCCGAGATCACGCCGGAGGCCGTCTATTTGAATCGCCGGAAGTTTCTAGCGGGCATCCCGGCCGTCCTGGCGGCCGCGCGTGCCCGGCCTGCCATGGCCGCCAAGCTGCCGGGCCTGGCGAAAAGCCCGTTCAGCACCACCGAGACGCCCAATTCGTTCGAGGATGTGACCCACTACAACAACTTCTACGAATTCGGCACGCAAAAGGAACAGCCCGCTACGCTGGCCAAGAACTTCAAGACATCGCCGTGGACCGTTTCGGTGGAAGGCGAAGTGGCTAAGCCGGCAAAGTACAGCGTGGAAGACCTCCTGAAGCTGGCGCCGCTCGAGGAACGCATCTACAGGCACCGCTGCGTGGAGGCTTGGTCCATCGTGGTGCCCTGGGCGGGTTACTCGCTGAGCGCCGTGCTCAAGGCGGCCCAGCCGACTCCCAAGGCAAAATTCGTGGCTTTTGTGAGCGACTACGAGCCGGGAAAGATGCTCTCCTCCGGGCAGGCGGGAATCGAATTCCCGTACGTGGAGGGGCTGCGGCTGGATGAAGCCATGCACCCGCTGACACTGCTATGCGTTGGCATGTACGGCGAAACGCTGCCGCCCCAGGATGGCGCCCCGGTACGCATCGTGGTGCCCTGGAAGTACGGGTTCAAGAGCGCCAAATCGATCGTGAAGATCCGCCTGGTGAGCGGCCAGCCTCCCACTACCTGGAACCAATCCAATGCGCGCGAATATGGCTTCTACTCGAACGTGAACCCCAACGTGGACCATCCCCGCTGGAGCCAGTCGAGCGAGCGCCGCCTGGGCGAGTTCCGCAAGCGCCCCACCCTGATGTTCAACGGCTACGGAGACCAGGTGGCCTCGCTGTATGCCGGCATGGATCTCAAAAAGAACTACTGAACCTATGCGTAAAGGCGGCTGGATCAAAGTAGTGGTGTTCTGCCTGGGCCTGGCGCCGCTGGCATGGCTGGGCTGGCTCGCCGGACACGGCCATCTGGGCGCCAACCCCATCGAGCGCATCACCCATTTCACAGGCGACTGGACGCTACGGCTGATTGTGGCGACGCTGGCGATCACGCCGCTGCGCAAACTCGCGGGCATACCCGCGCTGATCCGCTACCGCAGGATGATCGGCCTGTTCGCCTACTTCTACGGCTCGCTGCACTTTCTGACCTATATCTGGCTGGACAAGTTTTTCGATCTGCACGACGTGGCCAAGGACGTCACCAAGCGCCCGTTCATCACGTTGGGGTTCGCGGCCTTCGTGCTGCTGATCCCGCTGGCGGTGACGTCGACGGCCGGCTGGATCCGCCGCCTGGGCGGCAAACGCTGGCAGCGGCTGCACAGGCTGATCTACGCGACGGCGGTGCTGGCGGTGGTGCACTACTACTGGCTGGTGAAATCCGACGTGCGCTTGCCGCTGTTCTACGGCGCGCTGGTGGCGCTGCTGCTGAGCTACCGGCTGGGCGCCTGGCTCAAGGGGCGCCGGACGCGCCGCAGTACAACGGCTCCGAGCCGCCCGCGGCAGCCGCAGCCGGCCATCGGGTAGGCATCGGTTTAGCCGCCGGGCAATCCCTATGCTACGACTGGGCAAGTTGGGGTGACCGTGATGTTCAATTGCCAAAGCCCAGATCTTCTCCTTCGTGCAGCGCCAGGCCGATCTGCTCCAAGTTGCCGTGGCGGCCGTTATACCACAGCAGCCACCGCTTCCCATCAAAAATCGCATAGGGCTTATAACATGCGTCGTGGTCCCACGACTCTTGTCCGGGACGAACGATCGGATTATCCGGATGGCGCTCCCAGCCCATGATGCCGTCGCGCGATCGGGCGATGCCGATCTGGGCGTGGTCGACGTCGCGAAAGCCGATGTAGAACATGTAATACCAGCCCGCCCTGCGCACTACCTGGCACGCCGTCACCCTGCAATCGTCGAACACCTTTTCCGGTCCAGGGCCAAAAATGGGATTGCCGGCGTGCTTGGACCAGTGAAGGCCATCCGGACTCGTGGCGGATCCAATGGCATCCGGCTCGTACTGCTCGCCGCCCGAGTACCACATGCGAAAGAGCTTTCTCTCCTCGTCCCAGATTACGTACGGGCACATGACAGCCACTTTCTCCCATGGCTGGTCGGCGGATAGCACGGGCTGCGGACTCATGCGTCTCCAGATTCTTCCATCGGCGCTCGTAGCGTAACCGATCCAGGAATGTCCATCGGCCTGGCCGGTATACCAAAGGTGATAACCATCGGCCCGTCTCACTACGGCTGGGCGGTTGATGTCTTTCTCCCAACGCGTGTCCGGGTTCGGACCGAATACGATTTCCGGCTGGCTCCAGTGCATGCCGTCCTTGCTTGTGAATAAGGCCAGACTCTTCTTCGGACGCCAGGAACCCCACATGCGGTACTCCTCACCTTCTTTCAGCAGGGCCACGTCGAATACGGTGCCGTACTGGCCGCCGATAATCGGATTGCCTTCGTATTTGCGCCAGCCAGCGGCTGTTTCCGGAAGCCTGGCGGTGAGCCGCTGAAGGCGCGCGGCGCTTGCAATCTCCCGTCCGTCCGCAAAGACGTGGAGCCCAGGTCCCCTATGATATCGGCTCCCGTTCTCGTCGTACAGAATGGTGAGATTGGTGCCGTGATACGGCACTCCGTCAAGGCAGAAATATGTTATTCCGCCTTCGGGCACCAATGGGTTCACTTCGACCAACTGATCGATACGCGGGCGGAGGCCGACCAGTCCCGATATGATCAGATCGGCGTAGCCCGAGTGGTTGTAGTCACGGCCGCGGTCCTTGAGAGCGTCGTTGTTCCGGTACAGGATCTCGCGGGCGATCGGCTCGCCGGTAATGGGATTATAGTCTTCGTCAATCCATGGGATGACCCTGCCGTTGGACAATTTGAAATGTTGGGTGTGAGTATAAGTGCGTAGAAGTTCCAGATAGTCTTTTTTCCCGACATAGTCCTGTTGGTAGTGATTGAGAAGGTTTGCCAAGGCCACCAGGGTCTGTGTCGTCGCGAAGGGCCAGGATGGACCATTCCAGAGGCATTCATGCGGATTGGGAAACATGAATTGCGAACTGCGCCTCTCGGCGGTGGTCGGACCATACGGGGCATAGAACCCACCGGAATCCATCAACTGCTTCCACGCAATCTCGTAGCCAGGATCCGGCAAATTGAAGTACCACGGCACATAGCCGTGCAACTCGCGGACGCCAGCAAGACGGGCGCCTTCGGCCCGGGGGAGCACTTTGAAAAAGCCGGCGTGCGAATCCCATAACCTGGCTTCCACAAGAGCCTTCAGCCTCGTGGCCTTTTCGCGGAATTCCGTTGCAATCTGCTTCTTCCCGGCCCAATCGGCGATGTTGGCAATGGCCGCAGCATCGCCGTACATATAGCCGTTGATGGTAGCGCGGTACCCGCTGCCACCAATCGAGACCTCCATGCCGTCGCGGTCGTCGATTTGCCAGAAAAGGCCATTGGCGTCAAGATGGGCCTTTTCCCATTGCGCGTAATTCTCGATCAAGAGCGGCAATAAATCTACCGGCAACTGCTGGTCCTGGGTGACCATTGCGCGAGCCTGGAGAGCATCGGCAGCCCAGAAGCTATAGCGGCGCGGCTCCCCGTCCTTTGAGAACCAGAACCGCGCATAGTCATTGAGATATTGGCGGTTTCGAAGCCACCTTCCCTCATAGAAATGATGGCCGGCCGCACAGTCGATCGTGTTGAATTTACCGGCCCACGGGACAGGAGGAAGAAATTCCGTAATCACGAAGCCATCGGGAGTCTTCTCGATGTGTTTCCGGAAAGTCCACCAGCGGAAATAGTAGATCTCCTCCAGTTCTTTGTCGGAGGATTCAAAAAAGGGAATATTCTCGCGCAGCCAGCTCCAGGCGGACCTGTCGTCGATGTAGTTGATAACCCGCGCATCGTCATCATGATTGAACGCTTCGACATAATGGCGAAACGATTCAGGATTGAGCACCGTCATCGTGCGCTGGGCGCTGAGTGCCGGCAGGGCGGCCAGCAGGACTAAGCAAACCGTAGCGCGGAACATTGCTCCAATTCCCGAGTTCCCAACAATGAACCTGAGACCGGCCAGCATCCCCCTATTATGACGCCGCGCGGGAAGTTCGCCACTTGAGCATCCGACACTTGATCTTGATGGCAAGTTCTCGCTGCGGCTCGCGCCTGTGTCCGCAGCAGTTGTCCGGGGCCAGCGGTTTTGCTCGCTTTGACGCCTAACGGGAAGCCAACTATAATCAAGTGGCGATCCACTTAAGTGTAGAGAATCACCGACGATGACCCCCACCCTCGGTATCATTCCACCTCAGCGGCTCAATGCGCTCATCATTAGAAGCACGATCGTCGCGGCTCTCGGCGGTCTCTTGTTCGGGTTTGACACGGCTGTGATTTCTGGAATCACGCAAGCCATCACCCAAAAATATTCACTCAGCCCCGCCGCCCTCGGCTGGACCGTGGCAAGCGCCCTGATCGGAACCGTGCTCGGGTCCATTTTCGCCGGATTGCCGGGCGATCGGTATGGACGCCGTGACAGCCTTCGGGGCTTGGCTGTCCTTTACCTGGTCTCCGCCATCGGATGCGCCGTGGCTTGGAACTGGCACGTGCTCCTGCTGTTCCGCTTCATCGTCGGACTTGCGATCGGCGGCTCCTCCGTGCTCGGCCCCATGTACATCGCGGAGATTTCGCCGGCGCGCTGGCGTGGGCGCATGGTGGCGTTCTTCCAGTTCAATATCGTCTTGGGGATCGTGGTGGCATACGTCTCCAATTACCTGATTGGCCTCCTCGATCTGGGCGCGAACGAATGGCGCTGGAAGCTGGGCATTTCGGTGGTCCCGGCTCTCCTGTTCTTCGCGATGCTGTTCGGGATCCCCCGCAGCCCCCGATGGCTGGTCAAGAAGCGGCGCGTAGAAGAAGCCCGCCAGGTACTCATCGGAATCGGGGAACGGGACGTAGAAGGCGAGCTCGAAGCCATTGTCGCCTCCATGTCCGCCACCCGGCAGAGCGGCAATGAACCGCTGTTCCGCTGGAAATACCGCAAGCCGATCATGCTGGCGATTCTGGTGGCCTTCTTCAATCAGGTGTCCGGCATCAACGCCATCCTGTACTACCTCAATCACATCTTCGAGCGGGCGGGATTCACCAAAGTCTCCGGAGACCTGCAGGCCATCGCCGTGGGCGTGACCAATCTTCTCTTCACGATGATCGCGATGATCATCATCGACAAGGTGGGACGCCGGCCGCTTCTACTAGGTGGATCGATTGCCATGGTGGCATGTCTGACGGCCTGTGTGGTCATGCTGCGCTCCGAAACGCAAGGGCACTTTCTGATCTGGCCCTTGGCCGGATTCATTGCCTCTTTCGCGCTTTCCTCCGGCGCCGTCATCTGGGTGTATATCAGCGAGGTCTTCCCGAATTCGGTACGTTCTAAGGGCCAGAGTTTGGGCAGCTCCAGCCACTGGATCGTCAGCGCCGCGCTATCGGTGGTGTTTCCTCAACTGACCGCCTCGTACATCTGGGT
>CAYRWE010000042.1:0-19073 GCA_964427655.1 uncultured Solibacteraceae bacterium | reverse complement strand
TCAGCGCCGCGCTATCGGTGGTGTTTCCTCAACTGACCGCCTCGTACATCTGGGTCCCGTTCGCCTTTTTCGCCGTCATGATGGCGGTGCAGTTCTTCGTGGTGTTGTTCTTCTTCCCGGAAACCAAGGGGATCACCCTCGAGGCCATGCAAAAGAAGCTGGGCATCGCGTCATACAGTTAATACAAGGGATCACGCGGATGAAATCCGATCGATTGGCCGCCATTCGGCGGCGTATCACTGAAGGGGGTTACCGGCGCAATCGCACGACGGCTGTGCCCCATTTTCTGCCGGAGCTGGACGCCGAAAACCTCTCCTGGCCACGACGTGCCAGCCGCCTGATCCGGCGGATGTGCGAGGCCGAGCAGCCCATTATCGAGCCGGACGAGCGCATCGTGTTTGCCCGAACGGTCCCAGGCGTTCCCCCGATCTTTAGCCAACCGGACTGGACGCGGCTGACTGCCGGCCGCACCCTCCACGAGCTCGGGCCGATCAGCAATATTTGCGCCGATTGGGGAATGGTGTTGTCTCAGGGACTGGCCGGCCGCCGGCGGGTGGCAGTGGAAACACTCCGGGACATGGCCGGCGATGGCGAAGCCGTCGAATTCCTGGAAAGCGCCATCGAAACCATCGACGCGGTTCTCGATCTGGCAGCCCGCTACCGCGAGGCGGCCGACCGTATGGGAGCGCGCGAAGTCGCCGGCATCCTGGCCCGCGTTCCGGCCCAGCCTCCCGAGACGCTTCACGAGGCGCTTCAGGCACTGCGTCTCCTGCACTCCGTGGTCTGGATGGGCGGGCACTATCATGTCGGCCTGGGCCGCTTCGATCAATATCTGTGGCCCTACCTTGCCGCCGACCTCGCCGCCGGACGCCTCACACTCGATACTGCCGAGGAACTTGTGGCCGAGTTCTTCCTCTCCCTGAACAAAGACAGCGATCTCTATCCCGGCGTGCAGCAAGGCGACAACGGACAGAGCCTCATGCTGGGTGGCGTCCGACCGGATGGCTCCGAGGGCGTCAACGAACTGACCCGCATCGCTCTACGCGCGGCCCTCTGGACCAACCTGATCGATCCCAAGATCAACCTGCGGATCACGCCGCAGACCGACTTGACGCTGCTGACGCTGGCCTCCGAGCTAACGCGCAAAGGACTCGGATTTCCGCAATACTCGAACGACGCGGTGGTGATTCCCGCGCTTGTTCACCACGGTTATAGTCTCGAGGACGCCAGGAACTACACCGTGGCCGCCTGCTGGGAGTTCATCGTTCCCGGTAAAGGGATGGACGTCGTGAACATCGGCGCCGTCTCGTTTCCCGCGGCTGTGGACGCGGCGATCCGGGAAGGTTTGGCGGCGGGCGAGAGCTTTACAGGTATACTTCGGCGGACCTCGGAGGACATCCGTAAGCAGGTCTCCGCGACAGTGGAATCCTATTCACGACTTCTTTTGCCGCCGGCTCCTTACTATTCGGTCGTCATGGACGGCTGCCTGGAGCGGGGCCGCGATCTTTCGGCCGGTCTCCGGTACAACAACTTCGGCATCCACGGCGCGGGTTCCTCCAACGCCGCCGACGCGCTGGCGGCGGTCGAGCAACTGGTCTTCAAGGAAAGCTCCGTCTCTCCCGCCGAACTGATCGCGGCGCTGGATGCCGATTTCGAAGGCCACCCAGTCCTGCGCCAGCGCTTGCTCGGCGAGGCGCCCAAAGCGGGGAACGATCCCGAAGCCGATCGTTTGCTGGCCACGTTATTCGGGTATTTTGCGGAAGCCTGCGAGGCCATCCCGGATAACGGCCGGGGCGGGCGAATCCGGCCGGGCACCGGTTCGGCGATGTACTACGTCTGGCTGTCGCGCGGGGCTCCTGGCGATGCCGCTCCGCCGATAGGAGCGACGGCCGATGGGCGCAAGAAGGGCGAGTTCTTCAACGCCAACCTGGCGCCCTCGCCCAACGCGCAGGTGCGGGGTCCGATCAGTGTGCTGCAAGCGTTCAGCGGGATCGATTACCAGCGCGTCTGCAACGGCGGTCCCATTACGATGGAGATCTCGGATGCCGCTTTCTCGGACGCGGAAGCTCTGGGGAAATGCGCCGTTCTGGTGCGCACGTTTGCCCGGCTCGGATGCCAGCAGCTTCAACTGAACGCGTTGAACGCGGAAAAGCTCATGGACGCGAAAGCCCATCCCGAGCGCCACCGCAACCTGATTGTCCGGGTGTGGGGCTGGAGCGGCTATTTCTGCGAACTCGCGCCGGAATATCAGGATCATGTAATCCAGCGTTACCAACACGCGCTGTGAAGATCGCCCGATGAACTCTGGAACGGTCTGCGACATCCGCGAGTTGACGCTCCATGATGGCCCGGGTCTGCGGACCACGGTGTTTCTGAAGGGCTGTCCGTTGCGGTGCTCCTGGTGCCACAATCCGGAGGCACAACGTTCCGAGCCGCAGACGATTGAAGCAGCGGGGCAGCGGCGCGTCGTGGGGACTCGATATGAGCCCGCCGCCCTGGCAGCGCTCTTGAATCGCCAGGCGCCCGTCTTGCGGGAGATCGGCGGGGTCACATTTTCAGGTGGCGAACCGCTCCAGCAAGGGGAATTTCTTCGCGAGGTGATCGAGCAGTTGTCCGGGCTGCACATCGTCCTCGATACTTCGGGAAATGCGGATCGGACGGCGCTCGACCGTGTCGCCGCCAGGTGTGACCTCGTGCATTATGATCTGAAGCTGATCGACCCCGCCATGCACCGTCGCTATACCGGATGCGACAATGCCCTCATCCTGGCGAATCTGCGGCATCTGAGCGAGATGGGCATCCCTTACGTGGTACGAGTGCCCCTGATTCCAGGAGTGACCGACACTCGCGAGAATCTGGCCGCGATCGCCCGCACGGTGCGAGGTTTGCCGGGACTGCTTCGCGTAGACCTGCTGCCTTATAACCGAGCGGCCGGGGGCAAGTACGCATCGCTGGGAATGTCGTTTGAGCCTGGTTTTGACGAGTCCGCGGAAGTCCATATCGAGACCCGACCGTTTATCGAAGCCCACATTGACGTTCACGTCGCCGGACCTGCAGGCGATCGTACGGATACGGGCTCTCGAGATAAAGAATTGAGATAGTGACACGCTGGATTCATTTCGTCGGTTCCCGCGCGTAGGAGACGAGCGCCTGGCAACCGTCAGAACATGACTACGACCTTGCCCGGTTCATGCTGTTTCGCTAGAGTAGGTAAACGATGAAACTACAAATGGTGCGAATGGTCTCGGTGCTGGGGCTCGTGGCGGGCGCCGGATTGGCGCAGGAGGTGGTGCCGCTGTACGCCGGCAAGGACGCTTCGGCGCAGGAGAGTTACCCGGAGAAGCAGTACTTCTCAAAAGCCTGGAACGCCGAGGTGGTCTCCAACATCACGAAGCCAACTCTGACGGTGTTCAGACCCTCCTCCGCTTCACGGAATGGCACCGGAGTGGTGATCTGTCCGGGTGGTGGCTTCATGGCGCTGTCGATTGTCAACGAGGGCACCGAGGTCGCCAAATGGCTGGCGGCGAAGGGTATTACCGCATTCATCCTGAAGTATCGGGTGGCGCACACCGGCGAAGACGCCACGCAGGAATTTGCGGAGCTAAATAAGGACCAGCAAAAGTTCGACGAAAAGGTCGGAAGCGCTATACCGTTGGCGATCGCGGATGGACTTGCGGCAGTGACATACGTCCGCAAGCACGCATCCGAGTGGAACATTTCGCCGGACCGCGTGGGCATCATCGGCTTCTCCGCGGGCGGGACAGTCGCGGCGGGCGTGGGGCTCCGCTACTCGGCGGAGGGGCGGCCCGCGTTCGTGGCGCCCATCTATCCATCCACATCGCCTCTCAAGGATCTTACGCCGCGGGCCGATGCGCCGCCCTTGTTTCTCGCGGCGGCCAGCGATGACGCGTTCGGATTGGAGATGGACAGCATCGCCTTATACAGCCAGTGGATAAAGTCTCAGAAGTTAACCGAGTTGCATATGTACGCTAAGGGAGGCCATGGCTTCGGTATGCGCAAGCAGGGGCTGCCTTCCGACCAATGGATCGACCGGTTTGCCGAGTGGCTCGAAATGCAGGGCTTGCTGAAGAAGTGAGCCAGGGGAGCGAAAAGCTTGAAACTCGGAATCGGATCCTGGAGCGTGCCCTGGTCGGTTGGAGTGGCGGGATACCCGCAGCCCGCGAACCCACTTGGCGCGATCGGGCTGTTGGATAAGGCTGTTGAGGCCGGAGTGAGCGTGGTGCAGATCGCGGATAATCTGCCGCTACACCAGTTTTCCGATGAAGAACTCGACCGCTTGCGGGACGCCGCTTGCGCGCGCGGGGTGACGCTCGAAGCCGGCACTCGGGGAGTCGAGGCGGATCACCTGGCGAGGTACATCGGAATCGCACATCGCATCGGCGCCCGGATTCTGCGCACGGTACTCTCCGGAAGCCTCTGCGGGCCGGAGAAACTGGCGGCCGCCGAAGCCGGAATTCGCGCGGTCTTGCCGCTGCTGGAGCGCGAAGACGTGAACCTGGCGCTCGAAAACAATGAGGCCTTCAGCGCGGCCGAGTTCGCCGGGCTGATTCAGCGACTGGCCAGCCCGCGCGTGGGCATCTGCCTGGACACCGCAAACTCGCTAGGGCGCCCCGAGACGCTGGAGACGGTAGCCGGGCAGCTTGCGCCATATGCGTTCGAACTCCACGCCAAGGAATACGATATCGAACGTGTTGCTACCCGCATGGGCTTATCGATCGTCGGCAAGGCGGCGGGCGACGGGCGCGTGGATTTCGATTGGGTTCTCGCCGAACTTCGCCGCCACGGGCATACGGAGATCAACGTCATCGTGGAACAATGGCCGCCATTTGCCGGAAGCATCGAGGAAACGGTTCGGATTGAGGAAGAGTGGCTCTCCAGGAGCGTGCGATTTCTACGCGCGAAGCTGGCGGAGTCGGGGGATCGTCGGGAATAGCGCCTGGCCGGCGCGGGACATGGCGTTTTCCGCCATTCATTCTCGAACAGGCGCGCCGGCGCGAGCAAGCCGGGGTCGCGCTCCAAGCCCTAGCCAGCATCCCGCCGCGAGCACGTTGAGGCCGGCCGCCAGAATTAGGAAGAGACCCGCTCCGCCCGTCAATTGCAGAAAATACGGAAAGGCCAGCGAGCAGGTGAACGAGCCGGCCGCTCCCATCATGTTCATGGCCGCCGAAACGGTGCCGGTCCGTTCCCGGCCTATATCGGTGCAGACGGTCCAGCTTGCGCCGATGGTGAAATCGAGTCCAAACACCGCCAGCCCAAGCAGCACGACAAAAGCGTCCGCGCCTTTGGCATACGCGGCCAGGGCCACCGAAACCGCGGCGATCGAAAACCCCACGACCCCGGGCAGCGCGCGGGATACGCCTCGATAGCCCCGGCCGAACAGAGCATCGACGGCCCCTCCTCCGGCCCACGTCGCAGCGGCGCCAAAGTACATCGGAAGGCCCGCATAGATGCCCACGCGCGCCGGTGACAGATGATAGTGATCCTGTAAATATGGCAGCATCCAACTATAAACCACGAAGAGCGTGAAGTTGTTGGCGAAGTATTGGAAGAGCAGCAAACCGCCCTGGCGTGAAAACACGATGGAAGCCCACCCGCCGGCGCTGGCTTCTTTCGTGGCGGTTTCGCGGCCGCCGCGGATCAGCGCCAGTTCGGCTTCGGATACGGCCGGATGCAGCGAGGGATCGTCGCGGTACCACAGCAGCCACCACAGCGCCCAGCCAATGCCCAGCGCTCCGAGCAGCAAAAAACAGCGACGCCATCCGAGCCACAGGATTCCGTATGAAGCCACGGTGAGACCCAGCGCGGCCCCCAGCCTCGATCCCGTGTTCATGAGGCCGAGTGCGAGACCGCGTTCGCCCGGCGCCGTCCAGCTATAAAGCGCCCGGCTTGCGGCTGGATACGCGCCGGCTTCGGCGCACCCGAAGAGCAGCCGGACCGCAATGAGCGGCCCGAGCGTCGAAGCCATTCCCGTCGCCATCGTGAACAACGACCAGAGGCACAGGGCCGCGGCCAGGAAACGCCTCGGTTTGAAGCGATCCGCCAGCCATCCGCTCGGCACCATGAAGATGGCGTACCCCATCGTGAATGCGCCGAACACCCACCCGAATTGCAGGTCGCTGAGATGCAGTTGGGCAGCCAGCGCGGCTTTGCCGGCCGATACGGCCACGCGGTCCATGATGGTGATGAACGCAAGCAGGAAAATGGACGCGACGACGATCCAGCGCCTCGAAGAGTATCGGGGGCCAGTCATCGGCCGGTCTCAGCGCGGTTCGTAGATCAGGCCCGCGGCGTCGAAACCGCCATCGACGTTCAGGATGTGGCCGCTCACGAAGCTGGCTTCTTCGGACGCCAGGAACACCGCGGCTTTGGCGATCTCAGCCGGGTCCGCGTAACGACGGATGGGCAAGCGTTCGTAATAGGCGTCCCGAGTGGGTTGATCGTGGCACTGGCGAACCTGATCGGTCTCGGTGGGTCCCGGCGAAATCGCGTTTACGGCAATGCCGCGCGCCGCCAGTTCCACGGCCATCACCCGGGTCAGCAGGATGACACCGGCTTTCGCTGCGCCATAAGCCGCCCTGCCGGTCCCACCGCGCTGGCCCGAGATCGAGGCCACATTCACGATTCGCCCGCCGCCCCGGGGCAGCATCGCGCGGGCCACGGCCTGCGCGCACAGAAATTCGCCGGTGAGATTGATGGCCAGCACGCGATTCCACTCTTCGAGTGAAATCTCCAGGAACGGTTTCGCATGGCCGATCCCCGCGTTGTTGATGAGGATATCGATGCGGCCAAATACGGACAAGACCCGTTCCACCATGGCCTGGACCTGCGCGGGGTCGCTGACATCGATCTTCACCGCCATGGCCGAGGCACCGAGGCCCCTGATTTCTTCGCACACGGCCTCGGCAGTCTGGAGATTCCAATCGGCGATCGTGACGGTGGCGCCTCGGCGGGCCAAGGCCAGCGCAATTTCGCGCCCGATCCCCTGGCCGCCGCCGGTAACTATAGCAATCTTGTTCTTCATCGTTTCGGAGTTGGTAATCTCCGAGTATAACTGCCTGACATGGGCCTGACGCCATCCCGGCTAGCGCGGCTGGATCGACATCCTGCCGAAGCCTGCTTTCGACGGCTGGACCAGGCTGCTCCTGTGCCGCCGTGCGAAGGCAACCGCGGGCATGAGTGGCTGCGCAGATGCCCACGAGTACCCATAGGTACGAGATCGCCCGGAACAGCCGCCATTCAAATTGAGCGTCGGCCATCGCAGGTTTAGACTGAGACGGGAGATCAGGCGCTATGCGCTCTTGGATTATGCCTTGGGCTGTCCTTTGTTATATCTCGCTTAGCGCCGCATTCGCGCAGAATCCCTCCGACCACGCCGATCGCCACATGAGCCTCAACGTTGTGGTGACCGATAAGTCGGGCAAGCCCGTTCCCGGCCTGCGGCAGGAGGATTTCACGCTTCTGGACAACAAACAGCCGCAGAAGATCCTGTCCTTCGCGGCGGTCGAAGGCGGCCGCCAGGGCTCCGGTCCGCAGGTGGAAGTCATCCTGTTGCTGGATGAGGTGAATGCCGCGTTTACCAGCGTAGCGTTCGAGCGGGCGGAAGTCGCGAAATTTCTGCAACGCGACGGCGGACAGCTCGCCTACCCCGTTTCCATTGGCTTCCTGTCCGATTCGGGAGCCACCATGGGCAGCACCAGCCGTGATGGAAACGCCCTGGTCGCGGAGATGAACGAACACGCCGGTGGCCTGCGCTCCGTCACCAGGAAGCAGGGAATCTATGGCGATAACGAACGCTTTCAGATCTCTATCAACGCGCTCGAACAGTTTGCCGGAGCCAAGACCATAAGCTCCGGGCGAAAACTGGCGATCTGGATCAGTCCGGGATGGCCGCTTCTGACCGGGCCCCGCATCGAGCTGAGCGCCCGGGATCAGCAGAACCTTTTCGACACCATCGTAACCCTCTCGGATGCCCTGCGGCGCGCGAACATTACGCTCTACAGCATCGATCCGCTAGGAACCGCGGACGCGGGCGGCATACGAACGACGTACTACGAGGAGTTCGTAAAGGGCGTCCGGAAACCCGAACAGGCGCAGTTCGGAAACCTGGCGCTCCAGGTGCTCGACGTTCAGAGCGGCGGGCGTGTTTTCAATTCGAGCAACGATGTCGCCGGCGAGATCGCCCGGTGCATCGCCGACGCGAGCGATTACTACGTGCTCGCGTTCGATGGACTTCCCGGAGACGGTCCCAACGAATATCATTCTCTCGAAATCAAGCTGGACAAACCCAAGCTGAAGGCGCTCACGCGCGCCGGATACTACGCGCAGCCATAGCCGCGGCGCATCCCGCGTTAGCCGGGGTTCGCTCTTTGTGGACTTGGACATCGGCGGGGGGTGAAATGGCGAGCGCGCGTAACGGGAATGGGAACGGCGCGCCCGCTGTCGCCCGGTGGCCATGTACACAAGGAAATCGACAGATGAAAGGCTGAGACAGGATTTCAATATTTCAGGACGGCAGCGTGCTACGATTCCAGCTTGGCCCCGCGCCGAAGAAGTCATGGGGAACCTCGGGCATCCCCGCCGCGGAGTAAAATCATGCGCAGGATTCTCTTCACCGCTCTGGCTCTATCAGCCTTCTTCATCGCCGTACGCGCCGAGCGCGACCCCTCCGAAGCGCGCCTTAGCTTCCAGACCGGCGACCCCTGGTCGCCGCGGATCAATCTCGATGCCGATGTCGCCATGGTCTACGGCATCGGGCCGAATCTCCTGGCAAACATTCAAACCTGGCGCGAACACGGCTACATCGTCGACGTCATGACCGGCGTTGCCTGGGGGCAATACCAGGACTACCTCAACGGCGTGTATGATGGCGCCCGCCACTGGGATGAAGCCCAGGTAGACAGCAAAGGCGGCATGATCCTGCACGGCGGTGACCGCAACATCCCGTATATCTCGCCCGGACTGAACTACGGCCGCTATCTCACGGTCGGGGTGAAACGCGCGCTCGACGCCGGCGCGCAGGCCATTCATCTCGAAGAGCCGGAGTTCTGGGCCGCCGGCGGTTGGGAGGAGAATTTTAAGCGCGAATGGAAATCCTATTACGGCGAGGAATGGCAGGCGCCCGATTCTTCCGCCGACGCCCAATATCGCGCCTCCAAGTTGAAGTATTTCCTCTATCGCCGCGCGCTTTCGCAGATCTTCGACTTCGTGAAGGAGTACGGCGAACGGAATAATCGCACTATCCGCTGCTACGTCCCCACCCACTCGCTGATCAACTACGCCAACTGGCGCATCGTGAGCCCGGAATCGTCGCTCATCCAGGTGGGCGCGGATGGCTACATCGCCCAGGTGTGGACCGGCACCGCTCGCACGCCCAATGTCTATGAGGGCCGCCGCAAAGAGCGCACCTTCGAAACTGCCTTCCTCGAATACGGCGCCATGCAGAACCTGGTGCGCGAATCGGGACGCCGCATGTGGTACCTGAACGATCCCATCGAGGACGATCCCAACCACAGTTGGGACGACTACCGGTCGAATTGGGAGAGCACTCTCACCGCCTCGCTATTCCAGCCCGAGGTGTGGCGCTACGAGATCATGCCTTGGCCGCAACGCATTTTCAACGGTAAGTATCCGGTGAAGAATTCGGTCGCGGAGCGGCCTGCCAGCGAGGCCGAACAGGTGCCCACCGGCACGGGTCTGGGTGGAGTCCTGCGCGCCCGTTCGGATGTGGAGCGTGTGCCGATTCCGAAGCCCTATGAAACCGAATTACAGTCGGTGATTCGTGCGCTCGGAGAGATGCGGCAGCCCGACGCGCTCTGGGAACAGGCCGGGACCGCGGGAACCGGCATCCTCGTCTCCGATACCATGATGTTCCAGCGTGCCGCCCCGAACCCCTCCGACCCCGCTCTCGGCTCGTTTTACGGTCTCGCGCTTCCGCTGTTGAAGCGCGGCATCCCGGTCGAGCCCGTGCAGATCGAAACAGCCACCGCGGCGGGATTGCGCCGTTACCGCCTGCTGCTGCTCACCTACGAAGGCCAGAAGCCGCCCGCGCCCGAATTTCACGAGACACTGGCGCAGTGGGTGCGCGACGGTGGGGCGCTGCTCGTAGTGGATGACGATACGGACCCCTACTGCGCCGTTCGCGAATGGTGGAACACCGCGCCGCTGGCCTACCAAACGCCGCGCGAAGATCTCTTCGCGAGGCTGGGCATCGCACCCGGCGCCGACGGGCTACATCGCGTCGGCCGCGGAGTGGTCCTGCGCCAGAAACTCTCGCCCGCCGCTCTCACCTATCGCGCCGATGGCGCCGAAACTCTACGCGCCGCCGCTCAGCAGGCCGCCAAGGCGATCGGGCTGGCGTGGAAGGAGACGAATGCGCTGGTCCTTCGCCGCGGGCCGTATGTGATCGCCGCCGGCCTCGACGAATCGGTGCCAGACGCCAAACCCGCCACCTTGCGCGGCCGTTTCATCGACCTCTTCGATGCGAATCTGCCCGTGCTGCGCGAAGTTTCGCTCGCGCCCGGCAAGCGGTTTCTTCTCTTCGACCTCAACGCCGCCCGCGATGAGCAACCGCACGTCGTGGCCGCCGCGTGCCGCGTTCGCAATGAACACCTCAACGGCAAAACCTTGCAATTTTATGCCGAAGGGCTCGCCGATACCCAGGCCGTCATCCGCTGCGCCGTGCCCTCCGCGCCCAAACAGGTACTGGTGGATGGCAAGCCGCTGACCGACGCCGCATACGACGCCGCCTCGCAGACGATGCTGCTGCGATTCGCCAACTCAACATCGCCTCTCCCGGTGGAGATCGCGTTTTAGTAATCCGTCAGCATACCGTCCACGAGCCCCCACCGGCCGGGGATTTTTCACCGGCGCCCGGGGGGTCGGAAGTGGTCCCTTTTGCTCCGCCCCGGTGGCTCCCTTCTACTCCGCACTTGACACCCGGCCACAACTGGAACGTACCGGTCGGGAGTTCGTAATCCCCCGATCAGTTCCCTGTTGGAATTATGCCAGCGTTTTCGACCATGAGCATCACCGTTCGCTCGGTGGCGCGGGTGCGGTGAACCACTTTTCTGGGGACTACGAACCCCTGGCGGGGAGCAAGTTCGACGGTCCGGTCTTCGAGGTCGATGAGGAGCTTGCCTTCGACTACGTAAAAGAACTCGTCGTCCTCGTCGTGCTTGTGCCAGTGATATTCGCCTTCGACCACGCCAAGGCGAACCACCGATCCGTTGACCTGGCAGAGAGTCTGATTGTACCAACGGTAGCGGCAGGCGTCGGCCAGCGCTTTTTCGTCGATCAGTTGCAGTGGCTGGAACTCGATGTTCAGCCGGGTTTCGTACGGGTCAGCTTGAGAATCGCTCACAATCATTGCCCCCCCTCACAGTTTATCCGGGGATCGCTTCCCGCGGACCTGCGAATCCTGCAGGAATTTGCCATCGCACCTTACCTCAGGGCGACGGCACGGCGACCATCTTCCCTTACATCGGCTTCGACATGGATGGCGGCGCCGAATCCGCTGCGCTGCCCCATGCGCGATTCGGCGCCGGCCCCATACGGAACACCAGTTTCCCGCCGCCCGCGATCTCCGCGTGGCTGAACCACGGGCGGTTGAGCGGTTTGCCATTGAGCGTCGCCGATTGGATGTAAAGGTTCTTCTCCGAATTGTTCAGCGCCGTGATCGTGAAGTCCTTGCCGCTCCCCATGTGGATGGTGACCTCGTCGAACAGCGGGCTGCCGATGGCGTAGTTCGCTGTCGCCGGGTCCACGGGGTAGAATCCCATGGCGCTCAGCACGTACCAGGACGAAGTCGAGCCCTCATCGTCCATGCCCGGAAAGCCGATGCCGTATTTATCGCTGCCGTAGAGCAGGTTCAGGATCTTGCGCGCCAGTTCCTGCGTCTTCCACGCTTGGCCGCCCCAGTCGTAATAATACGCGCTCTGCTGGTCCGGCTGGTTGCCCTGCACGTACTGCCCGATCATGCCCGTGCAGTCGCGGCAAATGCCGGTTGGATGATACGGCGTGTTGAAGAACTCGTCCAGCTTGGCATCGAATTTCTCGCGCCCGCCGAGCAGGTTGATGAGCCCCTGCACGTCGTGCGGCACCAGCCACAGCGTCGACCAGCCGGAGGCCTCCTTCATCATGAAGTTGTAATAGGGTTCGCGCGGATCGAAAGGCGAAATCCAGTTGCTGTCCGCCGTCTTGCCGCGCATGAAGCCGATGGAGCGGTCGAAAACGTTTTCGTAATTGTGCGCGCGTTTCAGAAACATCTCGGCATCGGCCTGCTTGCCGAGTTTCTGCGCGTAGGCCGCGAGCGAATAGTCGTCCCAACTGTATTCCAGCGTTTTGGCCACGCCCGCGTTGCCGTCGGCATACGGCGGGCTGGGATTGCCCTTGGGGATGATGTCCGAAATCCAGCCCTTCTCCAAGTATTCGGCCAGGTTTCTCCGCGGGCCGTTCGTATCCATGGCGTTCTTGCGCAGGTATTGGTAGGCGGACTCGTAATCGAACGGGATGCCGCGCAGCCAGTCGCCCAAATACATCCAGACGGCGTGGTCGCCATGGAATGAAGTCTGCATGTACCCGGTTTCGCGGGCCATGTCCAGAGTGGACGCGAGAATATCCTTCTTGATCTCCGGCTCGATCAGCGTCAGCAGGACCACCTGGTCGCGGCCGGTATCCCAGAACGGCACTGGGCCGTAGCGGTCGTGGTCGGCAACCTTCATCTGCCCATCCATGGCCCGGAACGTCTCGCCCTTGCGCGCCACTAAACGCGGGCTGGCGAGGGAGTGGAAGAGGTTGGAAAAGAACAGCATTCGCTGGTGCTCCGTGCCGCCTTTGACCTCGATGGCATTCAGCTTTTTCGCCCAGGCGTCGCGCGCGCGCTGGTGGACGGCCTCGAAATTCCATCCCGGATTCTCGGCTCCGAGCGCCTTGCGCGCGTTCTCCAGCGTATCCGCCGCCGCGATCTTCACCAGCACCTGCTCGCCTTCCGCCGTAGCGAAACTCAGATAGGCGCCGGCATACGGCCCGACCTCGGATTTGCCCTCCGGCGTCACCGCGCTCGATCCCAGAATGCTGCCGGGTCCGCCCGCCTGCTTCGACGGATTCTGGCGGAACGTCCCGAAAGACCGGAAGGGCTTAGAGAACTCGGCAACGAATTCGGTCCGCGCCGTGCCTCTACCGGAAGTGCCCGAGATGACGCCCCGCAAGCCGCGTTCGGCGTAGCCCTGCACCGTGTGGTCTCCCGAGATTTCCACGTGACCGCCCGCACGGCCGAGGTCCACCAGGATGTGGGCGACCTCCGATTTCGGAAACGTGAACCGGTAAATGCCCGTCAGCGCCGTTGCCGTCATCTCGGCCTTCACCTGGAAATCCTCCAGGAACACCGAGTAATAGCCCGACGTGGCGTGCTCCTTGGCCTTGTCGTAAATCGAGCCCGTCCGTTCCGGCGGCACAGTCCAATCCCCCACCAGCGGCATCACTAGCATCCCAGGCATCCCATTGGAGAACCCCAGCATGGTGTGGTGCGTATAGTTGTACGACATCCCCACGCCGGCCGGGTATGAGAGGTCCAGGTTCTTGTTCACCGGGCTGAGATTGGTGACGCCGTGCGGCAGTACCGCCCCCGGCGACGTCATGCCGGTATACAGCTCTTCGCCCGGAGGCGGCGCGTTGCCGATCAACTCCGGCCGGTCGAGGGGCGCCGTTCCCACCAGGGCGTTCACGTAATCGATCGAGCGTTTGGCCGGCTGAAACGCCAGCGCCACAAGGCATCCGAGCAGCGCGGATGCACCCAGCCATCGTAGGGTCTTGGTTTTCACAGGGATGGAACTCCGTATCGTCCGGAATTTCCGTTTTGGACTTCCCGGTCCCATTCAGTGTAAACCGAACCGCCATCCCTGGATCGGCGACCGCGCACACGTGGGTACGGTGCCTCCCAAGCTCGGGATCGACAAGCTGTTCGGCGCGCGGGAGAGCTACGTGGAATTCTTGCCCCCCTGACCGGACAGTGTCCCGTCTTTGTCCTGTCCAGAAAGGCAAACACTTCGTTTCCGGAGCGCGGACCACTCCGCTTCGCTCCGTGCCCTTCTCGCGAAAACCCAGAAGAAAACTAGCGGTTCACTGCGCGCTTACCGGAAACATGCTGACCCGAAACTTCGTGCAGCCGTATGGCACCAGCTTGACATTGGTTGGGCGGCCGCCCGTAATGAGCTGCGTCGGAAGTGGCTGCAATTCGGTGGGCTTCCAGTCAAACTCCACGGCCTTGACACTGAGTTCCAGCGGCGCGGCCAAAGGCCAGTCCCACCTCGCCGGCATCGGATGGCGCAATACGGCGATCTGCTCTTCCGCGGCAGGGTCATTCACTTTCAGGGCGTAGTTGAAACGGCTTCCCGCGGCGTCCCGGTTGGGAGTTTCATCAACGATGGGAAGCGCAAACAGCAACGGCCCATAAAAGACCGAAGCGAACGGATTGTCGATGGATCGGTCCCGCGCGAGTTTGCGGCTGCTGGCGAAGTAGGCGATGTCAGGATACGGCGTCTCGCGGCCGCGCACGACCTTGACACTCATAGGCAGGCGCAGTTCAAGCCGGTCATCGGGGCTCCACGTCCTGAGCACCCGCAGAAAACCTTTCGACGGAGTGTCGCCGCGCTCCAGTCTGCCGTTGATGCGGATCCGCGGCGCAGCACACCACGATGGAATACGCAGATAGAGTGGGAAGGCGGCCGGTTTCTCCGGGCGGATGCTCAGCCGTATGGTCTCCTCGAAAGGATAATTCGTGGCCGCTGAGATCTCGACCTTCACGCCATTACCGGCAACAGTCCGCACGCGCGAGGGGCCGTACAGGGTAGCCGCGATCCCGTCATCCGCGGTTGTCATCCACATGTGCTCGATGTAGCTGGGGATCACGCGGTTGAGGTTGCCGACACAGCACAGCACCGAATGACCGATGGGAGTGAACTGGTAGGAGCCGGGGCCCGGATTATGGGGTTCCTCGGCCGGCAACGAGGCGCTGTAACGGTTGGGACTCTGGTAGTAAGACATTGTCCGGAAGTCGCGGCTCACCGGCGCGGCGGCCGCGTTGAGGAAAACGCGCTCGATGCGATCTGAGTATTCTCCGTTTCCGGTGGCCCGCAGCATCCATAAGTAGGTCCACATCGACGCGGCCACATTACACGTTTCAGTGTTGCGCGTTGCGCCGATCCCCGCATGGTATTCTTCCCCGGAACTCATGCCGTACGGCAGCAGGTGGTTGTGGTCGTGCCATGCCAGGGCCCGCGCCGTAGTTTGCAGGTCGCGCGGATTCCCGGTCACCGCGTAAACGATCGCCGGAACCCGAATGTCCTCGTAGAAGATCACGTTGTGCCCGGGCTGAATGTTGCCGGCGAGCCAGCGATCGGCGGTAGCCGCAAAGGATGGCGCGGCGCTGAAGGCGACCAGGTTCCGGAGAACGTCGGCATTGCCGCTCATGAGGTAGGTTTCGAGGATCGCGTCCACATTCACCGCGCCGCAAACCTCCTCGAAGTCGCTCCGCAACGCCGGCACGGGGAAGTGGGAATAGACGCGAATCAAGGCCTTTAGAACGCGTTCATCGCCGGTCGCCTGATAGTAGGCGACTAGCGCGCGGCCCATGTGCGAGTGCGCCCAGCTATTGAAGTTATCCGACAGCACCGATGGGGGACGCCAGTAGATAAACGATTCACCGCCGCTCAGGACTCCCGAGACGACCGTATCCAGCCGCTCTTTCACCTTCGCAATCAATGCCTGGTCGTCGAGGATGTAGGCCAGCCTGACCGCGCCATCCAGCCAATAACTCGATTGCTCCAGCGGCCAGCCGGTGCCATCGGGATTGGCACCTCGCGCATCGAATCCGTAACCCTTCCAGGCCTCGCGGAACGTTGCGGAGTACTCATCGAGGTGACCGGTGATTCCGCTGGCGGCGGTCAATGCCCAATCGCGCAACCAACCCTCTGGCACGACGGCGCCGACGGGCAGCGGCAGAAATCCAGACTTCCCCCGAATCGCCTCACTCTGGAGGATCTCCATCCGTTTGGCGTGCACCGCGAGGATGCGATCCGCGGGAGACTGCGCGGCAAGCGGCGCGCAGCAGGCGAGTGCGGCTATGCAAAAGATCCTCATTCTATCCTTTCCCTATCCGGTCTCGGCCCAGCCGATACAACATTCTCAGCGGGCCGTGAGGGCAAACCATACTATGGACGAGGGTATCCCGCGAGCCGTTGAAAGTTAGCGGCGGCGGTAAACGCCATCTTACTACGCCACCTCCCGTCGGGTGGCAGATTTCGATCCGTTGCGCGTCCAAAGCCCAAAACGTCCGGAAGTTCTTCTCAGTAGCCAACAGCGCCGCCGCTAACCGGCGTTTCACCACGCTGCCATCGCGCCATCGGCAAACCCGTCGAGTGCGCATGCGAACCTCGGCGTGCGGGCTTTCGATGATGTTGGTCGTAGCTAGAGTTTCCGGCGGCGCGCCCACTGGGGGAAGGCATACTCCAAGTTGTCATGGGTCGCCACCTACCCGCCAAGCCGGCCAGTGTGCCGCCCGCCGGCGCTTTGCGGTTAGTCTGGAGACTCTACAGAAACCCGTCGCTGCCGTTGCCGTACATCTGCAGGCCGTCTCGGCCGGAGAGCAGGGCCCGGACACCCGGCTCTCCGGCGGCAAGCGGCGCGGGTTCGACCGTTGGCAGCCGCCAGTGCCGGCCGGTACTGAGCGATGGCTTCGCTCACAATCGCAGCTTGCAGAAACCTTCGCCTGTTGCTTTCCATCTTCGTGAATCCTCCTCGGATGACCGTCTTGCGCAACCCTCTGTTGCTAATCATCACGAAGTCTACGCCAGAAGGGTATTTGCTGAAGCGCTGTGTCAATCCGGAAAACGAAGCAGGAAGACCACTTCCATCGGCCTCCAGGGATTCTCTGTTAAAGTCCTTGACGAAAATCCAATATCACCCTATCCTCCATCTAAGTAGTGGACGATGTGCTGAGGCGCTGGTTTCGCAGCGTTTCCCGGCACCTCGCGCATCTCGACGACCAGAAAAAACAGGAGAATTGAGCATGCGTACTGAGCTTCATTCGCGTACCGCTCCGGTGATGAAGTGGTCAGCGCCGATTTCTCGGTTGGCTATCCGCCAGTCCGCCGCCATGGAAGGCACTCGCCGCCCTGGATTCTCCTGCTGCTGTTGTTGTCTAATCTCCGGCTCTTCGCGTCAGGTTTCAGTCAGCAGTTCGAATTTGTAGGGGCGCGCTATCGGGGAGTTGGTTTCTTCTTTCGCGGACGGCTGCGTTATTGCCGGCGCGAGTTCCTTCTTGAGGCTACGCCAGGCGCAAGCCTATCTCGAAGAACTTGCGGGACTGAAAGGAAACTCCATGAAACTGTTCGTATCCGTTCTTCTCACTTCCGGTTCGGTATTTGCGCAGTCATTTCAGGGTTCGTTGCGAGGCCGGGTCACAGATCCAAAGCGGGCTTTAACCCCCAACACGAAACTCACCATTACCGATGAGGCTACCAAGCTCGGCCGCTCATTGCCGCTCGGGAGAGGCAAGCCGTTCTTCTCGATCAACCGGATCCTGGATTACGCCGTGGGCGGCTGGTCGGCAAATGCTTTTGGTGTGGCTCAGACCGAATATCCGCTGTCAGTGACCCAGTCGAACAACAATAGCGTGATCGGGGCCAGCTATCAGCGGCCGAACGCGACGGGTATTTCGCCGGTGACGTCCGGATCCACCGAGGATCGCATCAACGGCTGGCTCAACCCGGCCGCATTCTCTCAAGCTCCCCAGTTCACGTTCGGCAACATCAGCCGCTTTCTGGATGTCCGCGGCCCGGGATTGTTCAACGTGGACTTATCCCTGTTCAAGTCGTTCTCCATCAAGGAACGAGTCAAAGCGCAATTCCGAGCCGAAGCACTCAACTCTACGAACACAGTCTATTTCGGCACGCCCAATACGACGCTCACCAGTTCCAACTTCGGGCTGATTACCAGCCAGATTAATAATCCCAGGCTGGTGCAACTGGGCGTGCGAGCTACATTCTGATCGAAAGCGGAAAGGAACCTTACTATGTCGACAACTATTAAGACAACGCGTCTTCTTCTGCTCGTGGCGCTAGGCATTCTGCCATTTGCCGTCGGGGACCAGACCTCCAAAGGCCAGTCCGGCCAAGCCGTCGAGGCCCAGGCGCCCTACATCGTGGAGTGGGTCTACCGCGTCAAATGGGGACACCAGGAGGAATTCTGGCAGATCTTCAAGAAGTATCAGATTGCCACTCTGAACAAGGAAAAAGAGCTGGGCGGCGTACTAAAATACGAAGTATTCCGTCCGGGGCTGCATACCAGTGAAGACAACCGTTGGGACTACAGAGTGGTCATTTATTATCGGGATTCAACCTCGTCATCCAAGGCAAGGGCCATCGAGAAGGAACTCTTTCCCGACCAGGCCACACTCAAACGTGAAGAAAACCACCGTTGGGAGATTACTGAAGTGCACTGGGACTTGCCGATCCGGCAAGTCGATCCTAACGCACCAGAGGAGTAAATAAAGATGAAGACAACATTATTGCTGACTGTTATTCTCGCGCTTGCTCCGGCCGCCGCCAGGGCCGAATCCCTGGCCGGCCTTTGGAACGCGACGATCAATGTTAACGGGACCGAGATACCCTTCAAAATCGAGTTCGCCGGCGATGGGTCTGCAATCAGGGGCTGGTTTTTCAATGGGGAGGAGCATGAGAACTCGACCGGCGGCAAATTCGAAAACGGCTCGCTGGTCCTCAACTTCGACAGCTACGCTTCTGTTCTGAAGGCGACGTTGAAGGGCGGCGAGCTGGATGGCGAGTACAGTACCCGAGGCAAACCGCTCCCTATCCACGCGGTTCGCGCCGTTCCGCAGCCTCCATCGCAGGTCAACGCTCCGAATATCTCCGGCATCTGGTACCTGGAGGGTGTGACAAGCACCAAGAAGGACGAGAAGGCCTGGCAGTTCATCGTTCAGCAGCATGGCGCGGAAGTTTCCGGAGCGATTCTGCGCGTCGACGGCGACACCGGCACAC
>CAYRWE010000041.1:0-27482 GCA_964427655.1 uncultured Solibacteraceae bacterium | reverse complement strand
GGTTCGAATCGCCTAACATCCACTTCCTCACGGTGCACGATTTCGAGGACCTGGCGGCTCTCGAAAAGCTCACCGTGGAACGCCAGTATTTCCTGGCGAGCTCGCGGAAGCTGAGCTGGCTGCCGAATCTGAGGGCGGAGACCGCGGTTTTCCTGGTGACCCGGTAGTTAGCCGGGAGCGGCTTAAGTAAGTGCGGCCTAAGTGAGCGCTACTACGCCCGCGCTCACGGGCTGCTCGCCCACTCCGAACATGGTGAACAGGGGCGCCGATTTATAGCGGCGCACGGCTCCGGAGGGCGTGACCGCCAGCGAGTAGACGCGAATCACCGCCAGGTCGCCCGATTTTCCGTTCAGCACCAAGGCATACTGCTTGTCCGGCGTGATCAGGATGTAGCGCGGCTCGCGGCCAACTTCGACCACGGCCACCAGGTTGCGCGTGGCGATATCGAGCACGGTCACGCTATCGGTCTCGGGGTTGGCCACCAGCAGGTAGTTGTCCGTGACCGCCATGGCGGCGGGCGCGCGCCCCGCGAGAATGGTCTGATCCACCTCGGTTCTGTAGGGGAAGACAATGACTACGGCATCCATGCCGTCGCCGGTGACAAAGAGCTGGCCGCCCGTGGGATCGAAGCAGAAGTTTCGCGGCGCCACGGCCACCGGCAGCCGGACGACGGCCTTTCCGGAGAGGGCGTCGAAGATGGCCACGGCGCGCTCGGTCTGGCTGCCGGCGATCAACTGGTTGCCATCGAGCGGCTGGTAGCGCAGCACGCTGGGATCGGCGTTGGCCGCGATGGTGCGCTCGATGGAGGCCGTGGCGAGCTGTGCCAGCACGATGGAGCGAGTCTGCCGGATGGCGATGGCGGCCTGGCCCCGCACGCTCAGATCGAAGCTATCGGGCGGTGCCGGCAGGCGGATGCGGCGCCCGGGGCGCAGCGAATCGAGGGGGATCTCGACCAGCACGGGCGGCTCGCGATAGAGCACCCACAGAGCGTCGCGATGGGGCGCGAGCTGCGCGCCGACGACCTGGCTGCCCGCACGCACGCGGCGCCCGACGGCGAGCGAGGCGGCATCGATCTCATAGACCGTGCCGCTTTCCGGCGCCACTACGAAGACCTTCGGCTGGCTGGGATGCGGGATGACGAGGCCGGGAGCGGCATCCAGCGCGATGCGCGCGCGGACGGCAAAGCGGCTGAGATCGACCACCGCGACCGAGCGGCTGCCCTGATTGGCGACGAAGCAATATCCGAGGTACCCGGTGGCCTTGCGGCGGGCGCAGGAGAGCGCCGCGGCGGCCGAAGAGGCCAGCCAGGCGCGCCGCGTGAAGGAGGAGTGGGTCAAACGTCTATTCTACTTCGGCATCCCGGCCGGCCCGTGGGGCGCGGGCATGCTATTCTCGAAAAGAGACCGCAGCCAGCCGCAATTTCGAACCGGAGAGATGGCCGAGTGGTTGAAGGCGCACGCTTGGAAAGCGTGTATAGGGGAAACTCTATCGAGGGTTCGAATCCCTCTCTCTCCGCCATTTGGCTCTCACCAAGCTTCCCTGCCAGGCGGCCCTTCTCAAGTACTTATTAATCCGCAGCGCAAATCCGCTTTTCCAGCGAGTACACTTGATTGGTGCCTCATATGCCGCCTTCTTTGTGTGACGAACCCGATCAGTATCAAATCCTTTCCTTGCCGCCTAACGGGGCAAGTGGCGAAGACCGCGCGCGCGCCGCATTGCTCAGGCGCGGGGTGTCGCTCAAAGCCCTGCTTAATGACAAGTGCCGGCTCGCTTCCATGGGTACCTGGCGATTGGTCGTGCTCCTCCTTTTCCTTCTCGCGGCTGGTACGGCCGCTACCGCTCAATCCACCGCCGGGGCGACGGTCTGGCAGATCGGCAACTTCGATCACGCCTCGGTGGAGTTCCACGGTCAAGAGGGAACAACGCCAATTGTCGTCGATGCCAGGTCACCTGACGTCGCCGCGCTGTGGCCCCCTTCTCAAGCTGGCTCGCGCAACGCCAAGGCCGGTTCCAAGCCGCACCCGCGCATCATCCGATTCGAACTGAGCGCACCGCCATCGGGCGCCTATGCGCTCGAATTCAGCGTGCTCGTGGGTAACCCGCGTGTACCGAGACTGGAACTCGAACTCAATGGCACGACGGGCACCGTTTACCTGCGCCGCCGGCTGACCTATTTCGCCGAAGGGCGCGTCGATTCGCCGATCAACGGCGAGGCGCACCAGACCGTGCCGGTGCCCGCCACGCTGCTGCGGCAGGGCCAGAACGAACTGAGAATAACCGCTATCGATGACGAAGCCGATGAGGCCGGCGACTCCTCGATCGAATGGGATGCGCTCCGGATGGTGCGCCTCGATCCCGCCAACGATAGCACTGGGCCCGAGTTCGACGTGAATCCATCCTATTTCTATACCCAGGACAACGGGGTGCTGAAGGAGATCGTCGAGGTAACCGCGAAGCTGGCGGTACCGGTCCACGCGGGCAACTTACTGCTCCACATCGATCGGCGCGAGTTCTCCGCGGCCCTTGCGCCGGGAAGGTTCGGCGAACAACGCTTCGAGTTCGCCGTGCCGGCGTTCGCCGCGGGCGCGATGGCACGGTTGAGTGTGACCCTGGACGGCAAGACAGTCGACACCTCAATTGCTCTCACGCCGAAGCGCAGAATCACCGTGATGATGGTGCCGCACAACCATCTCGACATCGGATTCACCGACTACCAGCCCAAGATCGAGGAGCTGCAGAACCGCAACTTCGACCATCTGCTCGAAGAGATGCGCAAAGACCCCAGTCTGCACTTTTCGGCCGACGGCGTATGGCTTGTGGAGCAGTATCTGCGGACGCGCACACCCGACGCGCAGAAGGAGTTCCTCGACCAGGCGCGCGCGGGGCGCATCTCCATTCCGGCGCAGTACGCCAACCTGATGGCGGGCGGCGCGGATCTTGAGACGCTGCTGCGATCTCTGTACGCCGGGCACGCGCTGAACCGCCTGGTGGGCAAGAGCGCAGACTACGCCAACATCACCGACGTGCCGGCGTATCCCTGGAGCTACGCCTCGATTCTGCACGCCGCGGGCGTGAAGTACTTTGCGGCCGGCGCCAACGATGACCGCGGGCCGCAACCGCTGTATGGGCGCTGGCAGACGCATTCGCCGTTCTGGTGGCAGGGTCCCGATGGCGCGAAGGTTTTGATGGCGTACACGCGGCAGTACTCACAAGTGTGGTTCGTGTGCGGGCTGCCGCCGCAGGAAGCGGGCTGCCGCGAGAGCCTCCCAACGTTCTTCGAAACCCATGAGGCGCCCGGGTATACGCCCGACACGATCCTGATGTTCGGCAGCCAGTTGGAGAACACCGACCTGATTCCCGGCGAGGGTGAGTTCGTTCGACGCTGGAATGCGAAATACGCGTGGCCGCGGCTGGAACTGGCGACCTTCCGGGACTATTTTGAGCGCATCGAGCGCGAGTCCGGCGACAAACTCGAAACCGTGCGCGGCGACTTCGGGCCCTATTGGGAAGACGGCATCGGCACCGACGCGCAGTTTGCGGCGTTGTACCGCGAGACCGAAAGCCGTGCGGCGGCGGTCGAGACACTGGCGTCTTTCGCAACCGCATTACAGCCGCAGTTCGCCGCACCGATCGACCGGCTGCGGCGCCTGTGGAACGACTTGGTGCTGTATGCCGAACACACCTACACGTCATGGGGCGGGTATTCGCGTCCGGACAGCGAAGAGAGCATCCGGCAGATTGAGACCAAGCATTTCCACGTGAGTGACGCGCGCGAGCAGGCGCACTGGATCGCGAACGAGTCGATGAGCCGGTTGCTCGACCAGATCGACGTCGCGGCTCCCGCGCTGATTGTGTTCAACTCGCTCGGGCACGAGCGCGACGCGCTGGTCGAATGCGATCTGGACGATGGCGTGGAGATCGCGGACGCCTCAACCGGCAAGGCGGTGGCCGTGGAAACGTTGCGGACTGGCAACGGTTACCGGCGGGCGCGTTTTCTCGCGATGCGGGTGCCTCCGCTGGGCTATCGCGTGTACACGATGAAACACACGGATCAAGCCGCCGAGGCGGCTCCGGAGCCCGTGACCGCCAACTCGATGGAGAACGATTACTACCGCGTGACCGTCGATCCCGCGCGAGGAGCCGTTTCGAGCGTTTTCGACAAGCAACTGCGGCGCGAGATCGTAGACCCGCACAGCCCCTACCTGCTGAACCAATACCTGTACGTCACGGGCGGCGACGGCACGCGGCTGATCTATATGCGCGACCATCTTCCGCAGGCCCAATTGAAAATTGAGACCGCGAGCGGCCCATCGAAATCGGCCCTGCGGAGGACACCGTGGGGCCAGGTGCTGACCGTGGCCTATGCGGGGCCGCACGCGCATTCGATCGTGACCGAGATCCGGCTGTTCAACCACGCCAAACAGATCGAGTTCGTCAATTACGTCGCGAAAGATCCTTCGAATGATAAGGAAGCGATCTACTTCGCCTTCCCCGTGGCGGCATCGGATGGACGGTTCGACTACGAAGGGCAGGTCGGTACCGTTGCTCCCGCGCGAGACTCACTGGCGGGGGCCAGCCGCGAGTGGTTCACGGTCGGGCATTGGGCGCGGGTGAGCGGCGGCGGACTGAGCGCCGCGATCGTCCCGCTAGACGGACCGCTGGCGACGTTCGGCGACATCAACCGCGGCCGGTGGCCGCAGAAGTTCGAGCCTGCCTCGGCCACCATCTTCGCTTACGCGTTGAACAACTACTGGCACACCAACTTTCCCCGTGTGCAGAGCGGCGACTTCACGTTCCGTTACCTGCTGACGAGCGGAGCCGAACTGAGCTCGGCCGCATTGAGCCGGATGGGGCGCGAGGCGTTGACGCCCTTGGAGATCGGGCAACTGTCTGCGTCGGACAAAATCGGCTTGCGCGGCACCCTGCCGCCCGATAAAGGGTCCCTTGTGCAGATTGGCGGCGACGATTTTGAGTTGGAGACGCTCAAGCCCGCCGAAGACAGCCGTGGCTATGTGATGCGCCTGCTGGACACTGGGGGGCGTCCGCACAAGGTCCACCTGAGCGCGGGCCTGTTCGAAATCGGGCGGCTGTGGGAGGGCGATGCCGCGGAAACCGATGGGCGGGAGATCGCGGTATCGAAGAACGGCTGCGACGTGGAGCTTCCGGCTAACGGCTTCGTCACTCTGCGAGTGTTATTGGGCCCGGCGACGGCTAGACCGCGGCCGTAGGGGTGCTCCGCACTGCCCTTTCGCTGGATCGATACCGATGCGTTACGCCTTCGGCGGCGCGGCCGGATGGTCGTGGTCGGGGATTTCTCTCCGCATCGGGAAACCATTCTTGCGATAGTCGAAGACCAGATCCGCGATGCGGTCGCCAATTACTTCGATGCGCTTCAAATCGCGCGTCCCGACGCCGAGTTCCTCGGCCAGCCGAAGCGTGCTGTCGGAGAACTCGAAAGGCGCCTTCCCACGGTCGGCCATCGGATCGAAACCCATAACCGCCATGCCCACGGCATCCACGCAAACGGTATTGGTGCCGGCCACCAGCACGTGCGGGGCGACGTGCTTGGTCATGGGACCAATGCCCTCGGCACCGGTCATCGATTCGACGCCATCGATAATTGCCAGGTGGATCGGGCGGGCCGCCACCAGGTCGGACACGCAGCGCGGCACGCGATAGCCGCCTTCGCGCGGACTCTTGGGATCGATCTCGGAAGGCGAACACTTCGCGGGCTGGCGCGATCCGGTATGAATCGGAAACCGCCCGCCGCGGGGTACCAGCCCCGCCTCGTCGTCCGGCGCGCCATCGCCATAAATGGTGCAGGGCGTGATGCCGAAGCAGTTCTTCATGGAGAGCGTGATGCCGGTCGTCAGGTGCTCCTTCATCTTGCCGATGGAAACGAAAACGTCGCAGTCCGCGTAAGAGTGGTTCAGGTCGAACGCGGGAAACAGGTGGCCGCCGCGGGGCACCGGAAAACGGACGTACCGCTTACCGGAACCCAGGAAGTTGGTGTTCTCGAATTCCACGTTGGAGGCGGCGCCGGTGAACAGGATGGGGTCCCAGCCGGCGGCGCTAATGTACTCCTGGACGGGCTCGGCCGATCGCCAGGGGCTTTCGAGGATGCGAATGCGCCGCGCGCCCGCGCGTCCCAGAAGGTGGACGGTGCCGGCGATCACCGCCGGATGCGTCCAGGCGGTGCAGCCGATGGGGACGAAACCGATGCGCGAATCGGGATCGCCCGTGAGGTTGACTTTCACGGCCACGGTCTTGCCGCTCGCCAGCCGTCCCAGCCCGCCGATCTGGTCGAACATCTTCGTCAGGGCCGGCATTAGTTCCGCATCGTATGAGCGGCAGCGGGCCAGCGCGACCGGAGCCGCGGGCGCCTCGACCGCCGCACGGCCGGCGCGCGGCAGCAGAGCCGCGCCAAGAGCGGCCATTCCGGTGTTCATGAGCAGGCCGCGGCGCGTCATGCGGCCGCAAATAGCGCGATTGTCTCTCATAATAGGACCTCCTCGCACGGGGATCTCACGATCGAAACTCCACAGCCGTGTACCACGAGAACGGGGGCAGATGAAACTCCACACGCCCCTCCACCTTGGCCGGCTCCAGGATGGCGGGCGCATCGGGGCCGATGGTATGCATGGCGGCCGATCGCCACGCCTTCGCCGGCGCGACGCTCACAGACTCGGTGGGCCGGCTGGTGAACGCCACGAACTGGAGCAGCGCGCCGCGACCCTCGGGAGCCACCGAGTAGTGCTCCCATAAGGATCGGGCGTTGAATAACGCCACCGGGTCGTTGCGCCTTTTCACCAGGTTATGCACGTCCGCGGCGAGGAAAAAGGGATCGTCCCAGTCCCGCGTGGCCGCGGCTACCGAACCCCTGCCGAGAGACTTCACTTCGTATCCCGCGACCTGGGTTGCCACGGACGCCTCGCCCGGGAACTGCGCCGCCAGCGCGTGAGGCACGATGAGCATACCGCCGGACCGCGCGAAGGCGCCGAGTTTGGCTTTCAACTCCGCGGAAGGCAGCTCGCTATCTACATAGAGGACCGCCGGCAGCCCCTCGAACTTCTGGCTCGCCGGGTGGGCACGGTCCAGGACGCGATAAAGAAGGTTGCGCCGAGCCGCCAGGTTGAGCAGCTCCTGGCCCATAAATTCGTCCTTGCCGGCAAAACTGGAAAGAATGCCGATCGATCCCCAGCGTTCCCAGGCGGCCCACTGCCGCCGCTTTTCGAAGAACGCGAGCGTCGCCAGGATGCCCCGCCACGTCTTCACGGCATCGGCATTACCCACGGGCAATCCCTTGCGCAGGCCCTCATCGAGCGCCATCATCCAGCGCGCTCCGCTGGCGGCGGAATCGGCAATCGCAATATTATAGGTTGCCAGGTCCGGCGTGGGGTCGTCCTTGGCAAGTTCGAAGCCCAGCCAAACGGGCCGGCTCGGGGCACGCACGGCGGCCAGCCTGGCGACCCAGCTATTGGAATCGATCCAAGGCGCGCCGGTGGGGCCGGCATCCACGTCGCTCTCCCCTTTGGATATCTTGATGCGCGGCCAGACCAGGCCGGTGATCGCGGTCTGCGAAGCCGCGGAATCCCATTCGACCTGTTCCAGCGGGGCCGCTTTCAGCGAGCTCCATTCGAGCGCGGTCAGGCCCGCCGCGCGGGCCGCGCCGACGACCGGTCTCGCGGCGTTCAGGCTTTCAAACAGCAGGCAGTTGATCGGACTCGCGGCAAACCACCGCAACAGCGCCGGATCGCTCCAGGCGGACGGCCAGCGAAAAGGGACCAAATGATCGAATGACGATGCTCGATCGAGCGTTTGGGAACTCATGATATTACCGTTAAACGCGGACCGGCCGGGAACGAGGCGACGGGGCGCACAATTCATGCACCGGATCTATGTTCGAACATAGAAGTCCCGCTAAATGGGACCGCGATGTAATTAACACGACTAACTAGCGGCGCTCTCCGGCGTATCGCTTTTGGAACTGTATTCTACTAGCCTCTGGAACCGATTCTACTATATGTGAACCGTCAATTGTAGAACGAACGGCTTTGGTCCGCCGTCGGCCAGGCGATGCGCGGGGTTCCAGCGCGATTCCGCCGCCACGAGCCCCCCTCCCGCGGGTTGGAACCGCGCTTTAGGCGGGTGAAGAATCATACTTTAGTCTGATTCCTTTTGGAACCGATACGTAATAGAATCACTTGTGTTCGCTTTGGTGGATTTGTATCGAAATGAAGGGGGAGTAGCATGAGGAAGGTCCCTGTAAACCTCGTGAAGTGTCTTTCCTTGTTGGCACTGCTTGCTGGCCTAAGTTTTGGCCAGGATTATCGGGCGCGCCTGCAAGGTACAATCACCGACCCGTCGCAGGCCGCGATTGCCGGCGCTTCAGTGAGCCTAACCAACATCGCCACTAACGTAACGACTGTCCGGCAGTCCAACGAGAGTGGCCATTACCTGTTCGACCTTGTCGAACCCGGCAACTATTCGCTGACGGTAACCGCTCCGGGGTTCACTAAGTTTGTCGCGGAGCGAATCGCGCTCGACACCCGGGCCGACGTCACCGTTGACGCGGCGATGAAGACCGGTAACATTCAGGAAACCATCACGGTAACGGCCGAAGCGGCCGCCGTGCAGTTCAACACCGGAAAGATTGAAACGACTGTGGACAGCGTCCTGACCGGCAGCATGCCGCAGACCTACCGCAGCCCGTTCCTGCTGGCGCAGTTGGATCCAGCGGTGGTGCCGAGCACGAGCAACGGCGATTGGAACCCGTTTAATAGCTGGGGTCCCGGTTCGCAGAGCATCGGCGGCGGCGCACTGTTTTCGAACGATTTGCAGGTGGATGGCAGCCCGACGGGCATCGGCGTTAAGAACAGCTTCCAGCCCAGCCCCGATTCGGTCGAGCAGGTCAACGTCCAGCAAAGTTCGATCGACTCCGAATTCGGCCATAGCGCCGGTTCGGCCATCACGATGATCACTAAGTCGGGTACCAACGAGTATCACGGTCTGGCTTTCTATCAGGGCCAGTATCCGTGGATGAATGCCGTTGAGGACCGCGTGAACAGAAGCCTGAACCTGGATCGCAAGAACATGTATGGCGGCACGTTCGGGAACCCGATCCTGAAGAACAAACTGTTCAACTTCGCATCGTACGAAGCCTGGAAGTACCATCAACCCACCACGCTTCTCGAGACCCTGCCCACCGCGCTCGAGCGCACGGGCGATTTTTCGCAATCGCTCAATACCGTTGGCGCGCTCCGGACCATTTACGATCCGATGACCACGTTGACGGACGCCCAGGGCAACGTAACTCGCACGCCGTTCCCCGGGAACGTCATACCGGCTTCGCGGCTCAACCCGGTCGCGGCCCAGTATACCTCGCAGTTGTGGTCGCCGAATGCGCCGGGTATCGGTCCCTATCACATCAACAACTACGTGGCCGGCCTGCCGGTGAACTATCCTTACTTCAACTTTTCCGATCGCGTCGACTACAACGTGACCGATAAGTTGCGCATTTACGGCCGCGCGAGCCTCCTGCGGACGCCCGCGACCACGAGCAACCCGACCGGGTCTTCTCTTTTCCAGAACGACCGCGGCAGCAAGCGCAACGCGACTCAGATTGTCGGCAACGTTACGTACGCCATGAATTCGACCACGGTGCTCAATATCCGCGGCGACTACCACGGTTTCGTGGACGCTTCGAACTTCACGATTCCTTCCAACGAGACGACGTTCGCGTCGGTCTGGCCGGGTCAGACTTTCTACCAGCAGTTGTACACCAATTCGCAGGTTCCCAAACTGATCCCGCGCATGTCGATTCTGGATACCACCGGCGCCAATCTGAACCTGGTGATGGGTCCCTCGGGCGGCTACTGGCAGCAGTTGCCGAACTCGGATTCGATTGCCGCGCAGGTCTCGCAGCAGCGCAGCAACCATTATCTGAAGGCCGGTTTCGAGACGCGCGCCAGCCGCGTGCTCAGCGTGCTCTCGAATCAGAACCCCGGCTTCGGTTTCGACCCCTCGGTGACGGCTAACACCTACGTCAACCCCTATAGCGGTCCGACCAACGTATCGGGCGATGGATATGCCACGTTCCTGCTGGGCGCGATCGCGCCGACCAATGCGGGTTCGGACAACTGCTGGGCGTGCGGTTCAACCAGCATGCCCGTCAATGCCGTACCGACCAACCGCGACATCTACTATGCGGCTTTCCTGAACGACGATTGGAAGGTCAACCGCCGGCTCACCATCAACCTCGGCGTGCGGTACGAATACACCACTCCGTACTACGACCTCAAGAACGAGCTCACCGCTCCACTAAACTTGACCACTCCGATTGCCATGTTCCAGGGCGCCAGCGCTCCGCAAATGCCCGCGCTGGTGAAGCAGTATTACTCGGGACCCTGGACCTTTAACGGCGCGTATAACTTCGAAAGCGGCAGCACGCCCACCTGGAACGGCGGATGGGGATCGCTGTCGCCCCGCATCGGCGCCGCCTTCCGATTGAACGATAAGACGTCCATTCGCGGCGGCTATGCGCGGTACTACACTCCTTGGGATGCCAACCAGAGCTACGAGATCGAGAGCACCAATACCTACGGTTTCTCCACGATCACCGGAGCTCCCAATGCCATTCAGGGCGTTCCTCAGATGAACCTGTCTAACCCCTTCCCGGCCACCAACCCGATCACGGCGGTCACCGGGAACACCCTCGGAGCCAACACGGGATTAGGCGATAGCGTCAGTTTCGTGAACCCGAATCGCCCGCTGCAACATAGTGACCGTATCAACGCTTCCGTGCAGCGCGAACTGCCGCAGGGGGTTATCTTCGACGCCACCTTCTTCATGAACTACACGAACCAGTTGTGCGGCGCCGGCAACGGCAATTGCTTCACCAGTGCGAACCTCGACCAGATGGACCCGCGGCTCTCGTACAAGTACGGCAACGCGCTGAACCAGATCGTGGCCAATCCGTTCTATAACGTCGGAACGGTCGGCACGTTCCCCGGCCCGCTGCGTTATCAGCCGGAGGTAACCATCGGCTCCCTGATGGTGCCCTATCCGCAATACACGGGCATCTCCGAGGTAGATGGCACCAACGGCTCCCACATGCACTACGAATCGCTGCAACTCAAAGCTCAGAAGCGTTTCGCCAAGGGCTACTCGTTCCTGGTCGGATACAACTACCATCGCGAGCAGGATCAGGTGTACTACGACAGCCTGGCCCAGTATCTGAATAACTGGTCTTGGGCGGACGGCGGCACTGCTAGGCACCGGCTTACCATTTCCGGCACCTGGGAAATTCCGCTGGGCAGAGGGCGGCAATTCCTGTCCACGGCTCCCCGAATCGTCGACGGAATTCTGGGCGGCTGGAACCTGACTGGATTGGGCACCTATCAATCCGGCGCGCCGATTAAGTTCACCGGAGTGCAGGTCAACGGAAATCCCGGCCAGAATATTCCTTCGGGCGCTTACTTCAATACCTCCGCGGTCACGCTTCTTCCCGGTTTCACGGAAGAGACGAACCCCTGGTACTATTCCGGCGTGCACGGACCCCGTCTGTTCAACGTGGATGCTTCGCTGGTTAAGGAGTTCCACATCACCGAGAGAATGAAGTTCTCTCTGCGCGTCGACTCGTTCAACGCTCTCAACAATGTGAACCTGAACGCGCCGAGTATGTCCGTCGGAGCCGCGACTTTCGGTCGCAGCACGGATGTGTTGAACAACACGTTCGGCCGGCTGACGCAGCTCGGCGGACGCTTCTCGTTCTAGCGTTTGGATCAACGCTGTAGTTAGACAGAGCCCTCGCACCCGCGGGGGCTCTTTTTTTGCCCGTGCCATTCCCGTGCGTCTGGCACATAAGCCGGCCGCCTGCGCGTCGTTTCCGGCGCGCCGGCGGACTTGGCGTTTTGATAGCATGAGGTTCTGATGTCGGCCGGATTTTCCCTCAGGTTACTCACCCTGGTAACCTTCGCGACGTGCCGCGCTCTGGCGCAAGATCCGGCTTTGAGGGAGGCAGCCCGCCTGGACGCGCAGCAGAAATGCGCGGAGGCGGATCGCATTTACCAGCAGCTTCTCGCCAAGGGATCGCCCGCGCCCGCACTTCTGAATAACCTGGGCAACCATTATCTAGGATGCGGCGCGCCGGAACAGGCCCGCGCATATTTCGAGCGGCTACTGAAGATCGACGCCGCGCACGTCAATGCCAACCTTCAACTCGCCCGCCTCGCCATAGCCCGGAAGGACGGCGCCGCCGCCCTCGAATATCTGGCCCGGATTAATGAGCCGGGTCCGGAGATTCTTCTGGTGCGCGCCGAGGCGCTGTCTCAAACGGGCCGGCGGCAGGCGGCCGAGGCCTTGCTCGACCAACTGACAAACCGGGCCGACGCGACTCCCGGCCTCTTATTCGCGGTGGGAATGACGAGCGGGCGCATGGGGTTTTACGACCGCGCCGAAGCCGCCTTCAACGCGGTGCTGGCGCACGATCCCAACGACTACGATGTTCTATATAACCTCGGCCTGGCGGCGGCGCGCGCGGGCCACTACGATCGCGCCCAGAGCGTTTTCGAGGTAGCCCTCAAGGTACGCCCCGGGGATGTCGACGCGCTCCTCGCCCTGGGAAGAGTCGCCGCCTATCGCGGGGATTACACTCGGGCCGTCTATCTTCTGGCTCAGGCGCGCAAGCGCGCTCCGCAACGGCCCGATGTCCTGCTGACCCTGGCGCGGGCCGCGCAGGATGCCAACTATCTGGGCGATGCCGCCCTGGCCTATGACGAGTATCTGAAGCTTCGTCCGGACGACGACCTGGCGCGCCGCGACCGCGCGTTTGTCCTCGGCAGCGGTGACGCCGGACGCACCGAAGGCTTGCAGGAACTCGGCGCCTACGTCCGGACGCACCCGAACGATCCGATCGGATATCTCGAGCTGGCGCAGATCTCCTACCAGGCCAATCGCATGCAGGCCCTCACCGAAGTATCCGAAGCCTTGCGCCTGGACCCCTCGCTCGAACCGGCTCGCTTTGCCCGCGCGTGGCTCCTGCACCGGCTCGGCCGCGAGGAGGAATCGCTGGCCGACCTTCAGATCGCCGTTCGCCTGAACCCGCGCGACGCGTTTGCCTTCGATCTTCTGGGCCTCGTTTACATGAACCTCGATAAGTCCGCGGAGGCTGAAACGGCGCTGCGCCAGGCCGTGGCAATCGTTCCGAACGAGCCTAGAATCCTGATGCATCTGGCCCGCGCTTTGGCGGATGCCGGGCATCCCGAAGAAGCTCAGCCTTACTTCGACCGCTTCCAGAAGGCCCAGCCGGAGGGTCCCCAGCGCCCCCGCGAAGAGGCCGGCATGATCGAATCCGCACTTCTCACGCCGGCCGAGGCCTCCGCCCGAACCGTCGCACGGCTCCGCGAGCTTGTCCGCACCACCCCTGGCGATCCCGCATTGAAGCTCAGTCTGGGGAGTTCGCTGCTCGTGGCTGGAAAGCCCTCCGAAGCCGCGGTCGTGTTCCATGAGTTGCTCGCCTTGAAAACGCCGGACGAGATTCTCGCGAAGGCCGGAGCCACGCTGCTGGCGTATGAGCAGTACGGCCTGGCGCGCGAAATGCTCGAACGAGCTGGCGCGCGGACACCGGCCGCGCAACTCGACCTGGCCATCGCCACCTTTCACTCCCAAGGCCCTCAGCCGGCGCTGAAGATTCTGGAAAAGGTCCCCGAAGGCGTGGACCGCGGCGATTACCTGCTCGTCAAAGCCCGCATTCTGGATGCCGCCGGCCAAGTCTCCCAAGCGGACAGCGCTATCGATGAGAGCCTGCGCTTTGCGATTTCGCGCCCCAGCCTGGCCGAAGAATCGGCCTTGTTGCTGGTGCGGCACAACCAGGCCGCCAAAGCGCTCGATCTGGTCGGCGAAGCCATGCGCACGGCGCCCGACGATCCGTCGCTGTGGCTCACGCGGGCCGTCGTGCTCGCCGCGCTCAACCGGAACGCCGAAGCCGACAAGGCCGTCAAGGACGTCGAGAATCGCTGGCCCGAATGGGATCGCGCGTATGTGATCGAAGGCCTCTTGCTGGAGCGGGAGTCGCGGTTGCCCGAGAGCCGCCGCAGAATTCAGATTGCCCTGGCTTTGGGAACCCGCGAGCCAGCCGCGCGTTGTGCCCTCAAACGGATGAATGCCGCGCCTGCCGATGCCCAGTGTGCCTGCCAGGTGGGAATCTACGAGCTGTTCTTCTCCGGCTGCCCCAAACCGTAACCGCGCGCATTCGGAAGAGGCCGAACGTGCCGCATAGTATCATGATTTGGTGAAGGCGATTTCCCGCCGGCAGCTTTGTGCGCTGCCACTCTTCTTGTTTCCCGGAATCGAATCCAAGCTCAAAGCGTTTCAGGCGCGCGGAATGGCGACGCGCAACGTGCAGGCGATTCCGCGCGGCAAGCCTTCCGGACTGCCATTTAACGCCCACTTCGTCGATGTTGCCCGCCAGGCCGGTCTCCAGGCGCCGGTCATCTACGGAGGTGTGGATAAGAAAGACTACATCCTCGAGACCATGGGCTGCGGCGCCGCGTTCCTCGATTACGATAACGATGGCTGGCTGGATATCGTGCTGCTTACCGGCCGGCGCGTCGAAGCCACGCCCAGAGAGGCCACCATTCGCCTCTACCGGAACAATCGCGACGGCACCTTCACGGACGTGACCGAAAAGTCGGGACTCGGGCGCAGCGTGTGGGCCTGCGGCATTACCGTGGGCGACTACAACAACGACGGCTTCGACGATCTCTTCATCACCTGCTGGGGACAGAATATTCTGTTCCGCAACAATGGCGACGGCACCTTCACGGATGTGACCGAGAAAGCCGGCCTGCTACATCCCGGCGTTCGCTATGGCACCGGCTGCACGTGGATCGATTACGACCGTGACGGCAAGCTGGACCTCTTCGTTTCCCACTACCTGGTTTTCGATTTCGCGAAGATTCCCCCCGCAGGAAAGGACCCCACCTGTAACTGGAAGGGTGTGCTGGTAAATTGCGGCCCCGGCGGACTTCCTCAGGAAGGCCCGCGCCTGTACCACAACAACGGCGATGGCACATTCACCGATGTGACCGCCAAGGCCGGCCTGTCCTTCGATAAGCCGGGTTACGGCCTCACCGCCGTGGCGGCCGATTTCGATGGAGACGGCTGGCCCGACATTTTCCTCGCTTGCGATTCGACTCCCAGCCGCTTCCTCCACAACAATCATGACGGCACATTCACCGAGCAGGGCCTGGAAAGAGGGCTGGCGCTGAATGAAGACGGCCAGGAGCAGGCCGGCATGGGAGTGGGCGTCGGCGATTTCAACGTGGATGGATACGTCGATATCCTCAAGACCCATTTTGCCGATGACAACCCCGGACTCTACCAGAACAACGCCAAGGGCTATTTTCGCGACGTCACGATGCGCTCGGGTCTCGGCGTGGAAACGCGGTTCGTGAGCTGGGGAGCGGCCATCGCGGATCTCGATAACGACGGCCTGCCCGATCTTTTTTATTCCACCGGCACCATCTTCCCGGAGGTGGAGCGCAAGCTTCCGCAATACGCCGCTAAGACGCCCTGCGTCATCTTCCGGAATCTCGGCGGCGGCCGGTTCGAGGAGATCATGGACGGCGCGGGTCCCGCAATGTCGGAGTTGCATTGCAGCCGCGGCGTGGCCCTCGGCGATTTCGATAACGATGGCGACCTGGACATCCTGGTGGTGAATCTCAACGAGCCGCCTTCCCTGCTGCGCAACGACTTGGCGGGCGACGATCACTGGCTCAAGGTGCTGCTCGTGGGCACGAAATCGAACCGCAGTGCCATCGGCGCCCAGGTGGTCGCCACGTACGGCGACCGGAAACAGGCGCAGGCCGTTTTGGCGCAATCGTCGTACCTTTCCGTCAGCGATCGCCGGCTGCATTTCGGCCTGGGGCAGGCTTCGTCCGCCGATCTCGAAATTCGATGGCCCAACGGGCAGACGGAGAAGGTCGCTTCGGTTGCCGCGGATCGCTTGGTGGTTATCGAGGAAGGCTCGGGCGTGGTTCGAAGCGAGCGATTTTCGGCGCGCCAGCCGCGTTGATTCGCGCTACAGATGCGCCAGGCCCCGCTGCAAGGCCGTGATTACGGCCTGGGTCCGGTCGTTCACGCGCAAGCGGTTCAGGATGACGCCGACGTGCGACTTCACGGTGGCTTCGGTTATGCTCAACGAGGCCGCAATCTCCTTGTTGCTCTTTCCGTCCACGATCAGCGAGAGCACTTCGCGCTCGCGCCGGCTCAGTTCGCAGTTCGGCGCGCGGGCCGCCAGGCTCTGCGCTACCGGCGCGGGAAGGAAGCGGTTTCCCGCGTGAACCTTGCGCAGCGCGTCCACCAGAGTCTCGTTGGACATCGCCTTGATCAGGTAGCCCGCCGCGCCGGCGGCCAGCGCCTGGTGTATGTCCTCGTCACCCTCGTAGGTGGTCAGCACCACGCAACGCGCCGACGGATCTTCGCCGCGGATGATGCGCAGCGCCTCCAGGCCGCTCATGCCCGGCAGCCGCAGGTCCATCAGCGTGACGTCCGGGTGGCGTTCGCGAAACAAACGTACCGCGTCGATTCCGGAGCCGGCCTGGCCGCAGACCATCATGTCCTTCTGGGCATTGATGATCGCCGCGATTCCCAAGCGCATAATCGGGTGGTCGTCCACCACCAGAACGCCGAATTTCGCCGCGCCGCTCATGAATCAATGGCCATCCCCAGCTTTTCGGCCGCCGCCGACCGTACTGGCACTTCCACCGACAACTCCGTCCCCGAACCCGGTGAGGTCCGAATTTCGAAATGCCCGCCCATTCGCTCCGTCCGCTCACGCATCCCGACCAGCCCGAAGTGCTCTCCGTTGGCTGAAAATGCCTGCCGGAGATCGAACCCACAGCCATCGTCGAGTACCCGCGCTTGAATTTTCTCGTTGGCAAACTGGACCCAAATGCGCACTTCCCGCGGGTGCCCGTGCTTTACTGCATTGTACACGGCTTCCCGGACCACCATCACGATATCGTATTCCACGGCCGGATCCACCAGTACCGGCTTTCCGGAAATTTCCAGCCGCACCGGGATGTGAGAAGCGTGGCTGACCTGTTGGGCCATCTCGTCCAGCAGGGATGCGATCTCGGGCAGCGCCTTCCCGTTCTGCCGCAGATTCCACACCGCCCGGCGGGCTTCGTCCACGGTCGCCCGCACCTGCATACGCGCGCAATCGAGCAACTCCCGGCGGGCCCCGGCGCCATCCGGCCCCAGCGATGCCACGGCTTCGAGCAGCGCCGAAACGCTGGCGCAGCCCTGGATCACGGTATCGTGCATCTCGCGCGCCACGCGGTTGCGTTCTTCGAGCACCGCCCGGAAGCGCGCGTGTGCCTGGCGCAAGCGCAGCCGGTACGTCCCCAGAACGCCAGCCCCGATCAGAACCGCGCAGCCGGCGAAGAACCAGGGCGTGCGATAGAAATGCGCGCGCCATTCGATGGCCAGGCCAGCCTCCGTCACGCTGTCCGGCATGTTCATTTCGAATGCCTGCACCCGGAAGCGGTAGGCGCCCGGAGGCAGGTTCGTGTAAAACGCCTCGCGCCGCCGCAGGGCTTCGATCCACTCGTCGTCGTAGCCTTCCAGCATGTAATGAAACCGGATTCGCTCCTGCGAGCGCAGGCCCACGGCGGCGTAGCTGATCTGCAATCTCCCCTCGCCCGGGGGAATGATCAGGCGGCCCGAGATAGGCGCTGGGCGCCCGTCCACCACCACTTGCTCAATCACCACCTTGGGCAGGCTCTCGGGCTGCGTCTGAGAAGCCATGATGCGAACCGGCCCGCGATTGCTGGGAAACCAGACTTCGCCGTTAGCGGTGAGACATCCGGCCGGCGCCACCCCACCGTAAATTTGTGTGATCTCCAGGCCGTCGGATAGTCCATAGACCGTAACCGCGGGACGAAAGCCAGGGTGATCCGCCATCCGGTCCAGATTGTTTCGCGAGACCGCCGAAATCGCGGTCGGCCCGCTCATCCAGAACATGCCGTGAGCGTCTTCCAGAATCTGATAGATACTATTGCCGGCCAGGCCCTGTGCCGCGCTGAAGGAAGTCAGCTTTCCGCCGCGCCAGCGGAACAGGCCCGCCCCGCGCGTCCCGAACCACAGGCCGCCATCGGGATCTTCGTGAATGGTCCAGACTTTCTCCCCACGCAGGCGCTCGGTCACCTCATCCTCGATGAAGCGGCCTTCCCGCCAATGACTCACGCCGCGCTCGGTTCCGATCCAGATATCGCCGCTACGGGTTTCGGCCAGCGTCCGGATACTGAAATACGCCAGTCCCTGCGGTTCCAGGTAGTTGGTCAGCGTGCCGCTGTGCCAGCGGCTGATCCCTTCGTCGGTGCCGATCCAGACGCTTCCATCGCGGCTCTCCAGAAAGGCGCGAATGAAATCGTTCACCAGGCCGGTGCGCTGAGTGAAGTGCTCCTGTTTGCCGCCGTGGGATCGAAAAGCGCCATCGCCTTCGGTTCCGATCCACAAGTCGCCGTTGCTCGCGCGCATGACGTTTCGCACGCGCAGGCCGGGCGCAGGGGCGGGAACCAGTTGGGGCCGGTCGCGCGCGGCATCGATCCGATACAGGTGCTTGCTCGCGACCCACAGCGAGCCGTCCGGGTCCGGGTACACCGTCCCGAAGTCCGCGTTGGCGTTGTCCGGCAGCGGAAACGTATTGATGGCCGCCCTGCTGAGGCGCAACAGGCCCGTCTGCATACCGGCCCAGATGTTCTGTTCGGAATCGTTGAACAGTGCCAGGACAGTGCCGCTGGGCGGATTATCCAGTGCGGTCACGCGCGTAAAATGGCCACCGGTAAAGCGGATTAAACCATCCCCGATGCTGCCCATCCAGAGATTGCCGGCGCGATCCTCCAACAGCGCCCGGACGGTGCTGGCGACCTCAGGGACTTTCTCGAAACGGCCGCTCTCTTGAGCGTCGCGCGGCATCCGCTGAAGACCCGATACGGTCCCCACCCAGATGGTTCCGTCGGCCGTCCCCAGCATGGATTTGACGCGCGTGGCGCTGCCGAACCCGTCCAGATGGAATTCCCTGCACTCGGAGCCCCGGATCCTTAGCACCGTGGACCCGCCCACCCACAGGCTGCCGGCGCTGTCCTCCCAGATGGCATGCACCGCCAGACGGGGAATTTTTTTCGTGCCATCCACACGGTTCAACCGGTCGCCCGCGAGTCGGAAGAGCCCGTTATCGGTCCCCACCCACAGGGTTCCATCGCGGCTCTCAACAACGGCGCGCACGAAATCGTTAGTCAATCCCGCGCTGGCCGTGTACGAGCGGAAGGTGCCACCGCGGTAGCGGAAGAGCCCCCCACCGTCTGTCCCCGCCCAAAGGGTACCATCGCGGCCGACGGTCAGGCAGAAAACGCTGTTCTCGCGGATCGCCGGGGTGTTATCGCGATCGTACAGGACGAATCCAGCGCCGTCGAACCGTACCAACCCGCCGCTGGTTCCTATCCAGAGATACTTGTCCGGGGTCTGCGCGAATGACTGGACCGTGTTCTCGGGCAGCCCATCCTGCGTCTGCCAGACCCGCCTGGTATACCCATCGGGGACGACCCGCGGAACGGCCGCGCTCAATTCGGACACAGCCGCCAAAACCGCCACCGCTACTGAGCGCCAGGCAACCATGTAAACTTCCGAGCAGATTGTTTAGTGCCATGATTTTATCACGGCCCAAGGTATTGGCTCCGCCTGGCGCACCGCGGCCGCGATGGCTCTGCCCATGCTATCCGATTGAGCGGAGCCGGTTTAACCGACCCCGCATGGAGGATGCTTCAAGCGTTCAGGTTGCTGGCGGCGAAATCCCAGTTCGCCAGCTTCCAGAAGGACTCGACGTATTTGGGCCGCGCATTACGGTAATCGATGTAGTAGGCGTGCTCCCAGACGTCGCAACTCAGCAGGGGCTTGTCTTGAGTCGTCAGCGGCGTGCCGGCGTTGCCGGTCGCGCGCAGCTCGAGAGCTCCGTTAGGCGCCTGAACCAGCCAGGCCCAGCCGGAACCGAACAGGCCGACGGCGGTCTCCGTGAACTGCTTCCGGAACTCATCGAAGGACCCGAAACGCCGCTCGATCGCTTGGAGCAGTGCGCCCGCCGGTTTGCCCGCGGCATTGGGGCTGAGGCAGTTCCAGTAGAAGGTATGGTTCCAGACCTGGGCGGCGTTGTTGAAGATCTTGCCCTCCGAGGAGCGCACGATGTCCTCGAGTGGAAGGCTCTCATACTTGGTGCCGGGAATGAGCTGGTTGAGGTTGTTCACGTAGGCTTGATGGTGCTTGCCGTAGTGGTATTCGAGAGTCTCGGCTGAGATGTGAGGGCTTAGCGCGTCCTTGGCGAACGGCAGTGGAGGAAGTTGGATCATAGCATTACGACTATTAAAGGTCTCAAACCCCAGAATAGCGCCGTAGAGCCGGCCAGGATGTCTGATTGCGTTCAATACTCGTGCGCACTGGATGTACGTCGTCTTCGCACGCCTCTAAGCGGCGTCCGTCGGTGTAAGCCCGGCGCGAGCGCACAGGGGCTACAATTGTGACTGCCCAGAAAGAAAGGTGATGGCGCAAAATGCCTGATTTATCGAGAAGAGAAGTGCTTGCCATGGCCGGGGTGGCCTCGGCCTGGTCGGCGGCATCGCCGATCGCGTCATCCCAGCAGGGGAAGACCCGCTTGGGCGCCTCTCCTTCGGCTTTTGGCGTGCGGTCCCATGCGGGTCCCTTCGACATTATCGAGCACTGCCACCGAATCGGCCTGGGCGCGGTCCAGAAACCGCTGGAGAGCGTCGATATCGCAGACCCCACACGGCTTCGCGAGCGCGTGGAGAATTATGGCATGCAGCTCATTCTGGAGGTGCCGGTTGAGGAGAGCCAGTTGCCTCACCTCGAAACGGCCCTCAAGGCTTGCAAGGCTGCGGGAGCCTATTGTCTCCACACTGCCATGACGCAACGGCGCTATGAGCAGTTCGATTCCCTCGAAGGTTTCCGAAAGGATTTCGAACGCTGCCAGAATCTCATTGCGCGGGCTGAGCCGATTCTGAAACGGAACCGGCTGAAGCTGGCTATCGAGAATCATAAAGGATGGCGTGCCGCCGAACAGGCCGCCTGGCTGAAGCGGCTGGGAAGCGAATGGGTCGGTGTCTGTCTCGATTTCGGCAACAACATGGCGCTCTGCGAAGATCCCATGGACACCGTGCGCATCTTAACTCCCTACGCCGTCATGTCCCACATCAAAGACATGGCCCTGGGATCTTACGAGGACGGATTCCTGCTATCCGAGGTCGTTTTGGGCAAAGGGATTCTGAATTTGAGGGAAATGGTGCGGATGGTGCGCGAAAAGGATGCCAACATGCCCATCTACCTCGAAATGATCACCCGCGACCCGCTGAAAATCCCGGTGTTCACGGACAAGTATTGGCTGACCTTCGACGATTCCTACAGTCCGCTGCCGGGCCGGGATCTCGCGAAATTTCTCGATCTCGTTCGCAAGAACCCGCCTAAGGAGCCGCTTCCGCATACCACCGGGTTGAGCCCCGCGGCAGCCGTGAAGTTCGAGGACGACAACAACGCCGCGTGTATCGACTACGCGCGGAACGTCCTGAGCATTTAGAGCCAGCCACTCACTCGTCGTGATGATGGTGTTGTTGCGTCGGCCGGGGTCTGGCGATGCGCGACAATTCGCGGCGCGGCTTGGCCAGTTGCGCCTGCACCCAGTCCAGCACGGCTTCCACGCCTTCTCCGCCGCGCAGATTGGTGAAAACAAACGGGAGTTCGCCACGCTTGGCGCGTGAATCGCGCTCCATAACCTCCAGTGACGCCCCCACATAGGGCGCCAGATCGATCTTGTTAATCACCAACAGGTCGGAACGCGTGATCCCGGGGCCGCCTTTGCGGGGGATCTTGTCGCCTTCGGCTACGTCGATGACATAGATCGACACGTCCGCCAGTTCGGGGCTGAAGGCGGCCGCGAGGTTGTCTCCGCCGCTTTCGATGAGGACGAGTTCGATCCCGGGAAACCCGCGCTCCAGGGAGGCAATGGCATCCAGATTCATGGAGGCATCTTCGCGAATGGCGGAGTGCGGGCAGCCGCCGGTTTCGACGGCGCGCACGCGGTCGGGAGCCAGGGCACCGCGGCGGATGAGGAACTCGGCGTCCTCACGGGTGTAGATGTCGTTGGTCACCACGCCCATGCTGAACCGGCCGCTCAGGTGCCGGCACAGCGTCTCGACCAAAGCCGTCTTGCCGGATCCCACCGGGCCGGCGACGCCGATACGGAAAGCCCGATCTGTCGATAGGTCATTCATATTCAAAAGAGGAAGTAGCGCTGCGCGAGCGGCAGCTCGGCGGCCGGCTCGCAGGTGAGAAGTTCGCCCGCCGCGCGCACCTCGTAGGTTTCGGGATCCACCTCGATTGGGGGTGTGGCGGAGTTGAGCCGCATGTCCTTCTTGGCAATATCGCGGCAATGCCCCACCGCGGCGATCTGTTTGCGGAGACCCAGGCGCCGGGGAAGATCGTCTTCGAGCGCGGCGCGGCTCACAAACGTGTAAGCCAAGGCATACCGGGCGGAGCCGAATGCCCCGAACATGGGCCGGTAGAGGACTGGCTGGGGCGTGGGGATGGAAGCGTTGGCATCGCCCATTACGCTCCAGGCGATCATGCCGCCCTTGATCACGATCTCCGGTTTGACTCCGAAGAAAGCCGGCTTCCACAGCACCAGGTCGGCCAGCTTGCCGGGTTCGATGGAGCCGGCGACCGCGGCAATGCCGTGCGTGATCGCGGGGTTGATGGTGTACTTGGCCACGTAGCGGCGCACGCGAAAATTATCGCTGCCGGAGGAATCCTCGGGCAGGGGGCCGCGCTGCACTTTCATTTTGTGCGCTGTCTGCCAGGTGCGCGTGACCACCTCTCCGATGCGGCCCATGGCCTGGGAATCGGAGGAGATCATGCTGAACACGCCGAGATCGTGCAGAATATCCTCGGCCGCAATGGTCTCGCCGCGTATGCGGCTCTCGGCGAAGGCCACGTCCTCGGGCACCAACGGGTTCAGATGGTGGCAGACCATGAGCATGTCGAGGTGCTCGGCGAGGGTGTTCACGGTGAAAGGCCGCGTAGGATTGGTCGAGGAGGGCAGCACGTTCGGCAGCGACGCGATCCGGATAATATCGGGCGCGTGGCCGCCGCCGGCGCCTTCGGTGTGATAGGTATGGATGACGCGCTCGCCAATGGCGCGAATGGTGTCTTCGACGAAGCCGGCCTCGTTGATGGTGTCGGTGTGGATGGCCACCTGGACGTCGGTCCGGTCGGCGACCTTGAGGCACGTATCGATAGCGGCCGGCGTGGTGCCCCAGTCTTCGTGCAGCTTGAGGCCGCAGGCGCCGGCGCGGATCTGTTCGAGCAGCGGCTCCTCGGTGGCGCAGTTGCCCTTGCCGAGGAAGCCGAAATTGAGCGGCCACTCTTCGGCGGCCTGCAACATGCGGGCCAGGTTCCATGCGCCGGGCGTGCAGGTAGTGGCGTTGGTCCCGGTGGCCGGTCCGGTACCGCCCCCGATCATGGTCGTGACGCCGTTGGAAATGGCTTCATAGACCTGCTGAGGCGAGATGAAGTGAATGTGGCTGTCGATCGCGCCGGCCGTCACGATCAGGTTCTCGCCGGCTACGACTTCGGTGGCGGCACCCACAACGAGTTCCGGATCGACGCCCTGCATGACGTCGGGGTTGCCGGCTTTGCCGATCTTGACGATGCGGCCGTCGCGCACGCCGATATCGGCCTTGACGATGCCCCAATGGTCGATGATGAGGGCATTGGTGATGACCAGGTCGAGGGCGCCGGGCGAGGCTCCGCGCGTGGCGCGGCTGCTCTGGCCCATGCCGTCGCGGATCACTTTGCCGCCGCCAAAAGCGATCTCGTCGCCGTACACCGTCGCATCGCGCTCCACTTCGACGATCAGCTCGGTGTCGGCCAGCCGCACGCGGTCGCCGGTGGTGGGGCCGTAGAAATCCGCGTAGGCACGGCGTGGAATTCGCGCGCTCATAGCTTTCCGTTGACCTTTCCGTGGTGGCCGAAGACGATGCGGTTGCCGGCGTAGGCCACCAGCGCGACTTCCTTTTCCTCGCCGGGTTCGAAACGGACGGCGGTTCCCGCGGGGATATCGAGGCGCATCCCGCGCGTGCGGGCGCGGTCGAACTCGAGCGCCGGGTTGACCTCGAAGAAGTGGTAGTGGCTGCCTACCTGAATGGGGCGGTCACCCAGGTTGCGCACCGGGAGAACCCAGATCTCGCGGCCCGCGTTGATTTCGATCTCGCCGGAAGCCAGAAGATATTCGCCAGGAATCATATGCTTCACCGTATGGGGTCGTGCAAGGTCACCAGTTTGGTTCCGTCGGGGAAGGTGGCTTCGACTTGAACCTCGTGAATCATCTCCGGGACGCCATCCATCAGGTCGCCGCGGGAGAGTATGGAGGCGCCGCCGGACATGATTTCCGCGACGCCTTTGCCATCGCGGGCCAGCTCCAGAATTTCGGCGGTGAGGATGGCGACGGCTTCGGGGTAGTTGAGCTTGAGGCCGCGGCCACGGCGCCTGCGGGCGACATCGGCGGCGACGTGTATGAGCAGCTTTTCCTGTTCGCGTGGCGTGAGATGCAACGGAAGACTCCTCCTCTCAATATACTTTTCTGGGCGGCACCGGTTCGGCTCCATAGAGCGCCAGTTTAGCCAGGCGCCAGAATTCGAGCAGGCCGCGCCGCAGGTGGCGGGCCTCTGTGGCGAGGCCGCGAATCACAAGCCCGTCCTCGACCAGCGTGGAAACTCCCCACGCGACATCGCCGTTCGCCAGCCCGCGCGCCGCGCATGCCAGAGCCTCCTCGAGTGGCGGCCATGTCGAGGCGGGCTCGGCGGCGCGGCAAATAAAGAAACTGGCGGTGTGTGTAAAGCGGCCCAGTTGCGCCGCGTTATCCAACGGGCGCGCGGCCGGATCGAGGCGCGCGCGCTCGATGGCAATCGGCAGGCCCTCCGAGTAGATCTCGGCGCCGATATCGAGCTGGCGGTAAACAAAACGTTCTCCCGCGCGGCCGGGCCCCACGATTTCCCACCAGAACAATCCGGCGCCGCGCGCGAGGTGAAAGACCGAATTCTGAGAGTAGCGCGAGCCGGCAAACGGGATGATGGGGTCGGGCAGGTACTCGATCAGGGCGTCTTCTCCGGCTTCGGCGTCGAGCCGCTGCCGCGCCGGAGGGTCCCCGGGATTAGCACGGTACACACGCGTAGCTCCGGCGGTGGTCAATTGCACGCGAGCGCCGGCGGCCACGCGGATTTCCAGATCGAGCTGGTCTCCGGCCAGAACTCCGCCCGAGAGATTATGCAGATGAACCAGGCAGGCGCCATCCGCCGAGACAAACGAGCGCACCACTTTCCAGGGCGGCTCCTGGAGGCATTCAGTCAGGCGCGGCGTCCCGTCGACTTCGGCGAACCCAAGCTGCAAGTGCGCGCACGATGAGGTCATGAGATGAAAAGCCGGGTCTCGAGAGCCGGGTGGGTCATGCAGGCGATATCCAGCGCGGGCGTGAAACAGGCGACTTCGGAGAGTTCAGTGTCGCGCACGCGTTCGGCGGCGGCGGAAATGTCGCCGGCCAGGTGCCAGACCAGCGCCTGGGCGGCGGATTGGCCGAGCGGAAGCAGGCGTGTGGCGGCGGAAACGGCCGTGGTGACGGCCTGCTGAAGCCACGCGAGCGTGGCGTCGGAGGGGTCGATGGTCAGCAGGCCGGCGGCGGACCCGAAGGCCACCGAGTGATGCATGGCGGCGGCATCGGCGACAGGCAAGGGTGAGCCGTACAAAGAAGCGAACAGGCTCCAGAAGCGGCGGCCGAGAGCCAGCGAAGCACTGCGCGGCTCGCGCGCGGGCATACGGGCGCTCAACTGGCGATTGAGCCGGTCGAGGCCCTGACCGCTATCGAGCGCGGCGGCCCGGCAAAAGGCGGCTTCCAGCGCGAGCGACTCGGCGATGCGCACACGCAGGAAAGATTCCAGGGTACTTGCCGACACAGCCCCGCCGGCCGCCAGCGATTCCAGTCCGAAAGAATGTGCCGCGCCGCCAATAGGCAAAACACTGTCGGCCAACTGCAACAAGCGCAAAAGAGCGTGCCGCGGCATGAGCAACGAAACTACATTCAAGGATACTCGAAGCGGGAAGGGAAATCGGCGGTTTTCGGTTGCTGGCAAATCCGCGATCAAGGCAGCTTGCCGCAGGGCGTTTCCGCGATCGTGCGAACCATAGCCCAGAAGTTCTCCATAGGCGTGTCCAACTGTACGTGGTGGGTCGGCCCCAGGATCAGGCCGCCGCCCTCACCGGCCGTGCGGAGCCGCGTCAGCACCTCGCTCCGTACATCTTCGGGGCTGCCGAAGGGCAGCGTGTGCTGTTCATCGATGGATCCCCAAAAACAGAGGCGGTCGCCGAATTCCCGCTTCAATCGGGCCGGGTCCACGCAAGCCGGCTGCACGGGATTCAACACGTCTATGCCGATTTCGATCAACTCCGGAACGATCGAATAGATGCTGCCATCCGAGTGATAAGCGATCTTCAGCCGCGGATTGATCGCCTTCAGCGTGGCCACCAATTCCGCCATTCGCGGCTTCAGGAAGCGCCTCCAATGCCGCGGCGAGATCAGCATGCCGTTCTGCGTGCCCACATCGTCGCCGGTCCAGATCATATCGACCCCCATGCGGGTCAGCCATTCCGCGGCCGCCAGGTGATAGCGAAACGGGATCTCCAGGATGGCATCGGCCAGTTCGGGGTCCTCCACGAAATCCATCATCAACCGCTCATATCCGCGCAGCGCCCAGGCTGTTTCGAAGATCGTCGTGACCGTCACGCCCACAATCCAGTATTCGTCCCGGAAATTCCGGATCAGGTGTTCGGCCTCCGTATATAGTTCGGGCCGGTTCGGATCCGGCGGCCGGTAGGAGCTTATGCAGGCGCGGTCGGCGAGCGGCCGGCCCACCATCTCGGTATAGTGGCCCCTGCCGAATCGCGTGTCGTATTCGAACGGCTGCCAGGTGATTCCCCACTCGTCGGTGTAGGTTTCGGCGGCCTGGTAATACGAGTTGGCCCAGCCGACCGAGGTGAGCAACATATCCTCGCCCAGCGCCCGTTCTAATGCGTAGGTGTTGCCGCCGCCATGCGGATTGTGCACGTGGTGGCCGGCCTGGTGCAGGTCCTCGCGCAGCCGTGCGGCGAATTCCGGCGTGAAGCTGATCTGCATCGGGCAGCGATCCGGCTGCTCGTGACGAAGCGCTGTCAATACGCGATCGCGTGGTCTCATGAAGAACCGATCCCCGCGTTAACGACGGCTCATCTGGTTCCCAAAGGCAGTGAGTTTTGGTAGGCCCGGCGCGACTCGAACGCGCGACCCTCAGCTTAGAAGGCTGATGCTCTATCCACCTGAGCTACGGGCCCGT
>CAYRWE010000040.1:0-27874 GCA_964427655.1 uncultured Solibacteraceae bacterium | reverse complement strand
CTGCTGGCGGGCGAGGTGGGGATCGATTTCGTGGCCGGGCCGACCGAGATCCTGATTATCGCGGCCGAGGGCAACCCGAAGCATCTGGCGGCGGATATGCTGGCGCAGGCGGAGCACGACGTGGATGCTTCGGCGGTGCTGCTCACGACATCGCGGAAGCTAGCGAAAGCGGTGGCGGCGGAAGTGGCGCGGCAGCTCGCCGTGCTGCCGACGGCGCCGGTAGCGGCGAAATCGATCGCGCGCAATTCGGCGGTAGTGATGGTGGGGTCGCTCGAAGAAGCCATCGAGATCGCGAACCGCTTCGCGCCCGAGCACCTGAGCATCCCCGATGCCAGCTTGCTCGATGGTGTGCGCCACGCCGGCAGCGTGTTCGTGGGACCATACAGCCCGGAGGCGGCGGGCGATTATGCTTCGGGGCCGAATCACGTGCTGCCCACGAGCGGCGCGGCGCGGCAGCGCGGCGGCCTTGCAGTGACGGATTTTCTCAAGGTGATTTCGGTGCAGGAACTGAGCGCCGCGGCGCTCGGCAAACTGGCGCCGGCCATTACCACGCTGGCGCGCGCGGAAGGCCTGGAGGCGCACGCGCGTTCGGTTGAGGCGCGGACCGGAAAGGAGGCCCTATGAAGCTTCCGAGATTACCCAAGGGCGGAATTCAGCCGCGTCCGGCGGTCGCCGCCATGAAGCCCTATTCGCCGCCCACCGCGGGCCGCGCTGACAAGCTGCGCCTCGATTTCAACGAGAACACGGTGGGCTGTTCGCCGCGCGTGATCGCCGCGCTGCATGAGGGCCTGGACGCCGGCAGCCTGGCGATCTATCCAGAATACGGCGAGGCCAAGGAAGCGGTGGCCGCCTATTTCCATGTCGCGCCCGACGAGTTCGTCTTCACCAACGGCACCGACGAGGCCATCCAGATTTTCGTCAACGCGTATGTGGACGACGGGCAGGAGGTGCTGCTACTGCGGCCCTCCTACGCCATGTACCGCTTCTATGCCGAGGTGGCAGGCGCGCGCATCAAAGAGATCGATTACCCGCAGCCGGGAATGGAGTTTCCGCTGCAGGAGGTGCTGGACGTCATCACGCCGGAGACGCGTGCGGTGATTTTGGCCAATCCCAACAATCCCACGGGCACGGGCATCTCGCTGCTGGCCATCGAGCGCCTGCTGCATCGCGCGCGCAAGGCGGCGGTGCTGGTGGATGAAGCCTACTACGAATTCGCGGGCGTGACGGCGCTGACGGAAATTGAGCGCGTTCCGAACCTGTTCGTGAGCCGCACGTTTTCGAAGGTCTTTGGGATGGCGGCCATGCGGGTGGGCTGCCTCTTCTCGCACGCGGCCAACATCGCCTGCCTGCACAAGGCGCAGTCGCCCTACAGCGTGAATACGCTGGCGGTGCTGGCGGCGCAGGCGGCCATCGAAGACAGCGCTTACGTAGAGAATTACGTGGCGGAGGTGCTGGCGGCGCGCGAGCTGCTGTGCGTGGGGCTGGAGAAGCTCGAGGTCCCCTACGTGCCCAGCTCCGCCAATTTCGTGTTGGGATGGTTCGGGCGGCGGGCCATCGAGGTGCGCGACGCGCTGCGCGGCCAGGGCATCCTGGTGCGCGACCGCAGCTACGAAGCTCCCGGAGCGGTGCGCATCACGGTGGGCACGCGCGAGCAGACGCGACGGCTGCTGGCGGCTCTGGAGGAGGTCTGGAAGAAAGCATGACCAAATATATTCTGGCCTTCGATATGGATGGCGTGCTGGTAGACGTCACCGAATCGTATCGCGAGACCATCGCGCGGACGGTCGAGCATTTCACCGGGCAGCCCGTTACGCACGCCGAGATCCAGGATTACAAAAACCGCGGCGACGCCAGCAACGACTGGCTGCTCACGGAGAAGATCGTCAAGCAGCGCGGAGTCGAGGCGCCCTTCGAGGAAGTGAAGGCGCATTTTCAGAAGCTCTTCCTGGGCGACGGCGGCAATGGCGGCGGCCTGATTCAGCGAGAACGCTGGATTCCGGCTCCCGGGCTGCTCGAGGGGCTGGCGGGGCAGTTTCGCCTGGCCCTGTTCACCAGCCGGCCGCGCGAAGAAGCGGGCATCACCCTGGCGCGCTTCGCACCGGGGATCGCCTTCGACCCCATCATCGCGATGGAAGACGTGCTCGAACAGAAGCCCGCGCCGGACGGCCTGTTTCGCATCTTCGACGAGGTCGGCCCGGAGACGCCCTGCCCGCCTTTCTGGGAAGAGGGCCATCTGCACGACGGCTGCTATGTGGGCGATTCGCCGGACGATGCGCGCGCGGCGCGGGCGGCCGGCATACGCTTCGTGGGAGTGGCGGGGCCTTCGAATCCGCGCTACGTCGATCTAGTCTTCGAGTTCCAGTCTGAAGGGGCTTTCGCGATTATCGACGACGTGAACTTCATGTACAAGGTGTTCGAATGATCCGGCGCGCCCAGATTCGCAGGGATACGCGCGAGACGCGCATTGCCGGCTCGCTCAAGATCGAAGGGCGCGGACGCTATGAGATCGCGACCGGCATACGCTTTCTCGACCACATGCTGGAACTGTTCACAAAGCATGGCGGCTTCGATCTGAAACTGCACGCGGATGGCGATCTCGACGTGGACCAGCATCACACCGTGGAAGATACGGGGATCGTGCTGGGCCAGTTGTTCGCGCAGGCCTTGGGCGACCGCAAGGGCATTAACCGGGCGGGATATTTCCTGCTGCCCATGGATGAGACGCTGGCCCTGGTGGCGCTCGATCTGGGCGGGCGGCCCGCGCTGGTCTACAAAGACCGCGTGAAGGCGCGCATGGTAGGCGATCTGCAAACCGAGCTGGTGGAAGATTTCTTCGGCGGTTTCGTCAACCACGCGGGCGCCAACCTGCACGCCAAAGTGATGTACGGGCGCTCGACACATCACAAGCTCGAAGCCATTTTCAAGTGTTTCGCGCGCGCCATGAAGTACGCGTGCTCGCGGGATGCGCGGCTCAAGAACGAGCTGCCGTCCACCAAGGGACTGCTATGATCGCGATTTTGGATTACGGGGCCGGCAACCTGCGCTCGGTGGAGAACACGCTGGCCGAGATCGGGTGCCAGTACAGCCTGGTGCGCGATGCCGCGGCGCTAGGGCGCGCGTCGAAGATTATCCTGCCGGGGGTGGGCCATTTCGGGCAGATGATGCGGGCGCTCGACGAATTGCAGGTGCGCGAGGCGCTGGTGGAGCGGATCGCCGCGGGCGTGCCGTTTCTGGGCATCTGCCTGGGTTTGCAGGCGCTGTTCGAGACGAGCGAGGAGGCGCCCGAAGTACGCGGGCTGGGCATCTTCGCGGGCGTGGTGCGGCGCTTCCCGGCCGATGCGCGCGTGCCGCACATGGGCTGGAACGAGCTGGAGCCGCGGCCCGGAACGCGGCTGGTGCGCAACCTCGAAGCGCGCCCGTTCGTGTATTTCGCCCACAGCTACTATGTGCCGGAGCATGAGAGCGCCTCGGCCACATGCACCTACGAGGTGCGCTACACGGCGGCGCTCGAAGCCGGAAACGTGTTCGGCGTGCAGTTCCACCCCGAGAAATCGGGTCCGGTGGGGCTGCGGATTGTACGGAATTTTCTGGATGCTGGCTAAACGAATCATTCCCTGTCTGGACGTCACCGGCGGACGCGTGGTGAAGGGCGTCCACTTCGTGAACCTGCGCGACGCGGGCGATCCGGTCGAACTGGCCGAGCGATACAACCGCGATGGCGCCGACGAGCTGGTATTCCTCGATATCACCGCTTCAAGCGACGCCCGCGAGATCATGGCGGACGTGGTGGCGCGCACGGCGCGGCGGGTCTTCATTCCGCTGGCTGTGGGCGGCGGCATACGCTCGGTGGCGGATGCGCGGCGCGTGCTGCTCTCGGGCGCGGATAAAGTCTCGATCAACACGGCGGCCGTGCGGCGGCCGGAGCTGATCACGGAACTGAGCCGCGAATTCGGCGCGCAGGCGGTGGTGCTGGCCATCGACGCGCGACGCCACGGCACGGATGCCTGGCACGTCTACACACGCGGCGGGCGGGACGACGAAGGCATCGACGCCATCGAGTGGGCCGCGCGCGGCGAGGCGCTGGGAGCGGGCGAGATCCTGCTCACTTCCATGGATACCGATGGTGTCCAGACGGGCTTCGATTGCTCGCTCACGCGGGCCGTCTCGCGGGCCACGCATGTGCCCGTGATCGCGAGCGGCGGCGCGGGCCTGCCGGAACATTTCGTGCGCGTGCTGACGGATGGCTGCGCGGATGCAGCGCTCGCGGCTTCCATCTTCCACTACGGCACCTATACCGTGAACCAGTTGAAGGAAGAGCTGGACAAGCGCGGCATTCCGGTGCGGGTGGCGCCATGATTCTGCCCTGCATCGACCTGATGGAGGGCAAAGTGGTGCAGTTGGTCCAGGGGCGCGAGAAGGCCCTGGAGGCCGAGTCGCCCGAAGCCATGCTGCGCAAATTCGCGGCCTTCCCGGAAATTCAGGTGATCGACCTGGATGCGGCCATGGGGCACGGTTCGAATGACGAACTGGTGCGCGGGATTGCATCGAAGGCCGTGACGCGCGTGGGCGGCGGCGTGCGCTCGGTCCCGCGCGCGGCGGCGCTGGTGGAGCAGGGTGCGCACAGAGTGATCGTGGGAACCGCGGCATTCACAGCGGAGGGGATCGACGAAGCTTTTCTGGTGGCGCTGGGGCGCGCGGTGGGGCGCGAACGGCTCATCATCGCGCTCGATTCGCGCGACGGCCGCATCGTGGTGAAGGGCTGGCAAGAATCCACGTGTCTGACCGCGGAAGAGATGCTGCAGCCACTGGAGCCGTACTGCGCGGGCTTCCTGTGCACCTACGTGGATAAAGAAGGCATGATGCAGGGGACGGATCTGGCCTGGTTCCGCCGCTTACGCGCGGCTACGACGCTGGAGCTCACCGCGGCCGGCGGCATCACCACGCTGGAGGAAGTTCGCGCGCTGCTGGCTATGGGCGTGCACGCCGCGCTGGGCATGGCGATTTACACCGGACGGCTCAGCCTGGAAGAGCTGGCGGCGCTGAGCTAGGTGGGGCATGCTTTAGCTTGCCCATTTCCGGCCTGAAAATACTTTTCCGGTTGCGCCGGATGTACCAACCGTTCGAGAATATCGGCGGAGGACGTCCGAAATGCAGACGGTTTCAAGAAGGCGGTTTCTGGAAGGGAGCGCGATCGGCGCCACCGCAACAGGCTTGAGCGTGGCTTCTCTGAGCGGGCAGGATTGGGCCCGGCAGGCCGTGGACAAATCGCCGCGGCGGCATGAGTGGGTTTCGGTGAAACACGACGGCCGGTCCGTCGAATCGTTCCAGGCACATCCGCAGGCTGGTCGGAAGGCGCCCGGAATCGTGGTGATCCACGAAATCTTCGGCATGACCGACTGGGTGGAGGACGTGGCCGATGAATTTGCCGAAGCGGGCTACCTGGCGATCGCGCCCGACCTGCTCTCCGGCATGGCGCCGAACGGCGGACGCACCAAGGATCTTCCGGCGAGCGAAGTGGGCGCGGCCATCGGCAAACTGCCCCCGGACCAGATCACCGCGGATCTGAATGCGGTCACCGACCATCTCCGCGGCCTCCCCGGCTGCAACGGAAAGGTTTGCGTGGTGGGCTTCTCCTGGGGCGGCGGGCAATCGTTCCGCTTCGCGACCAATCGCAAGGACCTCTCGGCCGCCTTCGTGTTCTACGGCAGCGGGCCGGTTGCGGCGGCGATTCCCAACATCACGGCGCCAGTCTACGGGTTTTACGCCGGGACCGATGCGCGCATCGGCGCCACCGTTCCAGCCACCAAGGAGCAGATGAAGGCGGCGGGCAAGTTCTTCGAGACGGTCGAATACGAAGGCGCCGCGCACGGCTTCATGCGGGCCGGCGAGCAGCCCGACGCCACCGAAGCCAACAAGAAGGCGCGCGCCGCCGCGTGGGCGAAGCTGAAGGCGCTCAGAGACGGCTATAAGTAAGCGGCGGCGCCGTTGTTACTTGGCGTAAGTCGCATCCAGCGCCAGATAGCGATCGCGGTGCGGCTCGGGTTCCACGCGGCAGTCGAGATCCAGGCGCATGCGCTGGAAATTGGTGTCGCTCGCGTACGTGGGCCACTCCGGCAAACCGGAGCCATTGGGATTCCCGGTCTTGATGAAATTCACGAAGTAGGCCTGCAGGATCTCGGACATCTTATAGTCTTCGGGTTGCCATGCATAGCGTTTGTCGAGCCCGAGATTGCCCATGACGTATTGGATCTCGGCTGAGTGCGCCGCCCCGCGGGGCGCCGGAGGCACAGCAGCATCGGCGGCCGCCGCGACAGCCGGAAGGAACTTGGGCCGGGGATGCGCGTAGAGATAGCGGTACACCGACTTGCCACCGGTCTTCATGTGGAGTTCGGTCCATTTCCAGGTGCTGTGGCCGACGAAGCGCGCGGATGCAAGGTCCGTGGCGGCGTCGAGAACCTCTTCCGTGGTGGTGGGCGCGTACACTTTGAGGATTTCGGCGGCGCGCTCGCCATAGAGCCTCTTCACGGCATTGGCGAACTCCTCGGGAGTCGGCTCGGAGGTCCCGAGAACATTGCGCGCCGGCTGCTCCTCGGAATTCGATCCGGCCAGCAAAGGAACCTTGGATTGCTCACCGGCCGAGTAGATCTCCGCCACGGGTTTCGGCAGGAAGTAACCGTCCAGGTCAGTGTTGAAGCGTAAGGTGGGGTTCTTGGCCAGGATCTCTTGAATCTGCGGTGCGGTCATGGAACGAAGCGCCGCGAGCGATGCCGCTCCGGCCGCGGTGCCGAATTTGGCGCCCTCCTGCTCGGCTTCGGAAAGCGGGCGTGGCGGCAGGGTCGAGAGCAGAGCGCCGCTCTCGCCGATGGCACCGGCGATCAGCCCCCGGGATAGCGGAGACGCCATCAGCGCGCTGACGGACATCGAACCGGCCGATTCACCCGCGATAGTGACTCGCTTGGGATCGCCGCCGAAGGCCGCGATGTTCCGCCGCACCCAGAAGAGCGCGGCAACCTGGTCGAGCAGGCCGTAATTGCCGGACGCGTGGTGCGGGGATTCCCTGGTCAGCTCGGGATGGGAGAAGAAGCCGAAGATGTTAGTCCGGTAGTTTACCGAAACCGCCACCATGCCCTTGCGCGCCATGTTCCCGCCATCGTAGCGCGGCTCCGAGCCATCGCCGTTCTGAAATCCGCCGCCGAAAATGTACACCAGAACCGGCAGCCGCTCCTTGCCCGATTTGGCCGGCGTCCAGACGTTCAGATAGAGGCAATCCTCGCTCATGCCCTTGCCGCGAAACCAATAGTCGGCGGTGGGCGAGGTTCGCTGCATGCAGGTGGGACCGAACGCATCGGCGCTGCGCGCGCCCTTCCAATTCTTCACCGGCTGCGGCTCTCTCCAGCGCAGATCGCCCACGGGCGGCTGGGCGAATGGGATTCCCTTGAAACTGCGAACGCCCGAATCCGGCGGAGTGGTGGCCTCGATCAGGCCATTGGCGGTCTTGACGCGATCCGCGGCGAGCGCCTTTCCAGGCCAAGCCGCGGCGCAGATCCAGATCAGGGAGAAAAGGAGACAAGCCGACGGTTTCATAGAGCTCTACGAGAACACATTTCAGCCGCGAATTCCACGGCTGCCGGACCAGCGATGGGTGCACCGCCTTCGAGTACTCTGGAGAGATGATGCGCGCCACTTTGCTGGTCCTCCTGATACTCGGCACGGCCTACGGCGAGAACCGCTTCTATCCGGGAAATCGCTCCCCGCTGGCGCCCAGCCCGCTGATCAAGCTGCCGATCGGCGCCATACGCCCGGAGAGCTGGCTGCGAACGCAGCTTCAGCTCGAAGCCGAGGGCTTCTCGGGGCGCCTGAGCGAGATCAGCCAATATTGCAAATACGAAGGCAACGGCTGGGTGACGCCGGGGTCGGCGGACCGCGGATGGGAAGAAGCGCCCTACTGGCTGAAGGGCTTCACCGATCTGGGATTCGTGCTCGGCGACGCGCGCATTATCGCCGAAGCGCGCAAGTGGCTGGATGCGGTGATTGCCAATCAGCAGAGTGACGGCTATTTCGGGACGCGCAAGAACCTGGCCATACGGCGCGGCGACCAGCCCGAGATGCGCGCCGACAAGCCGGCCGAAACCATAGACTTGTGGCCCAACATGATCATGCTCTACCCGCTGCGCACGCTCTACGAGGCCACTGGAGACAAGCGCGTGATTCCGTTCATGCTGAAGTATTTCGAGTGGCAGCGCTCGATTCCGCGAGAGGCTTTTTTGCCGGCGAGCTGGCAGAAGTACCGCGGCGGCGACAATCTCGATTCCATCTACTGGCTTTACAACCGGACCGGGCAGGCGTGGCTGCTGGATCTCGCCCGGGTGAATCACGAGCGCACTGCCGATTGGTTCGGAAATATTCCGACCTGGCACGGCGTCAACATCTCGCAGGGCTTTCGCGAGCCGGCAGAGTACTTTCAGCAAGCCAACGATCGCAAGTTCATCGAGGCCACGGAACGCAATTACCGCCTGGTGATGGACGAATATGGGCAGATGCCGGGCGGCATGTTCGCGGCCGACGAGAACGCGCGCCCGGGCTACACCGGCCCGCGGCAGGCGGCCGAGACGTGCTCGATGGCGGAGTTCCTGCTGAGCGATGAGATGCTGGTGAAGATAACCGGCGACACCGTATGGGCCGACCGGGCGGAGGAAGTGGCGTTCAATTCGCTGCCCGCCGCGATGACGCCGGACCTCAAGGGCCTGCACTACCTCACGGCGCCCAACCAGGTGCAGCTCGACCGCGCCAGCAAGTCGCCCATGATCGAAAACGGCGGCGACATGTTCTCGTACAATCCGTATCAATACCGCTGCTGCCAGCACAACGTGGCGCACGCATGGCCCTATTACGCCGAGCATCTGTGGATGGCGACGGCGGATAACGGCATCGCCGCCGTTCTGTACGCCCCCAGCAGCGTGGAGGCGAAGGCCGGCGACGGCACGGCGGTCAGGATCGTCGAAACGACCGATTATCCCTTCGACGAAACGGTGGCGCTGGCGCTCGAGATGAAGTCGGACGTAGCGTTCCCGCTCAAGCTGCGTGTGCCAGCGTGGGCCGCGGGGGCGTCCGCGACGGTGAACGGCAAGCCGGCCGGTAGCGCGAGCCAGGGCTGGATCTCGATCGACCGGACCTGGAAGAATGGCGACCGGGTGAAGCTCACGCTGCCCATGCGGATCGAAATCAAAACGTGGCCGAAGAGTGGCAACGCGGTTTCGGTGTACCGCGGCCCACTCGAGTATTCGCTGAGGATCGGCGAGCGCTGGCAGCGCTATGGCAATAACGAGAAGTGGCCGGCCTTCGAAGTGTTCGCGGAGACGCCGTGGAATTACACGTTGTTGAAATCCGCCATGCGTTTCGAGAAGGGAACGCTTCGCGCGCAGCCTTTCGCCGCGGATGCCGCCCCGGTGCGGATCGTGACCCAAGCGCGGCGGCTGCCGTCGTGGAAGATGGAGGCGAACGGCCTCATCGGAGAGGCGCCGGAAAGCCCGGCCGTGACGGCGGAGCCGGTGGAGGAGATCACGCTGATCCCCATGGGCTGCGCCAGGCTGCGCGTGTCGGTGTTTCCGGTAGCGAAGTGAAGGCCTGGGAGCGCGTCAGGGCGATGGGCGGCCCCGCGAAATGGAGCGAATCGGAGTAATCTCGAAAGAGATACTATGCGCAGATCTATTTCGAAGACTTATCCGCGGCTCGTTTTCACGGCCCTGCTGGCCGCTTCCTGCCTTTGTGCCGCGGAGCCGTTCTTCCTGCAGCGGTCATTGTCCGATACTAAGCCGCGGCGCGACGACCTCACCCTAAAGGCGAAAGCCGCCACTTACAAGCCTCTCTTCGGTATCGGGGACAAAGACCTCGACAAGTTGCAATGCCTTGCGCGGTACGGTGAACTGACGGTCGGCGCCGGCGGGTCCAGTGCCGTGGTGAGCTATCCGGCCGAAGAGCAGATCTACTACGTCCTCGACGGGAATGGAACGCTGATTTACGGGGATCAGAAGGTTCCAGTGAAGAAGGACGACTTCATGTACCTGCCCATCGACATTAAACACGGGATCGCGAACAGTTCGGACAGTTCCGTGCGAGTGATCGTGATGGGCTTCAAGATCCCTGCCGGCAAACAAGTAATTCCCACGCCCAAACTACTGTTGGCGAATGTCAACGACGTCCCACCGCAGTTACTTCCGACACACGGGCCAACCACGCAATTCAAGCTGCTGATGGGCCACCATTCGCCACAGACCGATAAGTTGGCGGCGAGCACTGAAGTCGTCAGCCTGTATCTCATGGATTTCGCCCCCGGCGGCACTAACATTCCGCACGTTCATGCGCACGAAGAGGAGATCTACTTTCTGATACGCGGCCATGGAGAGATGGTGGCGGGAAAGTCGGCCGATGGCGAGGACGCACGGCATCCCTCGAAGGATGGCGCGTCCTTCTATTATGCGCCGAATACCCGGGTAGGCTACTACAGCGGCGCGAAAGAAGGCGAGGCGCACGACCTGATCCTGGCCGTGCGTACGATGCCGCTGGCGGGAACGGAAGCAGCCAACCGCTCCATCACGGTCGCGGCTCAGTCAGAGCCACGCCCGTAAGGGAGTGGGAGTTGGTGTTGCCTCCCGATCAAGGCCTGGCTTTGTAATAAGTCGCGATGGGAGCGGCTGACGGCCCGTTCTGTTCGTGTAAGTGGATGCCGTCGATCTTTGCGGCGCAACTCACGGCTTCGAACCTAGGCGTCACCGAGACCAGGCCGGGATGGTTCGCCGCCACCTTGGCCAGAGCCGAATCCACGTACTCGGGAACATGACAGTCCTGCTTCTTGGCGTCATGGTCGGTGTTGGGACCGAGCGGGGGTTTGTCGGAATGGCACCATGCGTTCATGGGACAACGGATGATGGTCATGATGTCGATCCGCTTGGCGCTGGGGCGCTGGGCGCGAATGGTGGCTAGCGTGGCCTCCAGACTATCGACCCAGGCCTTTTCGGAGGTCAACTCCCATGACCACGCCTGATAGACAATCCTGTCGGGCGCGTTCCCGTTTTGAGCGCAAGGGACGGTCAGCCGGACATTATTCACCCCGCCGAGGTTGGTCGGGCTCCACGTATAGCTGTCAGGCTTGGCGTATTCGTACGTGTAGCCGTAGTGCGAAAATCGCCCCTGCCACCTGGTCTTGAGATCGCCAAGAGCATCGTAAAAACCTGCGTCCCACCACTCGCCGCTGGAGTAAAGCCCGATCAGTTCGGTGCAGGTGAAGGGACCGCTGGGCGGCGTTACCGCCGGGGCCGCCTTCTGGGCCGCTGCCGTCTGTGCGAGCAGAGCCGCGAAGGTCAGGGACTTCAGGACTAAAGAAACGTTTGTCGGCATGTGCTTCCGGACTTGCTGGATTTGAAACCAAGTGGAGTGTAACACGCCTTGCGGAGCGAGTGCCGCTATCCGAGTTCCCGCACCGCCGCATACAGCGCCACGACGTTGGCGGTCGGCGTGTTGGCTTGCATGTTGTGGCAGGGCGCCACGATGTAGCCTTTGGCGTTGCGGAAGAGGCGGAGATTCTCGGCTATCTGGTCCCGCACATCCCGCGGCGTGCCGAAGGGGAGCGTGTGCTGGTTGTCCACGCCGCCGTGGAAGATGAGCGACGGCCCGAAATCGCGCGCCAGAGCTTCACGCTCCATGCCGCGGCAGCGCCATTGAATCGGGTTCAGTATGTCGATCCCCGCCTCGATGAGATCCGGGATGAGCGGGCGTATGGCGCCATCGTCGTGATGCATCACCTTCACGCCGTAGCCATGCACCACGTCGGCCAGGCGCTTGATGCGGGGCTTGAGGAATTGGCGGAATAGCCGCGGGCTCATCAGCAGCGATTCCTGCGTGCCCAGGTCCTCGGCCACGTAAACCAGCTCGATGCGGCCGGCGACGCGGTCCAGAATGCGCTGGAAGACGCCGCGGTCGAGTTCGCAGATGTGCTCCAGAATCGCATCGGCGATGGCCGGCTCTTCCACCAAATCTTCGAGCGCCCGCTCCATGCCGCGCAGCCGCGAATATAAGTAGAATGCCTCGCTGCTGCCGGCCAGGATGGGGTTATCGGGCCACCGGTCGCACTCGGCTTGCAAGCCGCTGTAATCCCAATCGTCCGGGGAGGGCCACGGGAAGCGCTCGACGTCCGCCACGCTGCGCGCTTCGGCGAGCGGATGCACGACAGCCTCTTCGTAGACGCCAAGGCCATCCGCGTAAGGAATCTGCGCCGTGCCGATTCCCCAGATGCTGAAGAGCGACTGCATGTGCCAGGTATCCTCGGTGGCGCGGGGATGGCGCGGGGCGATGTGGATGCACTTGTCGACGCCCAGGCACTTCCACAGGTCGGCTTCAGTGGCGCATCCGAGATCGCGCAGGAGACGCGCGGTGATTTCGCCGGTACCCCAGTAATCGCAGGGCGTTCGGTCCGGCTTTTCCCCGGCCAATACGGCCCGCCAGCGTTCGCGTGATGTCATCGTCAACCCCCGAGCGATCACCCAAGAGGATAGCGCAACGGTGGGTCCGGGCAAGCTAAAGCATGCCCCACGGCGAGCTTCGCTACAGTAGAAGAGTGATGCGGCGGAGCGGCATGAGAACGATATGGATAGCCCTGGGCGCCAGCCTGGCGGCGGCGCTGGGTGTTTTGGGCCAGCAGAGCGGCGGCGACATCCCGGCGAAGTTCAAGCCGCCGATGACCGGCTACGATTACGTCAAGCGCGAGGCCATGATCCCCATGCGCGACGGCGTGAAGCTCTACACCGTGATCGTGGTGCCCAAGGGTGCCAAAGATGCACCCATTCTGCTCACCCGAACGCCGTATGACGCCGCGCGACGCACCTCGCGCAATCTTAGCCCGCACATGCTCGCGACGCTGCCGCAGGGGGACGAGCTGTTCGTAGCCGATGGCTATATCCGCGTCTTCCAAGACGTGCGCGGCAAGTACGGCTCCGAGGGCGATTACGTGATGACGCGGCCGGTGCGCGGCCCGCTGAACCCGACCTCGACCGATCACACCACTGACGCCTACGACACCATCGACTGGCTGGTCAAGAACACGCCCGAATCGAACGGCCGCGTGGGCATGATCGGCTCGTCGTACGAGGGCTTCACGGTCGTGATGGCCCTGCTGGGGCCGCACCCGGCGCTGAAGGTGGCGGCGCCCGAAAGCCCCATGGTGGATGGCTGGATGGGCGACGACTGGTTCCACTACGGCGCCTTCCGCCAGGTGAATTTCGATTACTTTACCGAGCAGACGAGCAAGAGGGACGAAGGCGACTCCGTGCCGCGCGGCCAATACGACGATTACGATGCCTTCCGCCGCGCCGGTTCGGCCGGGGCTTACGCCTTGCTCCACGGGCTCGACCAGCTCCCCTGGGCGCACCGCGTGATGGAGCATCCAGCCTACGACGCGTTTTGGCAGGGACAGGCGCTCGATAAGCTGGTGGCCGAGCGTCCCTCGCAAGTTCCCACCCTGTGGCTGCAAGGCCTGTGGGACCAGGAGGACATGTGGGGCGCCATTCACTGCTACATGGCTTTGAAGGCCAAGGGCCTGGCCGGCAACAACCACCTGGCGATGGGACCCTGGCGGCACAGCCAGGTGAATTACGAGGGCTTCAATCTCGGGCCGCTGCGGTGGAATGGCGATACGGCTCTAGAATTCCGCCGCGAGGTTCTCAAGCCGTTCTTCGATCAATATCTGAAGAGCGGCGCGTCGCGGGCCGACACTCCGCCCGTCGTCATCTACAACACCGGTGAGAACCATTGGGACCGCCTGAAGGAGTGGCCGCCGGCCTGCGAATCGGGCTGTGCCGCGGGCCTGAAGCCGCTCTATCTGGCGGCGGATTCCGGGCTGAGTTTCGATAAGCCGGCGCAGCCGGGCGCGGTCGCGGACAGCTATGTTTCCGATCCCGCCAAGCCCGTGCCGTATGTTCCGCGGCCGGTGCGCTTTGCCGACTCGGACAATTGGAAGCAGTGGCTAGTCATGGATCAGCGCTCGGTGGAGGACCGCACCGACGTGCTGACCTACCAGACGCCCGTGCTCACCGCGCCTGTGCGCATCGCCGGAGCGCCGGTCGCGGAATTGTTCGCGGCCACCACCGGGACGGATGCCGATTGGGTGGTAAAGCTGATCGACGTCTTCCCCGACGAGGTGCCCAGCCAGCCGGTCCTGGGCGGCTATGAGCTGGCGATCTCGATGGACATATTCCGGGGCCGCTATCGCGAGAGTTTCGAGCACCCTTCGGCCATCCCCGCGGGCCAGCCGCAGCGCTACCGCTTTGCGCTGCCCACCGCCAACCATGTGTTTCTTCCCGGCCATCGGATCATGGTGCAGATCCAATCGAGCTGGTTCCCTCTTTACGACCGCAACCCGCAGAGCTACGTGGGGAACATCTTCTTCGCCAAGCCGGCCGACTATATCAAGGCGACCCAATCCGTGTTCCGCTCCGCGGAGCGGGCCAGCGCGGTGTGGCTGCCGGTAGTTCGGTAGAGGCGGTTTCCGGGCGCGCCCGCGCTCAATGCCTCGCCTGGGACGCCGGGGCATGAATCTCGGCGATATATCCGCCGGGGAATTGCACGATGGCTGCGCTCCGTTCACCGGTCGCATAGCGGCCGCCGAGAATCGTAACCCCGGCAGCCTTGCCCTTAGCGAGCGTCTGCCCCAAATCCGCAACCTCGTATCCCACGATTTCCCTGCCATAGGGATAGGGAAGATGTCCGTCCGTCACCAGAACGGTCAGCTTCCCGAACGTCGATTCGATGCGGATGCGCCGATAAGTGTCGGCCGGGCGCCCGATCTCGATACCCGGTGCGTGCGCATCGTCGGAGACGGTCCGGCCTTCGGAAAAGGCGAGAAAGCTAGTGGTGAACGCCGCCACCCTGTCCAGAGAAACGTAGACACGGTTTTCCGGAATCGTCTTCAAGGGAGCATAGGACGGCGGCGTGGTGTGCCAGTAGAGCTGCATATTCACGCCGCCGGGCCACTGGATGATGGCGTCCCGGCCGATCGCATCGTTGAATGGACTGACGAGCACGGCGGCGCCGGCTGCGCGGGCGGCGCGAACCGCGCCATCCAGGTCCGTGACCAGGTAGCCGGTCCGCTCCGCGCCGAAAGGGTACGGAATCGGGGTCTCGAAGCCGAACACGGAGAGTATGCCCTCCGGGGTTGCCACCAGTTGCGAGATCGTGCTGCTCGGCACAGGCGTCACCGTGAAGACTCCACGCTTCCCGGCCGTGCCGCCGAAAGTGGCGAGAAAGCTGGCCACGAAGCGATCGAAATCCGCCGGCGCTACGTAGACATGCGTCGAATCGTATTGCGGACCGACGGCGAAGCCCGAGGCCGCGGTCGACGCAGGGATGCCCGAGCCAAGCAGGGCCGCTAGTAGGACGGAGTTCGTAAGAAAGCGCATCGCCTTGGAGACCGCCGATTATTCTGACATGGATCGTTTCGGGATCTCGGTAAGCTTCGTACCAGCCTGGCTTTTTCGTCTGCGAGCTGTACTTTTGCAGGCCGTCCGCGCGGTTGGGCGTCAATTTTCAAACCTTCGCGTCCGGAGAGCCGTGCGCCCGACAGCGAGAAACGCGGCATCATGGGAGTGAATTGCGAACCGGATGCGATTGCCCGGAACGGCGTTCGCTTTGACAACCCCGTAACTTGCCAACGAGAGTTTCCGAAAACCCAGACGTTTTACCGGAGGAACCAATGAAAACCGAGACGGCTCACCCCCGAGCCAAAGGAACGAACGGCTTTGAAACGCCGGCCAATCTCAAGACGCCCACCGATCTCAGCCCCGATTCCGTCGCGGCTGTCTCCGGCGCTTTGCGTGAATTGCTGGCCGATGTATTCGCACTTTATGTCAAGACGAAGAATTTCCACTGGCACATGAGCGGTAGTCATTTTCGCGACTACCATCTGCTGCTCGATGAGCACGGCGATCAGATCTTCGCGATGACCGACGTAATCGCTGAGCGGGCGCGCAAAATCGGCGCAACCACGCTGCATTCCATCGGCGACATCGCGCGCCATCAAACACTGAAGGACAATGACGCGGAATTCGTCACTCCCAAGGACATGCTGGCGGAACTCGCCGCCGATAACCAGGCGCTGACGCGCTCCATGCGCGAAAAGCACGAAGTATGCGACGAGCACAAGGACGTGGCCACTACCAGCCTGCTAGAGGTGTGGATCGACGAAACGGAACGCAGAACCTGGTTCCTGTCGGAGACGATCCGACAGCTCTAGGCCAGTGCGGCAGGAGGGAACTCTACAGGCCTTTTTGAGGTATTCGGGCAAGCTGAAGCATGCTATATGCTTCAGCTTGCCGCGTTTCTACGCGCAGGGCGGATATTCGCTGAACGGGGTAAGCCAGCCGATCTGAGGCGGCAATTCCGTCATGGGACCCTGCCACTCGAGCTCGAGCTCAATATCGGCGTGCATGCGGTACGGCTTCTTCACATCCGCCAGCTTGGCGCCAACGACGTCGATCTTCGAGAGGTCGTACTGCCCCAGGCCCAGCGCGGAGCTGTACTTCAGATAGCCGAGCCAATCCGGATTGATGCTCATGGCCTCAACGCCCACGCGGTCTGCCGCAATGAAATCCGTCGAAGCGATGGCGATCTTGGAGCTGACCGGAGTTCCCGAACCGGGGCCGTTGCCTTCCATGCCCTCGAAACCGTCGATCAGCGCCACTCCCCAGTGCGGCTGGAGCTTCTGCGCCGTCAGCAGCATATTGTAGTGAGTCTGGCGGACGCCGAAGTGGAACTTGCGCTTCTCGTTCCAGCGCGCGGTGTCCTTGGGCGCCTGGTGCAGGGGCGCGCCGAGTACCATGTTCTTCACCGATAGAGTGGCAATCACGGTGTTGTGCGTCTTCAGCATGGCCGAGCTGATGACGAAGGCATCCGGATCCACCAGCATCCTGGCTATCCGGCAGGGAATGGGGTGCATGTCCCCGTCGAGCAGCGCGATGGTTTCGAAGCGCGCATCCTCGTTCAAATCCACCAGGCTGACTTTCTGCTTGGCGTACTCTTTGAGCAGCGGAGGGTACTTAAAGTTCTCGAAGCCCTCGTGAGTCTGTCCGGCGGAAGCTTCGGCGATCGTAACGGGTCCCTTGAAACGCGGCGCCAGGTAATCCAGAATGCCGCGCAGGGCATCCACGTGGGTAGCCGCTAGCTGGTTGACCGTGCTGACATTGTTGGGCTTGATCACCACGAACTTCTTGGACTTCAGGCCGGGAAGAATCTGTTTGTCGATCGCCACCAGGGCGTCGTGGACGTTCTTGCGGCGTTCTGCGCCACTGATAACGGCCACCGTGGAATGCCGCTCCAGTGCCGGGAACGGTTCATCCAGGCCTCCCCTGCCGCCCGGACCCCGACTGTTAGTTCCCCGCCCTTGCTTGGTGGGTGGCGGTGCGGATTGCTGCGCCAAAGCGATCTGGCCCCGGAGCAAGGCAGCGGCGCCGGCGAGTTGAAACAGACTTCTACGTGAGTGATCAGCCATTAAGGATTCTCCTTATCCAAATTGTATATCGGTGCACAGGATTTTGCACGGCTAATTGCTCACTTGGCGCCTCGGCTGTCAGGGCGCTCAGGTGGACGCCGGTGCTAAAATGGCGTTCGACGCAGCGGGTGATCGGCCCGCAAGGAGATAGCATTGGCTTCGGAAATCGCACCGAATCGGCTGGTTCCCTTCCGTTGGCCGGCCGGATGGACACCGGACCATCTGAAGCTGCTGGCGGGCAGCCCCATTAACTGCTTGCTTATCAACGATCCCGGCCAATCTATTGACGCCGCCGCTCGCGCGGCTGGCCTGGAGGTTCGCGAGTGGAGCAGCCTGTCGCCCGCGCCCTTGGCCAAAGTCCGTTGGGATGGCAGCGCGCCGATCGTCGCGGTGACCGAAGTGGCGTGGCCGCAGATCAAGCCGATGGAGCGCGGCGCTAACGCCGAAGCCGGTCCGACCGGCGTTCCGTGGATCGATTCGACCTCCTGGGTGGCGCGGCTGGCCGCCTCGCGCGCTCCCTCGAAACAGGTGTGGCTGGGCTGCGACCCTCCCGGCGACCAGGTGCTTACCGCCCGGGCCTACCGATTGGCGATCGCCGATTGCGCCGCCACCGGCGCGCGGTGGATGATCTCGCTGGATCCCAAACTGGCCGCCGGCATCGCCGCCGGGAACGCGGAAGCGCTGGCCACCTGGCAGCAGATGAGCGACACGCTGGCGTTCTTCGAGAAGCGCGCCGCCTGGCGTTCGTATCGCCAACGCGGCCCCTTGGGAGTGATCTCGACCTTCGCGGGCGACAACGAATTCATGAGCACCGAAGTGCTCAACCTGGCGGCCCGTCGAAACCTGCTCTATCGCGTGATCGACCGCAGCGTGGCGGGATCGGACGACCTCGGCGGGCTGCGCGCGGTGCTGTGGGTGGATCCCGAAAAGCCGTCTGCAACCCTGACCACCAAACTCTCCGCTTTCGCCCGCGGCGGCGGATTGCTGATCGTCTCGCGCGCCGCCGCGGCGGCCTTCCCCGGCGAACGCAACCTGGATTGCGCGGTGGCCGGCTACGACCTGCGCGCCTTCGGCAAGGGCGGCGTGGCCTCCCCGCAGCGCGATTGGGACGATCCCTATTTTGTGGCGCTGGATAGCCACAACCTGATAAGCCGGCGCTACGACCCGGTGCGCGTCTTCAACGGCTCGTCGCTGTGGGTGCATTATTCGGCCGATCCGCGAGGGACGGCCAGCCTCATCCAATTCGTGGAATTCGCCGGCGGTCGGAGAGGCGGGGGTGTGAGCGGCAGCGTGGTGAGTTTAAGGATTCAATACCCCCACGGTGCGGTACAGATTCACACCATGGAAAGCGGCACGGCGCGGCCGCTCGAACCGGTGCGCGTGGGCAAGGATGTAGAATACCATCTACCGTCGTTTTCGGTGTACGCAGCTTTGGAGGTGACGGCATGACAAAGACATCCATTTCGCGCCGTGAATTGCTGGCCGGAGCGGGCTGGGCCGCCGCCGGAGCCGTGCTGGGTTCTCCCTCACGGGCCCGCGCGGAAGCTCCCACGGCACCGGTAGCGCTGGGGCGCTGCGATTCGTACGGCTCGGAAGTCGTACCGGCCCTGAACAAGATGTTCGACCAGCTCGGGGGCCTGGGCCGGCTCGTGAAGGGGAAAACGGTAGCCATCAAAATAAACCTCACGGGAAACCCGGATGACCGCTTGGGCTACCTTCCCATCGGGCAGACCGCCTGGGTTCATCCGGCCGTGATCGGCGCTACCGTGCACCTGCTGGGCCAGGCCGGCGCTACTCGCATACGGCTGCTCGAAAGCCCCTGGAAATCGGCCGAGCCGCTCGAAGAGTACATGATTCTGGCGGGTTGGGATCCGCGCGAGTTCTCGACCGCGGCGCCGCGCGTGGAATTCGAGAACACCAATTTCCTGGGTCGCGGCAAGGAGTACGCGCGTTTCCCGGTGCCGCATGGCGGGCACCTCTTCCCGGCCTACGATCTCAACCATTCGTATCGCGACTGCGACGTTTTCGTTTCCATTGGGAAACTGAAAGAGCACTTGACCGCCGGGGTCACCATGTCGGCCAAGAACTGTTTCGGGATCACGCCCTGCACTATCTACGGCGATGGCGCCGGCGTGGATGAGCCCGGCCTGCTGCCCCTGGGCGGACGGATGCCCATTCACTCCGGGAACCGCCAGCCTTCCAAAACCTCGCTGCCCGAAAAGGACCCCAAGAGCCCGCGGGAAGGCGGCTATCGCGTACCGCGCGCCGTGGCTGACCTGGTGGCGGCGCGGCCCATACACCTGGCCATGATCGATGGAATCGAATCCATGACCCACGCCGAGACCATCGGACCGCGCAACAAGCACGTCACGCCGCATGCCCTGGTGGCCGGCCTGAATGCGGTCTGCGTGGACGCGGTGGGAGCGGCGCTCATGGGCTTCGACGCCATGGCCGACCGCGGCAAGGCGCCCTTCGAGACCTGCGACAACACTCTGCGGCTGGCCGAAGAGCTGGGCGTGGGCACGCGCGATTTGAAGCGCATCGAAGTGATCGGCGAGAAGATCTCCAGCCTGGTCGTGGATTACCGCAAGGTCGGCGCGGCCCCGGCCAAGGCCTGACGCCGGCGGCGGGAATGGAAAGCGGCGTAGAGAGTGCTACCGGGACGTGGAGCGTCGCGGAGTGCCCTTTCGCTATTGAGTACTCCAGGCGTGTTCTGGACGACATCCGCCTGGCCGTCACGGAGGCGTTTTTCTCCCTGCCCAAAGGAGGCGCCGAGATCGGCGGAATCCTGCTGGGGAAATGGGAGCAGGGCGAGCTGTCGATACTGGGGCACGTGCCGCTCGAATGCGAGCACGCCCTGGGCCCTTCGTTTACACTCTCCGAAAACGACCATGCGCGGCTCGCGGAGCTAGTGGCGGCGGAGCATCCGGCGGGAATGGGGCCGGTGGGATGGTACCACTCCCACACGCGCAGCGAGATCTTTCTCTCGGATGCGGATATTGCCATTCACAAGCGCTACTTCAGCAAACCCTGGCAGGTTGCGCTGGTGCTCAAGCCGCACACGTTTCGCCCCACGCGCTGCGGCTTCTTCTTCCGGGAAGCGGATAAGAGCATAAAGGGAGCGGCCACGCGCCAGGAGTTCGAGTTGACGCCGCTGCCTATGGTCCCCGCGCCGTTGAGGCCGGTGGGCCGGGTAAGGGCGGCGGAGCCGGCGGAGGTCGAACCGGCCGGGCCGAGACCGCCGCTGCCCGAGTCAAGACCCGAGCCATCGCGGCAGACGGAGTCTCCAGCACCTGCGCCGGCCGCCGGAATGCAGCCGGCAGCTCCAGCGGAACCCGCAGCTCCGCTTGTCGACTGGCGCCACTCCGAGCAGTTGGACTTACCCTACAGCGAGGAACGGGCCGAGGCCGAGCCGGTAGCACCGGTCGTTCCGGAGCGGGAGCCGGTGGCGCTCGAGCCGGAGTTGGCTGAACCCGCGCCGGAGCCGATGGAACGCCCCTGGCCAGGCCGGCGTTATGTTTTCCCGGCGGCCCTGCTGCTGGTCGTCGCCACGGCCGCTTTTGAAATGCGCGCCCTATGGATGCCGGGGTTCGAGACGCTCGTCCGCCCGTTGCTCCCCGCCCCTCCCGCGCCGCCGCTGGGGCTTAACGCCATCGAAGCCGATGGCGAACTGCACATCCGCTGGGATCGGAATTCGCCCGCCGTGACACAGGCCGTCCGCGGACTCCTGCAGATCCGCGACGGCGGCCCGCTCGCCCAGAGTTTCCGTCTGGATGGCTCGTATCTGCAGGCGGGCATCTTCATTTATGCGCGGCAGGGGCAGCGGGTGGATGTCGAGCTGGTGCTGGATGAGCCGGACGGCCAAAAAGTGAGGGAAGTGGCCAGCTACCTGGGAACGGCGCCGGCGCACGCCATCCATCCGCCCGATCAGCACGGGCGCCTTCGAAACCAGCTTCCGGACGCGGCGAAGTAGCGGCTCGGGCGTGGGCGCACGAGCGGTGGATTTGGACTAAGCTATTGCTGATGTCCACCAAGCGCCGCACCTTTCTTCAGCAGGTTGCGCTGGCTGGCGCCGCCGCGCAAACGCGGACCGCTCCGCCGGCCCCGCCGCGGTTACCGGCACTGCCGGACCTGCCCTTCCCCCGCGTCTTCACGGGCCGCCATCTCACCGCCATCGCATTTCCACTGGGCGGGGTCTGCGCGGGATCGATCAGCCTGGGCGGCCGCGGCCAGCTCCGCGATTGGGAGATTTTCAATCGCCCCGACAAAGGCAATGCGCCGAGCTACGCGTTTCCCGCCATCTGGGCACAGGCCGGCGCCGGCAAGCCGGTGGTGCGGGTTCTGGAATCGCGCATACAGCCGCCCTACGAAGGGTCGAGCGGCCTGGGCACGCAGAATGCGCCGGGGTTGGTGCGGCTGGCATCCGCCACCTTCAAGGGCGAATTTCCGCTGGCGCACATCGATTTCACCGATCCCGAATTGCCCGTGCGCGTCTCGCTCGACGCCTTCTCCCCGTTTATCCCGCACGAGCCGGACGATTCCGGCCTGCCGGTGGCGATCCTGCGCTATCGCGTGACCAACCCGGGCGCGGCGCCGGCCAAAGTCTCCATCGCCTGGTCCATCGATAACCCCACCGGCCGCACGCCGGCCGCCGACACACGCGTCAACGAGCATCGCACCGCGGCGCACCTGGACGGCCTGTACATGAGCAGCCCCGAACTGCCGGCCGACGATGCGCTCAAGGGCAGCTTTGTGCTGGCCGCGCTCGACCCCGGCGACGCGCGCATCACCTACCTGCGCGGCTGGCAGCTCGACCGCTGGTGGAATTCGCCCATGCTCTATTGGGACGATTTCTCGGCCGATGGCGAACTGGGACCCGAGCCGGCCCGGCGCAACGGGGTCGGCGCGCTCTCGCTGGGGCGCACGCTCGAACCCGGCGACCATGCCGATTACACGTTCCTGCTGGCCTGGCACTTCCCCAACCGCACGCCGCGACGCTGCGGCTGGACGGCGCCCCAGGGCGACGAGGATGCGCTCATTGGCAACTGGTACAGCACCCGTTTCGCGGATGCCTGGGCCGCGGCCGAATATGCTACCGAACACCTGGCCGCGCTGGAGGCCAAGACCCGCCGCTTCGCCGCGGCGCTCGGCGAATCCTCGATTCCCGGCGCGGTGAAGGATGCCGCCACGGCCAATCTCTCGACGCTCGTGACGCAAGTCTGCTTCCGCACGGCCGATGGCGAGTTCCACGGCTTCGAGGGCGCCAACGACCACGCCGGCTGCTGCCATGGAAGCTGCGCGCACGTGTGGAATTACGAGACCACCACGCCGCACCTGTTCCCCAGCTTCGCGCGCTCGCTGCGCGCCACCAGCTTCGGCTACGATCTGGACACAGCGGGCGCGCTGCACTTCCGCGAGAACCTGCCGCACAAGCAGCCGCTGTGGGGTTTCGCCGCCGCCGATGGCCAGATGGGCCAGATTCTTCACGCTTATCTCGATTGGCGGCTGAGCGGCGATACCGATTGGCTGCGCACGCTGTGGCCGGGCATCAAACGGGCGCTCGAATTCGCCTGGACGCCGGGCGGGTGGGATGCCAACCGCGATGGCGTCATGGAAGGCGTGCAGCACAACACCTACGACGTGGAATTCTACGGGCCCAACCCGCTGTGCGGAATCTACTATCTGGGCGGTCTGCGCGCAGGCGAAGAGATGGCGCGCGCGGTGGGCGATAGCGCCTCGGCGGTGGAATACCGGCGGGTGTTCGAGAGCGGCAGCCGGTGGATCGACGCGAACCTCTTCAATGGCGAATATTACGTGCAGAAAGTCCGCGGCGTGAAGAAAGAGGACATCGCGCCTTCGCTGCGTGGCGACATGGGTGCGGAGGATACGCTCAACCCGCAGTACCAGGTCGGCGAAGGATGCCTGGCGGACCAGTTGATCGGCCAATACCTGGCGGAAGTGGCGGGCCTGGGGCCGCTGGTCGCGCCGGCTAATGTTCGCAAGACGCTGGGCTCGGTTTATCGCTACAACTACCGCCGCACGCTGAGCGAGCATCAATCCGTGGAGCGCACTTACGCGCTCAACGACGAAGCCGCGGTGGTGGTGTGCGATTACGGCCGCTCGGAGCGTCCGCGCATTCCCTTCCCTTACTTCTCGGAAGCCGGATGGACCGGCATCGAATACCTGGTGGCCTCGCACATGCTCTTCACAGGGATGACGCGCGAAGGGCTGGAGTTCTACCGCAACGCGCGGCTGCGCTTCGATGGCGAAAAGCGCAACCCCTGGAGCGAGCCGGAATGCGGCCATCACTATGCGCGGGCCATGTCGGCCTGGAGCGGCGTGCTGGCGATGAGCGGCTTCCGCTACCACGGCGGCGAGCACAGCGTCGAGATCAAGGCGCCCTCGGGGCATCGCTGTTTCTGGGCGACCGCCACCGGCTGGGGCACCTTCCAGGTGACGGCGGCGGGCGCCACGATCCACGTAGACCATGGAACGCTGGCGGTCGAAGTATGCACGGTGAACGGTAAGAAATCGGCGCCCGCGAAGACGGTCGGAGAAGGCCAGGAGCTCGAGGTGTGAAGCCACTCGTGGCGGTGATCGGCGGCTTTCTCGGCGCGGGCAAGACCACCCTGATTTTGAAAGCGGCGCGCATTCTTCAGGCGCGCAGGGTCTCCGTGGCAGCGGTGCTGAACGACCAGGGCGACGAACTTGTGGATACCGAAATGGCGCGCCACAACGGCGTTCCGGCCGACCAGGTGAGCGGGGGATGTTTCTGCTGCCGGTTTCCGGAGTTGATCGAGGCGCTCGAGCGGTTGCGGACGCACGCGCCGGAAGTCATCTTCGCCGAGGCCGTGGGAAGCTGCACGGATGTGGTGGCCACCACGCTGCGCCCGCTCTTGCGGGACTACGGAGCGAGCTATCGCATCGCGCCCCTGACGGTGTTGGTCCACGAGGTACCGGACGATCCCGATCTGCGTTTTCTCTTCGATCGCCAGGTGGCGGAGGCGGACCTCGTGGTCGATCGCGACGTGGATATCGCGGGCTGGCTGGATAGCCTGCTGGCCGGCGGCATCCGCGCGGGGACCAAGACGATCGAGGTGGATTACGCGCGCTACGCCGAGGCGGAAGCCGCGCTGGGATGGCTCAACGCGCGCGTGACGGTGCGGCCGAGCCCGCCGGCCTCTCCGGGGATGGTCCTGGGGCCGCTGGTGGACGAGTTGGATCGCGCGCTGACCGCGGCGGGAATCCGCATCGTACACCTGAAGGCGCTGGCGCAATGCGAATCCGGGTACGTCAAAGCGGCGCTGACGGGGAACCGGCGCGAGCCGGCGGTCGAGGGCGTGCTAGATGCTTCGCCCGCGGCGGAGCACGAGATCCTGCTCAACCTGCGCGCGCTGGGCGCGCCGGAGCGGCTGCGCGAAATCGTCGGGGCGGCGTTTGCGAATATGCCCGCTGGCGAGCTTGCCGTGCAGGCCTTCCGCCCCGCGCCGCCCGCCCCGTACCAGCGGATGTAGCCGCGTCAGACCTGCGGCGTTCAGTTGCGGGTTATAAGGCCGGCTCGCGATCTACGGAAAGCGCGCCCACATCGCGCGTGGGCAGCAGCCCCATCTCCGTGTAGATCGGCCGCATGATCGCTCCGATTTTCGGCAGCTCGAACGCGAACCATAGCGAGCCGGCAAGACAACACGCGCCGGTGACGATGACCGTGTGAGGCGCTCCGATCCGGTTCGCCAGCGTGCCGGCCAGCAGGCTGCCGAACGGCGCCGCGCCGAAAAAGGCCATCGTGTAGTAACTCATCACGCGGGCGCGTTTGTCTTCCGGCACCAGCGACTGGATGACCGTATTGCTGACCGCCGCGCCCTGCATCAAACCGAAGCCCACGAAGACCATCAGTACAAGCGACAGCCACAAAGTCCGCGACAGGCCGAAGAGAATCAATGCGCATCCGAGCATCGCAATGGCGATTTGGCCCATGCGTGCCAGCCCGACCACAGACTTGCGCAATGTCAGCGAAAGCCCCGAGATGAGCGCGCCGATCCCCGAAGCTCCCGTGAGCCAGCCGAGCGTGTGCGGCCCGCCGTGCAGCACCTGGCCGGCGAAGACCGGCAGTAGTACGGCGTAAGGGAAGCCCATCAGGCTGATCAGCGCCAGGAGCGCAAGAATCGTGCGGATGGGCCGGAATGCGCGGATGTAGTCCCACCCCTCGCGGACCTGTTCGAGCATGCCGCTGGCGCTCCGGCGGATCTCCATGGGCCGGATGCGCATCAGCAGCAGGGATGCGATCACCGCGAAATAGCTGACGCCATCCATCAGGAAGCACCAGCCTTCGCCGACCGCTCCGATCACCACGCCGGCAATCGCCGGGCCGATCAGCCGCGCGCTATTGGCCATGGAGGAGTTGATGGCGATGGCATTGCTGAAGTCGTTACGGTCCTCGACCATCTGCACCAGAAAGGACTGGCGCGCCGGCATGTCGAACGCATTGATCAATCCTTGCATGACCGCGAGCGCCACGATTTCCCAAAGGGTGATGACGTGGGCGGGCGTGAGCGCGGCCATGGCGAGCGACTGGACCGCGGCGGCGGCTTGTGTCCACACCGGCAGCTTGCGACGATTGAGGCGCTCGACCCACACGCCCGCAAACGGCCCCAGCGCAAACGAGACGATCTGCCCCGCGAAGCTGACGACCCCCAGCAGCAGGGCCGAATGGGTGAGCCGGTAGACCAGCCAGCTTGTCGCCAGCCGCGTCATCCAGGTGCCGATCAGCGAGATGCCCTGACCGGCGAAGTAGAGCTTGAAATTGCGGTGCCGCAGCGCCCGCCAGGCATGCGAAATCGAAGCGAGAGGACCGTGCCGAACATCCGAACCGGTGGCGGGCTTGCTCACAACTCCACCAGACGCGTGATGATCTCGCCGGCCGCGAACAACGTTTCGCGCTCCCGTTCGTCGAGCTGGGCGATCGCCTGCGCCAGCCACGTCCGCTTGGCGTCCTTGACGCTCTTTCGCACGGCGATGCCTTTGGCGGTCAGCTCGATATTCATCTGGCGGCCATCGGTCGGATGCGGCTTGCGCTGGACCAAGCCCCTCTCCTCGAGTGCCGCGATGGTGGTTCCCATCGACTGCGGCTTCATGGCCTCGGCCCGCGCCAGCTCGGCGGTGGTGGCGGGCCCGTCTTTGGCGAGGCGCGACAGGACGGCGGCCTCGCTCCAGGAAAGCTCATGCGAGGCGGCGGCCGCGCGCACGCGACGCGCCAATAGCCCGACGGCGTGAGTGAGATCGGCCACCTCGGTTTCGAGAGTCTTTCGCGGCATGACGGTCCCAGGATACATCAACGCAGTTAAACTTGCAAGTGTGGCTTGCCAGTTTATCTGTTTACTTGTCGGGAACAGTCTCACGCGTCGATGAAGCTAGCCGGCCCGCTTACCGCTCGCTCGCCGGGGCTTCGGTTTGCTCTTGCTTTCGAGATTGAGCGCCACCGCGGCGTGGATGAGATCCTTCAAGGCCGGCTCATCGACCTTTTCGCCTTCGTGGATGTCGATGGCGCGCCTGACATTCCCGTCGAGGCTGGAGTTGAATAGACCTGAAGGGTCCTTCAACGCAGCTCCCTTGGCAAATGTCATCTTGACGACGTTCTTGTACGTCTCTCCCGTGCAGACGATGCCGCCGTGCGACCAGACGGGAGTCCCCATCCACTTCCACTCTTCGACAATCTCAGGGTCTGCCTGGTGTACGATTTGGCGCACTTTGGCAAGCGTCTTTCCGCGCCAGTCCGCAAGTTCCCTGATCCTGTCGTCGATTAATGCAGAGGCAGATTCCCCCGGGACGGGTCGTTTCATGGGCAGCTCCAACTCTCGCATCTATTTTAGATGCGCTGGCGCCTGGGGTACTCGGCGCGACCTCTCGCGGTGGGTGGCCTTGGTGAACAACATCACCACGCCGGCCTCTCGACTCAACAGGCTCACCATCGCCAACCTCGCCGCCTCCTAGCACCCCTACGACCTAAACGGCCGGCGGTGCGCGGTCAGGCGCTCGTCGGCGTGGCCTGTAGGCGGCGCCAGAAGAAACGTGCGGCCGGCCGCCCGTTCAGTCGGTGCGTCGCCCGCTGCCCCGCTTGGTGGCATACGGCAGGACGAACAAGTGCAGACCGGTGAACAGGAGCAAGGCGAGCGGGAGCCTCGCTGCCCCTGGCCGGCGCAGTCCGTCTGAAATACACTCACCCTCAAATTCAGCTCCTATTGACCGTGAGATCATCGAGATATGCACAAAATCCCGATCGCCGGACCGCGCACGGAGGGGCGCATCCTGGGCTCGGATTGGTCCGTCCCGAACGTGGCCAAGCTC
>CAYRWE010000039.1:0-28075 GCA_964427655.1 uncultured Solibacteraceae bacterium | reverse complement strand
ACCGATTGCTCGATATCCCAGCCGCCCTCCACCCAATCGGTGGCGGAAATGCGCACGAGCAGCGGCAGCTCTTCGGGCCAGGCCGCGCGCACCGCGTCCACCGTTTCAAGCACGATGCGGATGCGGTTCTCAAATGTGCCGCCATAGCTATCCGTGCGCCGGTTGCTCAGCGGCGAGAGGAACTGGTGTAGCAGGTATCCGTGCGCGGCGTGAATCTCGAGGGCCTGAAAGCCCGCTTCGAGCGCGCGTGCGGCCGCCGCGTGGAACGACCCGGTAACGGCGTGAATCTCCGCAATGGTGAGCTCCGCCGGCGGAGGGTCTTCGGGAAGAAACGGTAGCGGGCTGGGGGCCACCGTCTGCCAGCCTCCCTCCGCGGCGGGGATGACGCCGCCTCCATCCCAAGGCGGGCGCGTGCTGCCCTTGCGTCCGGCGTGGGCAAGCTGGATGGCGGCCACCGCGCCCTGGCCGCGCAGGAAACGCGTCAATTGGACCAGCGGCTCGATCTGCTCGTCTTTCCACAGGCCGGTATCGCGCGGCGAGATCCGCCCGCGAGCCTCTACCGCGGTGGCTTCCATGATCACCATGCCGGCTCCGCCCACGGCTCGGCTGCCCAGATGCACCAGGTGCCAGTCGTTGATGAAGCCATCGTCGGCCGAGTACTGGCACATCGGCGAAACTCCGACGCGGTTGCGCAACACGATCTGGCGCATGGCGAAAGGTGTGAACAGGCTGGTAGCGCTCATCAATTTCAGTATCCCAGTTCTTCGATGTTGGCCCCGCCGCGAAGGTTCTATCGGCTGCCGCTACACGGCAAGCGGCGGAATGTAAAACGGGTCGCCCGACGAGATCCACTGTACGGGCACTTCCGGCACGGCCGGCTTAATCCAGGGCACGAAGTCCCTCATGCCCCATTCCTCCAGCCGTTCGTGGGCAATCATGATGACGGCTTTCTTCTGCCCGAGCGCCACCGCGTCGCGCATATACTCGAACGTATCGTGCTGCGGGGTCTCGCCGACCAGTACGGCGTCGAATCTGCGCAGCCCCGTTAAGACAACCGAGAGAATATGCGATTGGTCTCCGATGGTCCTCACGCGCAATTGCGGGTCCCCGACCACCACCACATTTTTCGTCTCGAGCCGGTCTTGCACGTAGCGGGCGACCCCGTCAAGAGACATCTCCGGAATCGTATAGTGGCGCGGCCGCTCATCGGAGAAATAGGAGAGCCATCCCAACTGCGCGGCGAGCCCGCTCGAGATCGGATCCGGCCGGCGCGCATGCCAGTGGTCGTGGATCCGCCACACCGCCATTCCCCGCTCCTCGACAAACCGAACTTTCGCCTCGTACACCGGATCGTCCTTCACCACCTCGACCGGATCGAAGCCATCCCAGAATGCCGATTCGTGTGAGATCACGAAGTTCATTCCCGCCGCCGAGGCCCGGCGCAGAATGCTGAAGGTCGGCTGGAAGCACGTGGCAATACCGGTGAGCGGCACCTGAGGATCGCCGATTTTGAAGCCATCGAAATAAGATGTCTTCCAGGTGACGCCCTCGGCGGCGAGCTTGGCCTTGATGCGGTCCACTGCCTGCGCGGCGGTAAGCGGGCCGGCGGCCCGTGCCGCGCCGGCCGCCAGTGCCCAGCCCACAGATAGGCCGAAGCCGCGGCGCGTGATTGCGCTCTCCATGTCTATCCTCCCGCGCGGGGTCGCGGAATCCAGCTCGGGTCCGGCGCCGGCCACCATTCGATCGGCAAGTCCGGCAACACGCTGCGCATCCATCGGGCCAGCTCCTCGCCGCCCGGCTCTTCCGAGGGGCCATACCCGACCGCCAGCATCGCGATGCCGCGCCCCGCGCCCACCACATCCTGAAAGTAGCTGAGCGCGCCATCCACTTCGTCGATGACGCCGCCCGCGCCCGCTATCACGCCGTCGATCTTCGGATCGGCGATCAGCGCGGCCAATCCGCTCTTGGGGTCCGTCTCTCCGGCCAGTACCGCCACGCGCGTCACGGCCGCATTCGGATCGCCCACAATGCGCGGCGATCGCGCCCGCAGCCTGTCGTACGCGGTCTGGGCCAGTGCCGCCAGTGTGGTCCGCCGCAGATCGCAGATCACGCCGCGCGACCGCGGGCTAGGTTGAGGCTCGATCGGCGAGAGGCCCAGAGCGCGCGCCAGAGCCGTCGATTGCGCCTGCGGCCGGAAGTTATCCCAGGCCGTGGAGAGGCGATAGATCAGAATCTTGTGGGCATCCACGATCTCCATCTTCGCCTGCACTACGGGGTCGTCCTTCAGCGCCGCTTCCAGACCTTCCGTCAGGTACGGATAATTCAGGCCGCCGTGCATGTAGAAGGGATGCTCGCGGCTTACGACCAATGTCTTTCCCTCCGCGGCCGCGCGGCGCAATATTTCCAGAGTCGGCGCGTAGCAGACCACTGCCGACCGCATCGGCCAATGCACGTTGCCGGCGCAAGCGCCTTCCCACATCGCGGTGGACATCTGGAAGCCCATCGCGGCGTTCAGAATCTGCTCGATCGCCCAGCCCGTAGTTTCAGTCGCCATGCCGGCCTCGCAAGTGGACTGCGAATCGCCATTGTACACCCGGCTGACCGGCACGCCGTCCCGCGAATCGCCAATCGCCTGAAACAGCGCGGTCCGCTCCCCATGCTACCCTCGGATTTGATGTTCCGACGGGTCATCTGGATCGTGCTGGACAGCGTGGGAATCGGCGCCATGCCGGATGCCGCGGCATACCTCGATCCGCCCGGCTGCGACACCCTGGGCAACCTGGCGCGCCTGCGCGGGCTGCGGCTGCCGAATCTGGCGCGCCTGGGCCTCGGCAATATTAGACCGCTCGAGGGCATTCCCGCGGCGGCCTCGCCCGACGGATCTTACGGGCGCTGCACGCTAGCCTCGCCGGGCAAGGATACGACCACCGGCCATTGGGAGATGGTGGGAATTCTCCTCGCGAAGCCTTTTCCACTTTATCCCCACGGCTTCCCGCGCGAGATCATGGACGAGTTCGAGCTCCGCATCGGGCGCCGCAGCCTGGGAAACATCGCCGCCTCCGGCACCGAGATCATCGAAGATCTCGGCCCCGAACACATGCGCACCGGCTCGCCCATCGTCTATACATCGGCCGATAGCGTCTTCCAGGTGGCTGCGCACGAAGAGGTCATCCCGCTCTGGGAACTGTACAAGATCTGCGAGACGGCGCGCGAGATCATGCGCGGGCCGCACGAGGTGGGGCGCATCATCGCGCGGCCGTTCATCGGCAAGCCCGGCCAGTTTACGCGCACCTCGAACCGCCACGATTACGCCGTACCGCCGCCCCCGGACATGCTGCTCGACCGCCTGGATGCGTGCGGCGTGCTAGTGCACGGGGTGGGCAAGATCTTCGACGTGTTCCTGGGCCGCGGCATTCGCGAAACTGAGAAGACCAAGAACAACAGCGAGGGCATGGCCAAGATACTCGAAGCGCTGGGTGCGGTGGAGCGCGGCCTGATCTTCGCCAACCTCGTGGATTTCGACATGCTCTACGGCCACCGCAACGATTGGGAAGGCTACGGCGCGGCGCTCGAGCAGTTCGATGCCTGGCTGCCCGAATTCGAGTGCGCCCTCGAGGCCGGCGACGTGGCTGTTTTGACGGCCGACCACGGCTGCGACCCGACCACACCGGGCACCGACCACACCCGCGAGTACGTCCCTTTGATGGCGTTCGGACCCACCGTGCGCCGCGGCGTGGACCTGGGGGTGCGCGGCTCGCTGGCGGATATCGGCCAGACCGTGGCCGCCAATTTCGCAACGTCGATCGCTACAGGCGAAAGCTTCTTAGGACAAATTCTATGAGAAAACCTGTCATGGCGGGCAATTGGAAGATGTACAAGACGCCCGCGGAAACCGTTCAGTTCTTCGAGAAATTCCGGCCACTGGTCGAGAAATCCGAGCATTGCGAGATCGTGATCTGTCCGTCTTTCACGAATCTCGCGGCGGCCGTCGATGCCGCCAAGGGCACGCGCATCCGTGTGGGTGCGCAGAACATCGCCTGGGCCAAAGAGGGCGCGTTCACGGGCGAGGTTTCGGGGCCCATGATCGTGGCCGTGGGCGCGAGCCACGCGATTGTGGGGCACAGCGAGCGCCGGCAGTATTTCGGCGAGACCGATGAAACCGTTCTCAAGCGGACGCAGGCGGCCCTCGAATTCGGCTTGAGCCCCATCGTATGCGTGGGCGAGCGCCTCGAAGACCGCGAGGGCGGCCGGACCGAAGCCGTGCTGGTACGCCAGTTCGCGAATGGGATCGCGGGCCTCACGCCGGAGCAGTTCGCTCGCATCGTAATCGCGTATGAGCCGGTTTGGGCCATCGGTACGGGCAAGACCGCCACCAAGGAAATCGCCGCCGACGCGCATCGCACCATTCGCGCGCAAGTGCGCGAGAAGTTCGGCAACCCAGCCGCCGACGCGGTTCGCATCCTGTATGGCGGCAGCGTCAAACCCGACAATACGCGCGCGCTCATGGCGCAGGAAGAGATCGACGGCGTGCTGGTGGGAGGGGCGAGCCTGGATGCTGCTTCGTTCGCTTCCATCGTGAACTTCTAGGCGCATTTTTTGGGCAAGCTAAAGCATGCCCCACCATGCTTGCCAAGGTGGGGCATGCTTTAGCTTGCCCAGCCGAGGCCTTTGTGGAACATAGAATCGAAACGCGGCGCGACCTGATGAAGATGGGTGCCGGAGCCGCGATGGCGCCGTGGAGCGCCCAGTCCCCGGCGGCGCAGCCGCCCGCGGCCGTGACGCACAGCGGCTGGACTAACAATGCCGGCCGGGCTTCGGGCAACGGACCGATGGACGAGACGACGCGCCGGGTGGTCCGCTACGTGCGCTCGTTCGGCGAAACCAATCTGTCGGACTCGCTGGTCGAAACCCTGGGCGACACCATGGTGGACGCCATCGCCAGCATCGTTTCCGGGTTCGAATCCGATCCCGCGCGAATCTGCGCGCGCATGGCGCGGACCACCCAAAGCACGCTGCCAAGCACCGTCCTGGGTTATGGCATTACCACCTCGCCCGAGCTGGCCGCGTTTGCCAACGGCTGCATGCTGCGCCACGCCGATTTCAACGATCTGGGTCCGGGCGGGCACGTCAGCGACATCCTCTCGGGGATCTTCGCGATCGGCGAGGCGTTCCATTCTACCGGCCCGCGGATGCTGGCCGCAGTCGCCTTGGGCTACGAGATCGCCGGGGCTCTCGCCGCCGCGCTCTCGAATGGCGACCAGGGCTGGGACGGTCCCTTCGAAGGCCCCGCCACGGCCATGGCGGCGGGCAAGCTCATGGGTCTCGACGAAGATCGGCTCGCTAACGCGCTCTCGCTGACGCTGGTGCCGCATATGCCCATGAAGGTCAGCCACGTCGGCGCCCTGTCGCACTGGAAGGGCTGTCACAGCTCGGAGGCGGTTCGCTGCGCGGTCTTCTCCACCTTGCTGGCGGCCGAGGGAATGACAGGACCCGCGCAACCCTTCGAGGGGCGGCAAGGCCTGTGGGACCACATCGGCCGCTTCAACGAGCTGCATCTGCCGGCGGCCAGTCCGGATGGGCTGATGGTGGTCGAGAGGATGCACGCGAAGCGCTTCCCCTCGGAAGGATCCACGCAATCGATCCTCGAAATCATTCCCCAGATCAGGGCTTGGACGAAAGCCGACGACATCGCCTCCATCTTTGTCCAACTGCCGCGCGACGGGTGGCTCGAAACCGCCGATCCGCCCAAGTGGGATCCGCGCAACCGCGAAACGGCCGATCACAGCGTGCCTTACGTCATCGCGGTGGCGCTGATCGATGGCGACGTGTACCTGGACTCCTTCAGTCCCAAGCGCATCCAGGATCCGGCCGTGCGGCGGCTCATGGAGAAGATCACCGTCGGGCCCGACCCCAAGCTCACTTATCAGGGAGCCGCGCGCCTTACCGTCCGCAGTAAGACCGGTGGCGAGTTAGTGAAGGAGACTCTGGTCCGCCTGGCCACTCCCATGACGCACCAGGAGATCGTCGCGAAGTTCAACCGCGTGTGCGCCTTTATGTCCATGCCGGACGAACAAAGGGACCGCGCGCGGGCCATGTGGTCAAATCTGGCGCAGGTACGCGACATGGCGGAGCCGATCCGAGCGTTGGCGCATTTCGGCCGGCCGCTACCGCTGTGAAGGAGAGCGGAGATATGAATTGGAATCGGACGATCTGCGGAAGCGCCGCGATAGCGGTAATCGTGCTCATCACGGTTGGATGGCACGGAGCCTCGGCGCAGAACCGCCCGGCGGCGGGCGAGGTGCCCCAGTTCAAAGCGGACGCATCCTGGCCAAAGATCCCCAACGGCTGGGTGCTCGGCCAGGTATCGAGCGCGGCGGTCGACGATCGGGATCGCGTGTGGGTGCTGCATCGCCCGCGGGTGGTGAGGACGGGTCTGAAAACCGGGCCGCCGGTCATGGAGTTCGATGCGGCTGGCAACTACCTTCAAGGCTGGGGTGGCGCCGCCGCGGGCTACGACTGGCCCGCGTCCGAGCACGGCATCTATGTGGACTACAAAGGCTACGTGTGGATCTGCGGCAGCGGCGACGACGACCAGGTTCTCAAGTTCACCCAGGCCGGAAAGTTCGTGATGCAGATCGGCCACAAAGGCCGCCCGAAGACCAATCGCGATACGGGGAGTTTCTGGAAGCCCACCGAAATGACGGTCTATCCGAAGACCAACGAGCTGTTCGTCTCGGATGGCTACGGCAACAAGCGCATCATCGTGTTCGATGCCGATACGGGCGCCTTCAAGCGGATGTGGGGCGCATTCGGAAAGGCACCCCAGGATGGGTCCGCCGCCAGCGGAGAGGGCTCGGGCAGCGCCGCCAAAAGCGATTCGACGCGCATTCCCGCCAAGGAGATCGACCCGAAAGACCCCGGCCCCGCTCAGTTCGATACCGCTCACGATGTCAAAATTTCGAACGACGGCTTTGTGTACGTCGCCGATCGCGGCGGTAAGCGCGTGCAGGTCTTCAGCATCGCCGGCGGCTTCGTGGCCCAGACCTTCATCGACCGCTGGTGCGAAGCGCCGCATTGCGGCAACGGCGAGACAGTGGCCAGCACGGCCTTCTCGGCGGACCCAGCGCAGCGCTTCCTGTACGTCGCCAGCCGCAGTCCCGAGCGAATCTGGGTGCTCGACCGCAAGACGCTCCAGCCGCTCGATTCCTTCGGCCGCCCGGGCGTTGCGCCCGGAGAATTCTACGTGCTGCACCATCTGGTGGCCGATTCCAAAGGTAACCTCTACGCTTCGGAAGTGGAAGACGGACGGCGCATCCAGAGATTCATGCTGCTCGGAAAGCCGCTATGACGCCCCTTGCGGCACCAGAACGTACATGAAATTGGGGACCTCCAACCAGACGCGCCATCGACGCGTCAGTGAAGCATAAAACGGAGAAGCGAAGGCGAGGTAGCCCGAATTCAGGCTCTGCGGGTAATACGCCACGCTCACGATCCGCAAGGCCACGAGGCGCCGCTCGGATTCTTCGGCCGACGCGTGAAACAGAAAATTGACCTCGGGACTCCAGACCGGCACCACTTCGATGCCCTTGTCGACCAACGCGGCGTGGAGGTAGGCATTGTCCGAAAGCAGGCGATATCCCACGGGGAATTTGGGAGCCAACTGCTCGCCGATTTGAAACTCGGCCGGCTCCGGGGTGCGCTGCAGCGCGGCGCGGGGCCACTGGGCGACGGGCAAAGACAAAGGATCGTTCGGATACACCATGCCGCCGGCGGCCGTCCAAACCTGGAACGCGACGATAACCGCCGCCACGGCCATGAGCCGGTTGGCGCGGCTCGCCCATGAAGCCAGAAGTCCGGCGGCGGTTATGGAGAGGACGACCAATGCGGGACTCAGCACGCGCGTGGAGGTCTCAATTCCGGCGCTCGTATATCCGGCGGATTGAAGCCACACGGCGGCCAGCAGAAGCGCGGTCGCAGCCAGATATCCATTCTGGCGAAAACGCGTCAATCCGCCCGGAATGCCGGCCAGCACCTGCAGCGTGGCGAACAGCAGCAGCAGCCCCACGAGACTCGTCCACGTGCCCGCGCCCCACTGGCCGACGCCCAGCACGGATTTGTAATGCTGCATGATTCCATCGTGAACCGGGTTCACCGCGAAATCGCCGAATCTCAAGCTGTAAAAAGGGTTGCCCGCGAACAGCCAGTTGCGGACATACCAGGGAGCCGCGGCCGCCACGGCCACGCCCGCAAACACCAGCATCTGCTTGAGCGGCTGCCGCCTCCACAGGAGCGCCACGATGCCCGCGATCAGGGCGATCCAGCCATACTCGCGCGCGAGCGCGCACAGCGCCGCCGACAGACCGGCCGAGACCATCGCGCGAACGTCATCGCCCTCGCGCGCCGTGACGATGAAATAAAGCATGGCCGCGATGGCAAGGGCGGTCAATCCCGTCTCCTGCTCCAGAACCACGGCCCTGAAATAAAGCGGGCACGCGGCCAGGATCGCCGCCGCCAGAACGCCGGCCCGCCGCGAGAAGATCGCCGCGGCCGTCCCGTAAGCGAAGGCCAGCGTGCACACGAACTGAGCGGCGGCGAAGAGCGAGATCAGCCCTGGCAGATGGCGCCCGGCCGAGGCATAGAACCACCAATTCGTGAACGAGACCAGGGGCGGAATGCCGTCCACATAGAAGTAAGTGCGGAAGTCCGCCGGGGTGAGCGGAGGATAGAAATCGAAGCGGCCCAGAGCCAGCAGCTTTTGCGCCAGGAAGTCCCAGCGGAACGGGGTGTCGGGGCCGATCGATGGCGAAATGGCGCAGCGCGCCGCGAGCGCCGCCGAGACTACTCCGCTCGAGGCGAGGAGAATGCGCTCCGCGATGGTCCACGGCGCGGCTTTGAGCCGGGCCGGAAGCGCGGATTTTCTTCCGAACCAGGCCGCCGCGGCGCTCGCGGCAAGCAGGCAGGGCAGCACGGTCCACACGGTGATGGGAATGTGGAAGATGCCCAGCCAGAAAATGCTGTGAAACAGAACCAGCAGCGATACGGGAAACGCGGACGCCCACCACAGCGAATGGCGCAAGCCTTTCGCGATAAGAAACCCAGGCACGAAAATCCCCAGCGGCAACAATAGTGGAAATGCCAATAGCACCAGGCGCCTCGCTTAGAGAAGGTATGCTAACGCATTTGGTCGAGCGGCATCAATTACGGTGCAAGGGCGGCGCTCCGCATCGGGTGGCTGGGCGGCGGCTGAATGAGTAATATAAGATGCGGTACTGAATTGAGGAGACGTGAGCGATATGAAACTGGCGGTCTTGTTCCTGATCCTGGCAGGCTTGGCGGCGGCCCAGCCCACCCCCATCATTTTCGACACGGATATCGGTGACGATATCGATGATGCGCTGGCGCTCGCATTGGCCCTGCAATCGCCGGAACTGGACGTCAAGGCCATTACGACCGTGATCGACCGGACGGCACTGCGCTCCCGGTTGGTCTGGAAGGAGCTGGGCGTATTTGGCCGCCAGGAGATCCCCATCGGCACGGGCAGCGACGAACCGCTGCTGGATCCCGTGCGCGGAGGGCGGCAGCCGCAGTTCGATGTGCTGACCGAGGCGGACGTGGTTCCCGGGCCGCCGCGGCGCGCCGTCGATCTGATTATCCGAACGCTGCTCGATTCGCCCCGGAAGGTCACAATAGTGCCTGTCGGGCCGCTGACCAACATCGCGCTGGCCCTGAAGACCGAGCCGCGCATCAAGGACAAGATCGAGCGCATCGTGCTCATGGGCGGGGCTTACTTTGCGCCGGAGCCGGAGTACAACATCTACCGCGACCGCATCGCCGCGGAGATCGTGTTTCGCTCGGGCGTCCCGATCACCGGGGTGGGCCTGGATGTGACCCGGCGATGCAAGCTGGCGCCGGCGGATTTCGCGCGGCTGAAGACGGCCGGGCATCCCAGCTCCGATTTGCTGGTGCGGCTGATCGAGCTGTGGAGGGACAACGACGCGAACCGGCTTCCGATTCTGCACGACCCGCTGGCGATGGCGGTGGCCATCGAACCTTCGCTTGTGGAGACCGAGACCGGCCGCGTGCAGGTCGAGACGGCCAGCCCGATGCTTTATGGGCTGACGCTTTTCACGCCGGCCGACAGGCTGCCCAAGGATGGACCCGCGCCCAACACGGCGGTGGCTCGGAATGTGAATGCGGAGCGGTTCGTAGAGCTACTCGTCGACCGGCTTAGCGCTCGCCCGCGATCCGGCGGGGCCAGTGGAAACGAGCGCCATCCATAGGGACGTGCGGGAACGCTGCTGAAACCGTCGTCGCGCTGAAAGAGCCACGCCTTGGCGTGCAACCGGCGCCGAATGACACAATAAGATTCTTCATGACCGAACGCCTTTATTACACCGATTCGTTTCTGCGCGAATTCAGCGCGCGCGTGGTCGATCGCTCCCCGGACGGCTTGACCGTGTACCTGGACCGTACCGCCTTCTACCCGACCTCCGGTGGCCAGCCGTGCGATACCGGCACGCTGGCCGGGGTGGCGGTGCTGGATGTGGGCGATGAGGAGGAACGCGTCGCGCATCGCCTGGCCGCGCCCATTGGAGACGATCCCGCGGAAGGCGCCATCGATTGGCACCGCCGCTTCGATCACATGCAGCAGCACAGCGGACAGCACCTTCTCTCGGCGGTGTTCGCCGACCGTTTTTCGTTGCGGACGGTCAGCTTTCATCTGGGCGCGGAGGCTTCCACCATCGATCTGGAAGGCGGCCCGGTGGAGGCTCGGGCCGTCGTCGAAGCCGAGCGCCGGGCAAACGAGCTGGTTTTCGAGAACCGGCAGGTTATGGTCCACTTCGAGAATGCCCCGGAGGCCGAAGGGCTGCGCAAGCCCTCGGAGCGCTCCGGCGTGCTGCGCGTCGTCACCATTGAGGGGATCGACCGAAGCGCCTGCGGGGGCACCCACGTGCGCGCCACCGGAGAGATCGGCGCCATTCTGATCCGCAAGGTGGAGCGCGTGCGGCAGAGCGTACGCGTCGAATTTCTGTGCGGGTTGCGAGCCACCGGGCGCGCGCGCGCCGATTTCGACGCGCTCTCGAAGGCCGCTCAGTTGTTCTCCGCGTCGCTCGACGAGGTGCCCGCCGCGGTGGCCGCGCATCTGGAAGCCGCGCACTCTGGCGAGAAGGCCCGCCGCAAGCTGGAGCTGGAGCTGGCCGGCTTCCATGGCCGTGACCTTTATCATGCGACCGCCCCCGGCGCGGATGGCTTTCGCCGCGTCCTCGACCGCCAGGAACGGGGGAGCCTCGAAGAGCTGCGCGCGGTGGCGCAGAATTTCACCGCGCAACCGAAGGCCGTCTTTGTGGCCGCGCTGGGCGATCCGCCATCGGTGCTGCTGGCGGTCTCAGAGGATTCCGGAATGGACGCCGGAAAGCTGATCAAATCGGCGCTGGCCGAAACCGGCGGACGCGGCGGCGGGACCTCGCGCATCGCGCAGGGCAGCGTGCCCGATGCCGCGCGGCTCGACCGTGTCATCCGCCTGATCGACGGCTGATGGCGCGAAAGCCGGGGCCGCTCCCGCCGGCGGCATCGGTGAGTCGCCCGCCTTCCCTTCTTTCAGTTCGCCAGGATAGCGACGCCCCACGCCTGTAGGCTGATCGGGTCATTGGGAGCGATGGCTTGGCCGGTCAGCAGGTCTCTCGCCGGACCGAAAGAGTTTGTCACCGATTGTGGTTTGGATGAGTAGTTGAGTACGTAGTGGAGGGTCTGACCCTTTGCGTTTTTGCCGCTGCGGACGACTAGCGGGTATTGAGCGGTGGGGTGAGTGACTTGGGCTCTGCGGGCGGCTTCAGTCAGAATCTCCGCGATGCCAGCCTCGGTCGGCATGTAGCCTATGTAGGTCACCTCTCCTTTGCCGTACTGTTTGCGCGTCAAGGCCGCGTATTTGCCCCAGACGGGGTGATCGTAGCGGGCTAGCACGGTCGCCGTCGTGGGTCGGAGCAGTTCGGCCCACCAGCGGGCTTCGGGCACATTCTCGGGAATTACAAACTGGCTGTAGGTGGCTCCCACGGCGTCGGCGAAACCACCGGGTTGGGCGCCGGAGCGCACCTTCACGTTCTCATCGGAAAAGCCGCTCTTGAAGGTCAGCACAAGGTGGCCGCCGCCTCGCGCGAAGGCCTTCAGCGCGCCGATCTCGGCGTCCGAGGCGGCGTAGAGCGCGGGAACCACGATGAGCTTGTAGCGGGCGATATCCGCTGTGGATGGGTCGATCAGGTCGGCCTCGATGTTGGCGCGGTAGAGTGCGTCGTAGAACGGGCGGAGGACGTCGTTGTACGTGACTTGAGATCCCGAGCCAAATCTGAAGGCGTTGAAGGCGGTGAGGGCACGGTTGCTAAAGTAGACGGCGACCTGGTTGTTCTTCTGCAGATTCGCGAGCTCGGATCCCAGACGCTTCAGCTCCGCTCCAATTTGCACGGCTTCCCTGTAAGTGGCATTGGGCTCATAATCCTGGCTGAGAAGGCCGCGCCAGTAGGTTTCGACGCTATTGTTTGTAGTGGCCCAGTGCCAGTAAGAAACCATGTTCGCCCCACTGGCCAAGTGGCTGTAGGCCTGGAGACGGAGTTGGCCGGGATAGGGCGTCCATTCGGGAAAGCCTTGTGCCTGGGTCTCGATGACCAGGTAGCTCTTGCCACCGCGCATCGAGCGGGCGAGGTCGCCTCCGAACGCGATTTCGACGCCCGTGAGGTGATCCTGCCCGGGATGGTAGATATCGATGCCGGCGATATCGAGGGCCCGGACCGCCGCGAAGTGATCGACGTCAGGCTGGATGCCGTAGGAGTATCCGCGCCATTCGAGATCGAAGTTGTGGGTGATGAATTGATCGGAGCGCTTCAATTCCCGGACGATTTTGGCTTGCCAGGCGAGGTAATCGGTGACGAGCGAGCGCTGGTATTCGGCGAAGGCTGAGGTGAGGCTCGCGTTGACGGCACCTCTGACGTCGGGGAAATCCTCCCAAGTGTTGACGCGGCTGCTCCAGTAGTCCAGGCCCCAGGCGTGGTTGAGCGCGCTGAGGTCGGGGAACTTGCGCTTGAGCGAGTCGACGAAACCGCGCTGCACTTCGGAGCCGGAGGTGCGATAGGACTTGGTTTCGTTATCGACCTGATAGCCGATGGCGGCGGGCTGATCCTTGACGTGCTCGATGAGGCGTCGGATCACGCGTTCAGCGTAGGTACGGAAGTGCGGATTGGCGATGTCCATGTTTTGGCGGGGGCCGTAAAGGTTACGGCCGGTGGGAGTCTCGGCCAGGACATCCGGATACTTGCGCGCGAGCCAAGTGGGGATGGCGTAGGTGGGGGTGCCGACGATCACGGAAATGCCGGCCCTGTCCATGGCCTTGATCGTCCGATCGACGTGGGAGAAGTCGAAGACGCCGTCCTGCGGTTCCAGCGTGCTCCAGGTGGATTCCGCGATGCGCACGACATTGATGCCGGCGGCCTTCATCATGGCGACGTCGGCGTCGAGGCGATCGTAGGGGGCATACTCTTCGTAGTAGGCGGCCCCGTAAAGAATCGGCGGGCGTTCCGCGGCGGAGGCGGTCGCAAGCAGCAGGATTGTCAGGGCCAGCAGCGGGATCCGGTTCATAGCTGAGCCTATTCTATTCCGCCAGATAGTCGTCCTGCATGTCGAAATCGGGGCCCGTGGATCTAGCATGGTTGCGGGCCTGGACGTGGTGGGGCATGCTTTAGCTTGCCCTAATGGAGTCTTGGTCTAATGCACGCGCCTTCGAGGCGTATCGGGGAGCTACTACACTTATGACGCCCGGAGAAATCCCGGTGAACGTAGTCTTCAGCCCGGACTGGTGGAACCGGCGGTTCGGCATCTCCTTCGAGGAGCCATTCTACTTGGACGCGGAAACGCGCATCCGCAACGATGTTCTGATGCGTGGCGGCCTCTATGAGTTATTCGGCATCGGCGATCCCTACCCCAAGCCGCGCCCGGTAATCGGCTCGGGCCACATCGCGGGCGGGTTTGTGTTGCCCGCGCTGCTGGGCGTGCCTATCCGGTTTTCGCCGGGACAGGCGGCTTGGCCCATGCCCCTGAACCTCAACCGTGAGGCCATTCTGACGCTCCGCGCGCCCGACTTAACCCGCACCTGGCCGATGAACGTCCTCATCGAGCAGATGGACGCGCTCGAGAGCCGTTTCGGATACGTCACGGGCGATCTCAATACGGGCGGACTGTTCAATAACGCGTTGGAGGTGCGCGGCAACGACCTTTTCATGGATCTTCGCGAGGACGTGGAACTCGCGGACCATCTGCTGTCGATCGTCGCGGAAACCGTGATCGACCTAAACGCGACCCTGCGGCAGCGGACGGGAACCACCTCGATCGCGGTCAACCGATCGGTACTCAGCGTGGATCCGGCGATTCACCTGACCAGCAACTGCTCGGTTAGCATGATCGCTCCCAAACTGTATGAGGCCCGAATACTGCCGCACGAGATTCGCGTGGCCCGCCGGCTGGCGCCCTTCGGCATCCACCATTGCGGGAGCAACCTCCACAAGTACGCCGAGCCATACAGCAAGATGGACCTGCGATTTCTGGACGTGGGCTCCGGCTCGGACCTGGAGGCGTGCAGCCGGCTCTATCCCAACAGTTTCCTGAACCTGCGGATGAACCCCGTGCACATGCTGCAGAATTCGGAAAACGAGATTTATTGCGAGGTGCAAGATTACCTGAGGCTGTGCGGGAGGCCGGCCAATGTGGGCGTGTGCTGCATCAATATGGATGGCTCGACTCCCGACCGTAATGTCAAAGCCATGTTTCAAGCGGCGGAGGATTTCAACGTAAGGACCCGCTCGGACGGCGGGCTTGGTCACTAAAGAATCAACGGCTCTCCGGCCTGCCGCCTTGGTGCACATTAACTACCACGTAGGGCGTCTCCCGTTCCAGATCGGGATAAATCTTGCCGTTGCCGGCATTGTCCATGACTTCAAACAGGTACATCAGGTCGAATTGGGGACCTATGTCTGCACCGGGTATGGTGGCCTCGTATTCGTTTGGCTTGCCCGTGGGCAGCATTGGGAGCGTTTGGAAATCCTGGTGCTGGGTCAGCCCTCGATAGCGCAGGTGGACCCACTGGATACCCGAGGGGGCTTGGGCCTCCGCGACAATGCGCAGAGGCTTCCCGGATTGCGCGGTCGCGATCGCCGCGTGGCGCAGCACGGGAGGTCCGTCGTCAGCGGTTACATGGACCGTCACGGGGCGGGCGCGGCCGTTTTCGGGCCACTCGCCGCGGCGGCCGGCCGAATCCACGGCTTCCAGAAAATAAGAGAGGCCATCCCGGACCTTCGAGGCGGGAATCACCGCGCGATAAAGGTCTGGCCCTACGCGCTCCATCTCCACGGCGGCGTATCCATGCGTCGCATCTCCGGCATAAGCTCGCGCGCCGGCGATCGGCGCGACACCACTGACGGTCGCGCGAAGGACGAGATCCTGTCCCGGCGGCAGCCTGCGCACCGGAACATGCGCGATCAATGGATCGACGCGCGTGATCGCGAGCGTGCTGGCATACCAATCGGCGCTCGAGGCGTTGTCGAACAGCACTTTGATCTTGCCATCCACGGCTGAAATCTCGAGCGTGCGCTCCACGCGCCGGCCGGCGGGCACCGAGAACACATCGCTGTATTGGGCGCCGTTGACTTCGATCCACATCGGCCCATGGCTCTTCGTGGAATCTTCGATGCCGGTTGTGACCTGGTATCGGCCTTCCGGCACATCGATCACTACCAGGTTGCTGCCGTTGGTTTCGAACAGGGCCGATTGGGCGCGATCCGGGCCTCCGCCAAGTTCGTAGCGTCCCATCTCCCGCCGCGGCTGCGGTCGGAATTCCGCGCGCCGCCGCTCGAGCGCCGCCACGCCGGCTTTCAACTTCACGAGCTCGTCTTTCCAGTGGCCGCTGAGATCGAACTCGGCCAAGCCCATCATCAGGTCGACATTGTATACATCTCCGGCGGCGCGCACGATGCCCTCCCAGGCCTCCAAGGCGCGCTTTTCGCCTGCGATGGCGTCATCCAGGGCGTTCAGGTCCCCGGTTTTTTCGAACAGCGAGTAGCTCAGGCCCGCGGGGATGCGCTGGGAATGATACAGCGCCAGGTTCGCCAGGATCTTCAGATCCACCATGGTGGAGAGAAACTCCCGGCCGGGATGCCGCCCCGCGGCCTGCTCGGCGCGCGCAGCCAGATCGAGCACATCGCGGGCGGCTGCGGCGAACCAGCGGCTGGTAGCCATCGGGGAAATGCGCGCTGAATCCACACCTTCGACGAGGTCCTTGGCGGCCTCCGCGAAACTCTGGAACTGCTCCGTGTCGCTGGGCTCGGAGTGCGCGTAATCCGGCAGATCCTCCCAGCGCTGGCGTTCGGGCCAGCCGCGCGTGGTCGGGAAGCGGTTGGCCGGAAGGCAATAAGCTACGATGCGCGGAAGAATCTCGCTGGCGCGGTGCAACCCCCGTTCGACGTATGGCGCGGCCCCGCTTCCGAAGCGCTTCTCGAACTCGCGGTCCCATTCCTCCGAGGGTGTTTGCGGATTGTATGTCAAGCGGCCGAAGACCTGGAAAAAATGCCAGTATCGCTCGAATTCGTAGTCGTAATACCGGTACGCGGGGTTCAACAGATCGAACGGCTGCATGCCGTGAGGATGGCCGGCCATCTTGGTGGCTAACGGCTCCACGATATCGAACCCCTGCGCGCCACCCAGGTGCGTGCTTCGGGCGAACCTGCGGGCATATTCGGGATCGCCCCACAGCAGCACGCGGGTGGTGCCGGAGGTCCACAGCATCCAGTGAAGCTCGTAATCGCGCGGATACTTCAGCATGTCGGCATAGCCGTGGCGGCGCTCGAACTGGTTCAGCTCCTGCACATGCGTGGGATGGAAGGGCAGGCCCAACTGCTCCGCCCAGTATTTGGTATTCACACGGATATTCAGGCCGAGCGAGAGCGCGCGCTCGATGAGGTCGTCCGATACCCCCTTGGCGCGGACCTCGTAGACCATGCCCGGCGCCTCGCGTTTCATGGTCTGGTAGAAGTTGTCCCAGAAGACCTTCATGTCTTCGGTCTTCAGCCCCGATTCGCCGTGCATCAGAAGCATGATTTTGTCGAGGCCCGGAACGGCCTTCAGAAACTTGGTGAAGGCCGCCTGGGTGTAGGGAATCAGGTTCTGCTCCGTCACTCCCCAAACGAGTCCGTCCGCGATCTGGTCGTGGCTGGCCGGCTGCCAGGTGGAGGTAAAGCGGTAGTAGTGGCACCATAGCCCGATGGTCACCTTGATGCCGCGTTGGTGCGCCATGCGGATCAGGCGATTGAGGTCGGCCAGGTTGCGCGCCTGCTGTTCCGCGCTTAAGCCCGCTACGCGCACCTCCGGGAACTGCTCCACGCCGACGAAATACGGATAGACGGGGCACATGTAGCCATCCATTTCATAGGCGAAAAGCACCTGGAACATGTTGAAGCGGTCGCGGGCCAGCATGTCCAGATACTTCGACCAGTAGGCGGCGTCGTGCAGACGGTTCTCGAACTGCGCCCGCTGCATGGTGAAAATGGTGACGCCCCGTTCCGCCACCGCGGGAGATTCGGCCGTGTCGCGAATTTCGCTGAATGGCCGGGCGCCGTCGTGGGCCCATGCCACGCGGTCCGCCGCTTCGAGCAGGCTGTACATGAGGCCGGTCGCGTCGCTTCCGCTCAACAGCAGGACCGGCCTTCCCTTCCACGTCGCGTTCCGGATCAGAACCGATTCCGCGGCCGGCAGAGGCACCGCTCCCAGCGATTTCATGATCTCGGCCGCCGCGCCTCCTCCCGACGGCAGTCCGGCCACCACCAACTCGCCGCGCGCCGACTCAAGCGCGCCAGGCTCCTCGACGGCGATTTTCCGTGCTTCGAGCGCCTCCTTCAGCTTCTCAACACCGTGCTGCGCCGGCTCGCCGAGCGTGCGGTCCACAACCAGCGAGACGTGTACGCCCTCGGCGCCCAGGGCCGGGAAAGACAGGAGCAGGCACGCCGTGGAAGCGGCCAGGACGGCCTTGAGGATTCTGCGCCGGTTCAAGCTGGTCACATCTGGATCTTATCGGGGTTATCACGCTGGAGGCAATGCCATGTGCTACAGAGAAGAGGGCACACGACGGAGACCGTTATGAATAATGAAGCCTCGCGCCGCGATTTTCTATTTTCTTCGAGCCTCTCGGGCCTGTTGATTCTGGAGCCGCGGACCGTCTTTGGTTCCGAGGCCAATTCGGCCATCGAGATCGGAATCGTCGGTGCCGGCGCGCGCGGCGCCTATATCGGAAACTTCTTCACTGAGCAAACCGGAGCGAGAATCGTGGCTCTGGCCGATCCGCTTCCCGATCGCATCGCATCCCTGAAGAACAGCCTCGGCTGCGCCCAGGCGCGCGAATATTCGAACCTGGATGGCTTCCGTGACCTGGTCCGCTCCAAGCTGGACGCCGTGGTGGTGGAGAGCCCCCCGTATTTTCATCCCGCCCACGTGGAGGCAGCCGTGGCGGCGGGGAAGCATGTATTCCTCGCCAAGCCGGTTGCGGTGGACGTGCCCGGCTGCACCAGCATCGCCGAAAGCGCGCAGAGGGCCGATGGCAAGGTCAGCTTCGTGGTCGATTTCCAGACCCGCGCCCGCCCCGCGTTTCAGGAGGCTGCGGCGCGCCTCTTTCGCGGCGAGATCGGCCAGCCGGTTCTGGTCCACGCCTATTACCACAGCGACCCGCACCTGCCTCAGCATGTGGCAGGCGATTCGCCGCTCCAGGACCGTTTGAGAAACTGGAACCTCAGCCAAGCGCTCTCGGGCGATATCATCGTCGAGCAGGATATCCATGCCATAGACACGGCGGTTTGGTACATGCAGGCGCACCCGGTCGAGGCCTGGGGGGCCTGCAACCGCACTCCTCAGCCGGGCGAAGGCGACATGCAGGATGTTTTCGTGGTCAGCTTCTCCTTCCCCAACGGAGTTCGCGCGGATTTCAGCGGCGCGCGATTCGTAAAGGGCTACCGGGATATCTGCGTGCGCGTTTATGGCACCTCCGGCACGCTGGACTCGCACTATCTGGGCGCCGTTCGGATCACCGGCGACCACCCGTGGACGGGCGCCACCGCGGATGCCACACGCGAAGGCGCGCTCGCCAACGTTCGGGCTTTCGTCGAGAGTATTCGCACCGGCAAGCTCCTGAACAACGCAGCGTCCGCGGTCGAGAGCAACCTGGCGTGTATCTTGGGACGCACGGCCGCCTACGAAAACCGGGTGGTGACCTGGGAAGAGATGGCCGGGCGCAATGAGAAACTCGACGCCCGTTTGCCAGTCTGATCCCCGCGCTGTCCCCAGCCTGTCTCAGCGCCCGCTTGAAAGCCGCCACGCTACCGAATATCATGCGGACAGATTGGCTCGAACATGCGGAAAATACCCAGACGAACCGTTCTGAAAAGCGCCGGCGCCGTGCCTCTGCTTTCCGCCGCCAATGGGTGGGCTGAAACGAACGGGCAGCCGCCCCAGCAAGGTGAGCCCGCGGCATCCCAGAACATGCTCGGCGCATACGGAAGGTGGGCGTCCGAGACCGTTCCAGACCCGCCGCGACTGTCCTTCCGGCAGCCGATGTTCACCGATTCCGGGGCTTGGCGGCCGCTGGCGCGAGCCCAATTCCGGGAAAGGCTCATGCAGCCGGGCGGCGCATCCACACCGGCCGCCGCCGTCCTGCGGCAGGTGGAGTTCGACGGGCTGTCGATCGAGCACCTGCAGTGGCAGTTGCCGTTCGGCCCCCCGACCGAGGCGCTGCTCCTGAAACCGGCCGGTTCCCGGGGAAAGTTGCCGGGTGTCGTGGGACTGCATGACCACGGCGGCCAGAAATACTTCGGGATACAGAAGATCACCCGCGTGTCGCCAGACCAGCATCCGGTGATGGTGCGCCACCAGGAGCAATACTACGGCGGAGTCGCTTGGGCCAACGAGCTGGCGCGGCGCGGCTACGCCGTCCTGGTGCCGGATGCCTTCACCTTCGGGAGCCGCCGCATACGGCTCGCCGATGTGCCCGCCAATATCCGCAACAACATGGTGGAAGCCAATCCCGATTCCGAGGAGGAGATCCAGCGTTACAACCAGTTCGCGGGCAACCATGAGAATCTGATTGCCAAGAGCCTGTTCTGCGCCGGGTTGACGTGGCCGGGCGTGTTCATATTCGAGGATCAGCGCGCCCTGGACTACCTGGCCTCGCGTCCGGATGTGGACGCGACCAGGCTGGGTTGCGCCGGCCTGTCGGGCGGCGGCCTGCGAACCGTCATGCTCACGGGCGCCGACGAACGCATCCGCTGCTCGTGCTGCGCGGGGATGATGACCACCTGGCGCGACTATCTGCTGAACAAGTGCTTCAGCCACACCTGGATGGTCTATGTACCGGGCCTGCCGCGGGACCTGGATTATCCCGAGGTGCTGGGGATCAATGTTCCCAACCCGGTGCTGGTCTTGAATAATCGCCAGGATTCGCTCTTCACGCTGACGGAGATGGAGCGCGCCGACCGAATACTCGGTGAAGTGTACAAGAAAGCCGGCGCCGCGGATCGCTACCGCGCCAGTTTCTACGACGGCCCGCACAAGTTCAACCGGGAGATGCAGAAGGAAGCTTTTGCCTGGTTCGATCGATGGTTAAAGAGTTAAGCGGCAGCGTGCCTACTCCAACCCCGCTGCCCTCAGGTAGACACCAGATTGTTTATCGACGGCGATAATGTGGTTCAGCAGCCAATCCTTAAGAAACGCCGTCATCAATTCGAGCGGAATATAGCCTGAGAGAAGGTCCCGCCTGAGGCTTTTGACTTCGTTCATCAAATCGTCATGCTCCTCTTTGTGCCGCCGAAAATCGGGGTACCCGTAGGTTTGCATGAGACTCTCTTCGTGAGCGAAGTGGGCGGCAGAAAAGGCGCTGAGCCGATCCAGGGCGGTCACGGTCTTGCCACTTTCGCTCCGTCCCATCATGACCGCATTGAGATCGTTGACCAGCCGGAACAACTGCTGATGTTGGGAGTCGATTAATCCAATGCCGACGCTGTACCGGTCGTTCCAGGTCATCAATTCCAGGGTTGTCGTTCCTTCAGTAGGGCACACCATCGCTCTTCATATCGGCGAAGGCGATCCCACATTCTAAGAATTTTTTACAGAGAGCCCCGCGTCGGCCTTCGGCGGCGATGGCGCGGTGCACCGGGACAGTCCACTAAAGAGCCGCGGCGCCGGCTTCGGCCACCGCCTGGTCCTGCTTGCCTTGGCCGCCACTAACCCCGATCCCACCTACGACTTCGTCTCCGTGCTTGAGCGGAATGCCGCCCGCGAAGATCATCACGCGACCGCGGTTCGAGACATGAATCCCGAAAAACTGGTCGCCGGACTGGCTGTGTTCCGACAGATCTTTTGTGGAGATCTCGAAGGCGCGGGCGGTCCAGGCCTTGTTGATCGAGATATCGATGCTGCCGATCCACGCGCGGTCCATGCGGACGTGCGCCACCAGGTTTCCCCCCGCGTCCACCACCGCGATGTTCATGGGTTGGCCGATCTCTTCCGCCTTGTGCTCGGCCGCTGCAATTACACGACGTGCGTCTGCCAAAGTGATCATATTTACTCCTTGTCATTCACGCGAGTTCACCCGTTGTCGATCTGTTCCCTTTTCAGCCTGACTCCCGCCCGGCGTACAGCTCCGCGATGTGCTCCTTGAAGTTTTCCATGGCGCGCGTGCGCCGGATCTTCATGGTGGCGGTCAGCTCGCCCATCTCGATCGAAAAATCGCGCGCCAGCACGCGGTATTTGCGGACCTGCTCGAAGGGCGCCAGCAGGCGGTTCACGCGCGTGACGGCCTTGTGGATCTCGGCCAGCACCGCGGGAGCCTGGGCGATCTGAGCGGTAGGACGGCCGCGCCATTCCTCCATCCCCTTGAGCGTCTCGGCGGTCCCGGGATTGATGGTGAACAGCGCCGTCAGGTACGGCAGGCGGTCGCCCACCAACAGCACATTGCTGATGAGCGGCTCCATCTTGAACATGCTCTCCACGTGCGAGGGGAAGATTTTCTTGCCGGTGGAAGAGACGATCAGCTCCTTCTTGCGGCCGGTAATAAAGAGATAGCCGTCGGCATCGATGTGCGCCAGATCGCCGGTGTGCAGCCAGCCCTCGCACAGCACCTCCGCGGTGGTCTTAGGATCGTCGAGGTAGCCGGAAAAGAGACACGGCCCCTTCACCAGCAGTTCCCCATCCGGCGCCAGCCGCGCTTCGCAACCGGGCAGAGGCTTGCCGATGCTGCCCAGGCGCGGCGCATCCGGCCGATTGAGCGCTACCACGCCACCCTCTGTCAGGCCGTAGCCCTCGGAGATCGGCAGGCCGATGGCTTCGTAGAACTCGGCCAGGTCCCGGCTCAGCGGCGCCGCTCCGGAGGCCGCCACGCGCAGCCGCCCGCCCAACCTCGCGCGCACCTTGCGAAACAGCACGCGATCGGCTAACGCCAGGGGTGCGCGGATGCGCATGGGCACGCGCTTGCCATCGCGGCGGTAGCGCGCCGCCGCCAGCGCTAACGCCAGTCCGGCGTAGAATGCCTTGCGCGCCGCGGCCGGCTTCTTGCGCAATTCCGTGCAGATGGTCGAATAGATGCGCTCCCACATGCGCGGCGGCGCCAGCAGGATGGTGGGCCGGACGGCGCGTATCTCGCCGGGCAGCTTTAAGAGGCTCTCGGAGAAGGTCACCGGCATGCCGCAGCGCATGGGCAGGTACTCCATGCAGACACGCTGCGCGATGTGCGCCGAGGGCAGAAACACCACCGTGGCATCCTCCGGTCCGAGCGGCAGAACGGCCGGCCCCATGTCCACGTTGGTGCTGATGGCTTGGTGAGTCACCAGTGCCATTTTGGGCTCGCCCGTGGCGCCGGAAGTAAGGTAGAGAATCGCCGCATCTTCCGGGCGCGTTTCTTCGCGCTGGCGGCGAACCAGCTCCGCATCGCGCGCCATGACTTCGCGCCCCATCTCGCGCACGTCTTCGAGCGTGAGCACGCCCTCCACCCACCCGGTGAGCAGGATCCAGTGGCGGACGGGCGCATCTTTTAATAGCAGATAGGTTCGCGGATCCTCCACGAAGAGCGCCTTGGCGCCGATGTTCTCCAGGGTGCGCAGCAGGTCCTTGGGCGGATAGCTCGGGTATAGCGCGGCGGCCACCGAGCCGTTGGTCACGATCCCCAGGTCAGCCAGGTAGAACTCCAGCCGCGTCTCCGAATTCAAGGCGACCACGTCGCCCTTGCCCAGACCCAATACGCGCAGTCCGGCGGCGATCTCCTCCACCGCGGTCTTGTATTGGTTCCAGGAATAAACCAGATACCCGCCCTCGTTCGTGCCCGTGGGCTGGCGTAGCGCTGGCGCGTCGCCATACAGGCGGGCGGTTTCTGCCAGCACTTGATACAGTGTGCGCTCTGCCACTTTCTGCAATGTAGCACGACCTCGGCTGTCGCTTCGCTCTCGATGCGATAGTCATTCTTGGCATCTTGCCCGCCGCTCCCGGCCCCATGGCCCGCGACGTCCCGACGCCGCCGCTTGTTATACTGTATTTTCAATTCGAAATTGGCTGAGGAGCGTGCATGATTTCGTCAACACAACTGCGTCCGGGAATGGTCGTCAAATTCAATAATGAGCTGCATTCGGTCTTCAGCGTGAACCATCGTACACCCGGCAATCTGCGCGGTTTCGTGCAGGCGAAGATGCGCAATCTGCGGTCGGGTTCCATGATCGAGCACCGCTTCTCCTCCGAAGATCGCGTGGAGAAGGCCCAGCTCGACGAGCAGCAAATGGAATACCTGTACGACGATGGCGAGTACTTCTATTTCATGAACACCGAGACCTTCGACCAGATGCATCTCACCAAGGAGATCCTCGGCGACGCCACGCAATACCTGATTCCGCAATTGCACGTGGCCGTGGAGTTCTACGAGGGTAAGGCCATCAGCGTTGAGCTGCCCGCCACCGTGGATATGACTGTTGTCGAAACCGAGCCGGGGTTGAAGGGTGCCAGCGTTTCGAACGTTACCAAGCCGGCCAAGACCGAAACCGGTCTGGTGGTACAGGTGCCGCCCTTCATCACCGAGGGCGAAAAGATCCGCGTCAACACCTCCGAAGGCACCTATCAGGAACGGGCCTGAGCCGTCCACGCAATCAGCGCCGCCGCCAGGGCATCTTCTTCTTCGCGAAAGACCGTTCGTAAATCGAACACCAGCCGGTCGTTCGAAATGCGCGCCAGCACCGGCGGATCGCCCGCGCGCAGGCGTCGTTCGGCCTCCGCTAAATCCGCGCATTCCACGGCCATGAGCCAGGTCGGGATGGCTTGCTCGGGAGTAGCGCCGCCGCCAATCACCGATTCTCCCGGAACAATCCCGGCGCGCAGCTCCGGCAGCCGCGCCGCCAGCGCCTCCGCGCGCGTGCGAATCTCGGCCGCCGGCTGGCGGATCATGGCCAGCGCCGGCACGCGGTCCCAGCGTTCCAGCAGCAGGTTGCGCAGATTCTGTTCCAGGGCCTGGCAGATCAGCTTATCCAGCCGCAAAGCGCGGTAGAGCGGATTGCGCCGCAGCCGCGCTACCAGTTCGGGCCGGCCCGCCAGTATGCCCGCCTGCGGGCCGCCCAAGAGCTTATCGCCGCTGAAGGAGACCAGGTCAGCGCCCGCCGCCAGGCTCGCGCCTACCAGCGGCTCCTCCACGCCGAAAGGCCGCAGGTCGGCCACGCAGCCGCTGCCCAAGTCTTCGTAGACCGGCACTCCGCGCCGACGGCCTAGCGCAGCGAGCTCTTCGAGCGAGGGCCGCGCGGTGAAGCCCGTGATGCGGAAGTTGCTGGGGTGAACGCGCAGCAGCAGGCGCGTGCGTTCGTTAATGGCGGCCTCGTAATCCTCGATGCGCGTGCGGTTGGTGGTGCCCACCTCGCGCGTCGCTGCACCGGAGCGCTCCATGATCTCGGGAATGCGAAAGCCATCGCCGATCTCGATCAACTCGCCGCGCGAGACCACCACTTCCCCGCCCGCCGCCAGCTCGTTCAGCGCCAGGAATATGGCCGCGGCGTTATTGTTCACCGCGGTGCCCGGCGCGCCCACCAGCCGTTCCAGGAGGCCCGCTGTGTGCGCGTCGCGCCGGCCGCGGCGCCCGGCGGCCAGATCGTATTCCAGGTTGGAGTAGCCGGAAATCGGGACTAGCGCCCCCAGCGGCGCGCGCCCCAGGTTGGTATGCAGCACCACTCCTGTAGCGTTGATCACGCTCCGCAGCGAAGGGGTCTCGAGCGCGCGCAGCGATTTTTCGACGCGCTCTTCGACCGGGAGAATGCGGCGGCTCTCGACGCCCTTGCGAATCTGGTCCCGCGTTTGGTCGAGCGCGCGCCGGATTTCGTTCACCACCAGGGCCCGCGGGAAGCGCTCCAGGGCGGCGGGTAGCCGCTCGAGCACTTCGTGCACGGCCGGCAGATCGCGCAGCGGTTGGCTATCGGTCACGCATTCGATGGTACGCGTCCGCCCCCGCGCGGCGCAACAGGCCGCCGCGGCATCGGCCGCTCGCGCGCGCTCTCAGCAGCCGTGGCAGTCGCAGTGCTTGCGCAGCTTGTCGCGGGCCTCGGTACGCTGCTCCAAAGCCCGCTTGATGAGCATCGAAGCCAGGTCCTGCGACGACACGAGCGGGAGCGCCCCGCCGCTCTTCTTCAGATCCACCAGACGGTTTCCGGCGCGTATGTATTCGAGCATCAGGTCTTCGCGAGTATTGCATTCGATGGTCATATTTTCCGTCCGCAATACCAGTATTGCGGGACGCTATTGGCAAACCAATACCCGTCCGTACTGACCGGGTACTTGAGAGCCTGGGTACCGGTAGGACTGGGGAAACGAAGGCGGGGAGGAAAATACGGGGGAGCGGCCCCCGGCTTGCGGCGGACGCGCTCCCCTCAAGACAGCTCTCACTGGTAAGTCGGCGTGATCGAACTGGTGACCGAAGTGGACAAAAAGCCGTAGTCCAGCCCGGAGGCGCTGAAGAGGACTGGGGCCGTGCTGTTATACAGACTGAGCGATCCCGGGATCGTGAACCCCGAGACTGTGCTGCTGGCCGGCAGGGCGAGCAGGACCGGCGGCGGCACCGTGAAGGTCTGCGCCGCGACGGGAGCATAGCACGTGAAGACTCCCAGGGCGACGTTTTCGCTCGCATCGATCGAGTAGCTCGCTCCAACGACCTCCACCAACGACGCCGAATCTCCGCCGGTCCAGGTGACGGTCACGCCGCTGGCCCGGTTCACCGTAGTAATGCTCGATTGGTTGGTCCACACCAGCGCAGTGGGGATATTCACCGACGCGCTGAAGGATCCCACGTCGGCTCCCCCCGGCCCGGTGACGGTGTAGCTTCCGGCGTCGAGATAGTTACCGGGCGTCCCGTTCCCCAGGGTGGCGGAATAAACGATCGAGCCGCCGGAGGTGTTCTTGGCTAGCGTGCGCGACCCGTTGGGTCCACTGACCGCGATAGACGCACCGGCATCGAGACTCGTGTAGGTGTACCCCGTTAACGCGCTGAACGTCTCGCTTGTGTAAACGGCCACTGTGCAGGCGCCGATGGAAGTGGTCCCCACGAAGCCCAGAAGCTGGTCTCCGGAAACCGAGATCTTCGTGAAGGAGGCGCTGCCGGTGTCCGACTTGGTGGTGGTCGATGGGAGGCCGGCGATACCCGCCGTTACAGAAGTGCCGCGCGTCAGGCTGACGCCGCCCACGCTGACCTGCGATTTCCCTACCAGTTGCTGCAGGGTAGTCGAAGAAAGGGCCGAATTGGTTGGTGTGCAGACACGCCCGCTGGCCGAGATGGGCATGGTGGTGGTGTTGCTCACATAGTTGTTGATCTGAAGCACCACTGGAACCTGGCACCCGGTCACGCCGCTCGGCACGGTGAAGGCTATCTGATCTTCCCCGATATATCCGGAACGGCCGCGGTATAGAACGTTTGCGGCCACGCCACCGACCCATACCTTTAGCGGTATGCTCGGCATGTCGCCGCTAGTCGGCTCGCTTCCGCTCACCGGGCCGAGCCCCGTGGCCCAAAGATCCAGTACGTCGCCGGCGTTGGCGGCTTTTGTAGTCGTGACGAGAGAGTAATCCGAGTTGTACGAGAGAATCGCCTCTCCGGCTCCGTTCTGGTTCCAGGTGAAGATCCCGATGCCGTTCTGGATGACAGTTACCGGCGCGGTGACGCTGCCGCCCGTATAGGTTACTTTAACCGTTCCCGTGCCGGTGGGTGTGTTGTCGGGAAGCCATGCCCCGACCTGCCCGGCCGAAGTGTAGTAGATCAGAAGGTTGACGGTCTGGCCGCCGATCGTAACGGCCGCCGAGGTGCCAGCCAGCGTGCTGGTCCACGCACCGGACGCGACTACCAGAGTGGAGGGTCCCAGGTTCGTGCCGTAAATGGCGACGATTGATCCCTGGGCCACACCGGAATTAGGGAGTCCGACTGGCAGATTGCTCGCGGCGTTTTGAATGGACTTGATCGTGGGCGTCTGGGCCAAGGCCATGCCCGTTATGCTGAGAAATGCAACAGTAAGTGGAAAGAGTCTCATGGGTGTCGCTAGACGATACCCAAAAAAAAGTTAGGAATCAAACTTCCGACCAAGGAATTGTCAGTTATCTCACAATTCTTCCCGTGCCTCGGTAACTACCGGATTGCTTAATTCGCCAAGCCCCTCGATCCGAACCGTCACCTGGTCGCCCGCCTTGAGATAGCGCGGAGGTTTGCGGGCAAATCCGACCCCGCCCGGGGTCCCCGTGGCGATGATGTCGCCCGGTTCCAGCGTGAAGACGCTCGAAAGAAAAGCGATCAGCCTGGGCACCTGGAAAATCAGGTTGCGCGTGTTGGAATGCTGCATCACCTCGCCGTTCAGCGTGAGCGAAATGTCGAGGTTATGAGGGTCCTCGATCTCGTCGGCGGTGACGATGGCCGGCCCAAACGGCGCAAACGTGTCGAAGGTCTTGCCCATGATCCACTGGCTGGTGGCCATCTGGAAATCGCGCGCGCTCACGTCGTTGAAGATGG
>CAYRWE010000038.1:10940-28544 GCA_964427655.1 uncultured Solibacteraceae bacterium | reverse complement strand
ACGGCGGCTTCTTCATTCCGGAGATTCTGCGCGAGCGCGTGGCGGACGTGGTGGGGCAATGGTACGGACGGCGCCCCGAAATCCTGGAGAATATCGACCTGGATCTGGCCGTGGCACGGGGCGCGGCCTACTACTCGTACGTGCGCTCGACCGGCAGCGGAGTGCTGGTGCGCGGCGGGCTGCCGCGAACCTATTACATCGCGCTCGGACCGCCGCGCGACGGATGCTTTCCAGCGGTCTGCCTGGTGCCGCGCGGGGCCGAGGAGGGCGTGGCTCTGGAGATCGATAACGACGCGCTGCAACTGGTGGCCAACCGGCCGGTCTCCTTCCGGCTGTACAGCTCGCTCACGCGCACGGAGGACAGGCTGGGCGAGGTGCTCCAGTTTCACACGGACGACCCCGAGTTGCACGTGCACGCGCCTTTGAACGCGGTGATCCGCTTCGGCAAGAAGGCCGAGGAGCGGCTGATTCCGGTCAAGCTGGGCGCGCGCCTCACCGAGATCGGCACGCTCGAGACGTGGTGCGAATCGAAGATCGGCGACAACCGCTGGCGCTTGCAGTTCGAGCTGCGCAAACAAGCGGCGCAAGCCGTGCCGGAGCGCAAAGCCGCGGCGGTGGTGAGCGAGCAGGCGCTCAAGGATTCGCTGGAATTCGTCGAGGCGGTATTCTCGCCCAACCGCAAGTCGCCGGCCACGCCGGAAGAGGTTCCCGCGCGCCTGGAACAGACCATGGGGCTGGGGCGCAACAGTTGGCCGCTTTCGGCCATACGACAACTCGCGGACGGGTTTCTGGCCGCCGCCGACGGCCGCAAGAAGAGCCCCGCCTACGAGATGCGCTGGCTGAACCTGGCCGGCTTCTGCCTGCGTCCGGGCTTCGGCTATCCGGGCGACGATTTCCGGATCGAGCAGACGCGGCGCATCTACTACGCCGGGCTGAGCTTCGCCAACCACGCGCAATGCGAGATCGATTGGTGGATCTTTTGGGGACGTGTGGCCGGCGGGCTCAACCGCAACCAGCAGACCGATTTGTATCAGCGTCTGGCGGGCTTCCTGCTGCCGCGCGGCAGCAAGAAGGCTCCGCGCATCAACCCTTCGCTGCTACGCGAGATGTGGCGCGCGGCAGCCAGCCTGGAGCTATTGCCGCTGGGGACTAAGACCGAGTTGGGCGATGCGCTCATCAAGCGCGTCAAGGCTGGCGATTTCCGCGAAAGCGAGCTGTGGTGCCTCTCGCGGCTGGGAGCGCGCAGGCTGTTCTACGGGCCGAGCAACCTGGTGGTGCCGCCCGCGACTGCGACGCGCTGGGCTGAAGCGCTGCTGAGCGTCGCTAATGCCGGCGATGCGCTGGCAGCCATGGCACGCCATACCGAAGACCCCACGCGCGATCTCCCGGCCGCCACGCGCTCCGCCGTACGGCACAAGCTGGAAACCCTGCCGCACGCGGTGCGGCTGCTGGCGGAACTGGAAGGTGAAGAAGAAGACGATCGCGCCCTGGGGCGCATCTTCGGAGAAGAACTACCCTCCGGGTTGGTTCTGGCCTAATCTTTTCTTAGCGTTACGATCCCCGTTAGGTCGAGCGCAGGATCTCCGCCTCTTCGAGTGTAACCTCTGGCTCAGGGACGTGTTCGCCCTCTTTGCGCTGCTGCCGTTTGGCGGCCTTTTCGCGCTGCTTCTCCGCGCGAGCCATTTCCTTCTGCCGTTTCTTGAAGGTGGTACGCGATCTTGTAGCCATAGGTTATCTCCTCTCTATCACAACTATAATTACAATCTCTACAGCCTGGCGACTTGAACGGCCTTGGCCAATCCCAACATCTGCAAGAGCCGGATCGTCATCCAACTGATGTCGATCTCATACCAGGCAAGCCCGTGGCGGGCCGACGTCGGATAGGCATGGTGGTTATTGTGCCAGCCCTCGCCGAAGCTGAGCAGCGCGACCAGCAAATTGTTACGCGAACCATCGCGCGTGGCAAAGCGGCGCCCGCCCCAAAAATGCGTCAGCGAATTGACCATCCACGTGGCATGCAGTCCCACGGTCACTCGGAAAAATACTCCCCAAAGCAAAAACGGTAGGCCGCCAAGAGCCAGCAACAGAGCCGACAAAACAATCAGCGGCACGTAATTATACTTCGAAAGCCAGACCATGAACCGGTCGTCGCGAAGGTCCATGGCGTAACGCGCGAACTCGGAAGTCTTGTTGTGGGTGGCGTCACCCACCATCATCCAGACGATATGGGACCACCATTTTCCATCGTTGGGCGTGTGCGGATCGCCGGGCTTATCGGAGAACTGGTGATGGATGCGATGCGTGGCAACCCAGGAAATCGGTCCGCCTTCCAGGGCCAGCGTCCCGCAGAAGGCCAGAAAATACTCGATCCATTTCGGCGCCTGATAGGAACGGTGGGTCAGCAGGCGATGATAACCCATGCCGATTCCTAGGCTTAAAGATAGCCAGTAGAGGCCCGCAGCCGTAAAGAAGGCCGGCCAGCTAAAGAAGAAAAGAGCCACCACGGCCCCTGCGTGGAATACGATAAACGCGGTAACGGACACCCAGTTGATGCCCTCGCGTTTGATGATCGGCGCCGGAACTGTATTCATTCCCATCTTTATTCTCCGTCGCGCGGAATCGGGGTGTCAACCAAAAGAGGGGGTGAGAACCACCCCCTCTTTGGTACACCCTTGGGCTTGCTTACCAGCGCTTCTGCCGGCCGCCGCCACCGCCGCCGCTATTGCCGCGGTACCCGCCGCCGCCGCCGCCGCGCTCTTCCTTCGGACGCGCTTCATTGACGTTGAGAGCCCGGCCATCGAGTTCCCGGCCGTTCAAGGCAGCGATAGCCTTTTCGCCTTCGCCATCGTTGCTCATCTCGACGAATCCAAAGCCTCTGGCCCGCCCGGTATCGCGGTCCGTCACGACGTTCACACGGTCAACGGTGCCATAAGCCTCGAACATGGATCGAACCGCATCTTCGGTAGCCCCGAAGCTGAGGTTTCCTACAAAAATATTCTTCATCTAATTCTCTTTTCTGGAATTTGCAGAGCAGCGAAGTCAGGACAGGACAGAATAGACGGCAACGCTGAACGCCGAACTATGCGAGAAGCCCAAATTAGCGGAACTGACAAACTACAACTATATGATTGCACGAAAAAGCCGGAGATTCAAGGATTTCCGGCTGCTGCGCTAATATGGTTCCGCATGCGGATGGACGAATGGCCGGCGGTAGCGGTGGTAGGCGCGGGCGCGGTGGGCTGCTACTTCGGTGGAATGCTGGCGCAGGCCGGGGCCCCGGTGACGTTGATCGGCCGGCCGGCACACATGGAAGCCATCGGGGGCGGCGGTCTGGTGGTGGAAAAAGCGGCCGGCTGCCAGCGCATCCCGGTGAGGGCAACCTCGGATATGGCCGGAGTGCACGGCTCCCAGGTAGTGCTCTTCTCGGTGAAGACGGTAGATACCGAAACGGCCGCTCGCCAGATGGGCCCGTTCCTCTCTCCCGGTGCCACGGTTCTGAGTTTGCAGAACGGCGTCGATAACGTCGATCGGATTTACGCCGCGACGGGACTCCGCGCGGTTCCCGTGGCGGTGTATGTGGCTGTCTCGATGAGCGCTCCCGGCCGGTTGAAGCACGCCGGCCGCGGCGATCTGGTGATGGGGCATCGCCGGGGATGGCCGCCGCTTTCTGAACTGGAGCCGCTGGCCGGGATGTTCAAGAAGGCCGGAATTCCCTGCAAGATCTCCAATGCCATCGAGGCGGAGCTGTGGGCCAAGATGGCGATCAACTGCGCCTACAATGCCATCTCCGCTTTGACGCGCGCGCGGTACGGTTCGATCATCGGGTTCGAGCCTCTGTGCGAGATCATGCGGCGCGTCATCGCCGAAAGCGTTGCGGTGGCTCGCGCCGAAGGAGTCGCCCTGGACGATCCCGAGCTGGTGGAGGCTACCTTCCGTTTGGGCGAAGCGATGAGCGGCGCGCTCTCCTCGATGGCGCAGGACATCGGCCGCGGAAGAGCGACGGAAATCGATTCGCTCAACGGCTACGTGTCGCGGCGCGGATCGGCGCTGGGCATTCCCACTCCGGCAAACGATACGCTTTCAGCTTTGATGAAACTCCTGGGAAATGCCGGCGTTCCGCGGCCGGTGTGAAGACAGACGCGCTTACAGCCCCACCAGCGGACGCAGCGGTTCCACTTCCCGCATGCTCTGCACGATGATGAGCGTCATCAGGCCGCGCGGATCGAGGGAATCCATCAGCAGGCGCATCTCCTCGGGGCTGAACGATCCGCGGATGAGGAGCGGACGGCCGGCCCGCTGCACGCGCTGGAAGTGGGGGATCATGGCGGCGAGCGGCGGGCCGAGCACGTCGCGGTTGATCTCGAAGCAGCGGATCTCGGCGATCTCCAGGAACGCGTCCAGCAGAAACATCGAGGTGGAGTGCAGGTGCATGAAGGCGTTGTCGAAGCGGCGGGCGATGGCGCGGTCCACCGGCTGGACGAAGCGGCGGTACAGGCGCGGCGAATAGGTGGCGGTGGCATCCTCTTGCATGCGCATGATGCTGCCGGGCGCCCACAGGCAATATTGGGCGTCGAAGTAGCCGCCCTCTAAGAGCGGCACGCGCTTCCAGAACTCCTGGGTCAGCTCGGCGAAGAGGACGCCCAGTTTTTCAAGCAGGCAGGCGGTGGCGGCGGGATCGTCGGTGGGGTCAAGCAGGCTCTCGGTGCTTCCGCGCAGGAGCGCGTGCAGATCGGTGGGGCCGATCTCGCCCGCGTGGCTCACCGGAAACGCGCCTTGCGCGCGTTCGGCCAGGGCTTCGCCGAACTGCATATATTTGCGGAACCAGGGATTGGCGGGATCGAGACGGACCTCCAGCGCCTCCTCGAGCGGCACATGCCGCTCCTCGCCCACCACGCTTCCGGGGAGAATCCGGACCTTCGCCCCAAGCATGCCGGGCAGCCAGGGAAAGGCCAGTTGCGCGGGGCAGGCGCCGCGAATGGCGTCATCGTCCATGGTCTCGCCCTCGCGCAGCATGCGGATGTGGTCGTCCAGAAACTCGGCCGGGTCGATCCTCTCCGGGGTGAGCTCGCTGCCGGGCGCCCAGGAGCGGCACACCGCGAAATCGTTCAGAGGAAACCAGCCCGTCAGGGTAAAGGCGACCAAGGGCCGCCGCGTTTCGCTGCGGCTCCAGAAGGTGCGGTAGCGTGCGACTTTGGCGGGATCGTTTCCATAAGAAAAGGCGGGCATGGAAAACCAGCATAGCCCACCCGCGCCCCGGGCACTACCGGGCCGGCGAGATTGCGGAATCGAACCGACCGGCCGGGGCGCCTGTGACATAATGACCGCAGCAAGGGGAGATGCCATGTTGGCGCGATTCGGGATGACAATCGTTACGCTTCTGGCCGGAGCGGGCCTGTTGCCGCAGCCGGGTTTCGGGCAAGCGCGGGGCGGAACCTCCACGGCGCCGGTTTCGGGAGGGAGCAGTACGGGCAGCAGCCCAAGCATCCCTGGGGGGACGACGGGCAATTCGACGGGAAACACCAATCCCACCACCACCTCGCCGCCCATCAATCGGCCGATCTACATTAGCGGGCGGGTGATGCGCGAAGACGGGACGCCGCCCACTGAAGAGGTGGTCATCGAGCGCGTGTGCAACGGAAGCTCGCACGCGGAAGGGTACGCCGATAGCAAGGGCTACTTTTCTCTCCAGCTCGGCTCCACCGGCGGAGTGTTCCAGGATGCCAGCGAGACCGGACCGGGAGGCTACGGCGGGCGCGGCGGATCGTCCGGCATGGGCCGGACGGGCGGCATGGGACAGTCCGGCATGGGCGGAGGCGGCGGCATGGGTGGGATGGACACGATGGGCGGTGCGTCGGGCGGCGGGAGCGGAGCGAATCTCTCGAATTGCGAGATCCGCGCCCGGGTGGCGGGCTACCGTTCGCAGGCGGTGAGCCTGTTCAACCGGCGGTCGCTCGACGATCCGAATATCGGCACCATTCTTCTGCACCGCGTCGGCGAATCGGAGGGCAGCGCCATCAGCGCCGTTTCGCTGGCCGCGCCCAAGGACGCGCACAAGGCCTTCGAGAAGGGCCAGGAAGCCGTGAAGAAGCAGAAGATCGAGGATGCCGCCAAGGATTACCAGAAGGCCGTCGAGCTGTACCCCAAGTATGCCGCGGCCTGGTGCGAGCTGGGGAAGCTGCAAGTTCGCCAGAACCAGACGGACGAGGGCAGGAAATCGTTCAACTCGGCCATTGAGGCGGATCCGAAATTCATCGAGCCATACCTGACGCTTTCGTTGCTCGAACTTCAGGCGCAGCAATGGAAGGATTTGGCGGACCTCAGCGACCGCGCGCTGAAGCTGGATCCCTTCGATTATCCGCGCGAGTTCTTCTTCAACGCGGTAGCGCATTTCAACCTCAAGGAAGTGGACGCCGCCGAAAAGAGCGCGCGCGAGGCCGAGCGGCTGGACACGCGCCACGACGTTCCCGATTCCGAGCACCTGCTGGGCGTCATTCTGGCGCAGCGCCACGATTACACCGCGGCGGCCGATCACTTGCGCGCCTACCTGCAATATCGCCCGAACGCCTCCGATGCCGAGACGGTGCGCGCCCAACTGGCGCAAATCGAAAAGATGCAGGCGCAGGCGGCTCCCCAGCCGAAACCGTGAGCCGGGATGGACCGGCCATGCTGACGCGCCGGGAGGTCCTGGCCGGTTCCCTGGGAATCGCCGCGGGCCTGCGAGCGGGCTTCGGGAAAGCTTCGCTGCCGCGCACGCCCGTGAATTTCGCGGTACCTCCCCAGGCCTGCGATTGCCACACCCACATTTTTGGCGACCCCGCGCGCTTTCCTTTCTGGGCCGGCCGCGGCTATACGCCGGAGACGGCGCTTCCCTCCGAAATGGCGGCGCTCGAGCGCGCGCTGCACATGGAGCGCGTGGTGATTGTGACGCCCAGCGTCTACGGCACGGACAATTCGGCCACGCTGTACGGCATGGCGGCGCGCGGCGCGAATGCCCGCGGCGTGGCGGTGATCGACGAACAAACTCCCGAACGCGACCTGGACGCCATGGCGAAAGCCGGCGTGCGCGGCATCCGGCTGAATCTCGCCACTGCCGGCCAGACCGATCCAGAAATTGCCCGCCGCCGTTTCCAGGCCTTCAGCGCGCGCGTCAAGCGCCTGGGCTGGCACATCCAGATGTACACCGGCCTGCCGGTCATAGCGGGCATACGGGACCTGGTTGAGGATTCGCCGGTGCCGGTGGTGTTCGACCACTTTGGCGGCCTGCGGACGGCGCTCGGGATGGAGCAGCCGGGCCTCGCGGACCTCGTGGAACTGGTGCGCTCGGGCAAAGCCTACGTCAAGATTTCGGGCGCCTACCGCGCTTCCACGCGCCCGCCCGACTACGCGGATGTCATCCCGTTTGCCAAGGCATTGATCGCGGCGAACGCGGACCGCATCGTGTGGGGCACGGATTGGCCGCATCCCGATTCGACGGCAACGCGCGGGCCGTCCGAGGTGGCGCCGCTGCTCGCGATCGACGATGGGCTGGTGCTGAACCAGCTTGCCGTGTGGGCGCCGGACGCGGCCGTGCGGAAGCGGATACTGGTGGACAATCCAGCCAGGCTGTACGGGTTTTAGGGCGGCGGTCAGGAGCCAAGCGCCCGTGGCGAGTCCCGGTAGACGCGGTGTACAATAGTGCACTGGATGGAGACCGAATGGGATCCCGCCAAAGCCAGAGCGAATCTCCGCAAGCACCGTGTTCGCTTCGCCGACGCGGTGACCGCGCTGGAAGACGTGCACACGGTATCCATTCGCGACGAAGGCGAGGACGAAGAGCGCTGGATAAGCATCGGTATGGATTCTCTAGGTCGCATCCTAGTGGTCGTTTACACCTGGCGCAACGGGCGGGTTCGGCCGATTTCGGCCCGCCTCGCGACCCGCAGAGAGGTGCAGCAATATGAAGAGGGAATATGATTTCAGCAAAGGCAAGCGCGGACCAGTCATAAAGGTGCCGAAGGGGAAGACTCGGGTAACAATTCGGCTGGACGACGACGTTCTGGACTGGTTTCGCCAGCAAGTGGATGACGCCAGCGGCGGGAATTACCAGACGCTCATCAACGAAGCGCTACGCAGCTTCATGCACCGGAAGCAGGAATCTCTGGAGACGACTCTACGGCGAGTAATTCGAGACGAGATCCGTCGCGCCGGGTAGTGAGCACCGGCACCGCGAAGCCTCTGGACTGGCGTAATACGGCAAGTGGACGCTTTTGGCAATTCCGGAAGGCAGCAAGTGATTATAGCGGGCAGGAGGTGAAGTCGCGCGCGAGGCGGTACGACCTCGCAGACTCCTGAGCGAGGCGATTCCAGCGCGCTACTTCCTGTCTCGATATCATCGCGTCTCCGGCACCGAGGTATAAGGATGCCGCAGGCGTGACTGGAATCGCGGCCAATTGCCCGAATGTGTCTGGACAGATGAACTCGCCTTCACCTGCTCTGATGATTCCCCAAGCGGTTCCCTGAAGGCGCGCTACGACAGCGTCGATTGCCATTAGAGTATGCAGCCCCGCGAGGAACCTCCCGGGCATGGACTGGTCAGAACGAATGTAGGCTCCGCCCTGTTTTTCCAGCCGCTCTTGCTGGTCCGTTGTCAGTTGCTCACCGTGGACGCCATTGACAGTTTGATCGGAAAACGGGTTGTACTTGAGCTGAGTGCGGAACAACCAGAGGGCGAAAAACCGTGTGGCCACGAGATTTTGTTGAAGGTCAAGGCGCGTGAGACCGCTGACAACCTTGTCCGCAAGCGGCTGGAAGCTGTCCTCAATGTCCTTCATGAGGCCCTTTTCGCTGCGCTGATCCCAAAGGCGCTGGACACAGAATATGCTGTGACCTGGGTCGAGCCTTTGCTCGCCGGTATCGCCGCACAGTTTCACCGTGATCTTACCGTCTGCGCCAGCGAACCGCGAGATGCTTGCCTTGGGGAAGACGTGTTGTCGAATCGTAAGCTGATGTGGGTTGCCCCGCTGAGTCGGATCTGGCCTCACAGAGGCAGATTAACACCTCCGCTTACGCGTGCCTACTGAAAAACCATGCATTTCCAGTATTTCTCCAACCCACCCTCTCCCCCCCTTTATACTGGAACTCAGATGCTCACCCGCCGAACCTTGTTGCAGGCATTGTGCGCCTCGGCCGCGCTCCCGGCCAGCCCGCGCGAACGCTTCGTCGGCATCACCGTGATGCCCGAAGATTACCAGGTGGAGGGAATCGAGCAGGTCTTGCGCAATGTGAAAACGCGAGCCCGCGCCACGGCCGTGGCTACGTCGCCTTATGTGATGGAGCCTTCCGATCGCGAGCACGGGCAGCGCCAGCCGCCTATCGACGCGGGCGCCGGCGGCGTGCGTCTGCTCGACCGGCCGCTGTGGGGTAAGCGCGAGATCTACACGCGCTCGGCGCCGAGCTTCGTCCCCAACCTGAGGCTCTACCAGGGGCTCCGCTACCAGCCCAGCGCGGCCGATAACCTCACGCGCAGCCAGGGCGGGATCGTGCGCGACTTCCTGCGCGCCGCCAAGGCCGCCGGGCTCAAGACTTATTTTCAGATCCAGTCGTGCAGCCCGCCCGATTACGTCGTCAGCGCGGGCGGCCCCATCGATGAGGACCGTCCGCGGCTCCCCGATGGCAGCATGCCGAAACGCCACGTCGGCAATAACGGCAGCCTGGCGTCCTCGGAGATCCGCCGCTACACCGAGACGCTGATCGCCGACCTTTGCCAGCAGTACCCCGAGATCGATGGCATCCGCGTAGATTGGCCCGAGTATCCGCAATATTTTCTGGATGACGCGTTTCTCGATTTCGGCGCGCCCGCGCAGGCGGCGGCCGTGCGCCTGGGCTTCGACTTCGAGCGCATGCGGCGAGCGGCGGGAGATCTCTACCGGCATCTGCACGGGGAACTGACCGATAGGGAACTCGATTCGGCGAGCTTCGTGCTGCTTCCGTTCATGAGCCAAAACGAGGGCCTGGCCGACCTGGGACGCTTCAAAGCCGCGCTGGTCAAGGAACTGCTCGAGGGCTTCCGCGCGGCGATTCCTCGCGGCAAGGAGCTGGTCCCCAACGCCTTCCCGCCGCCGTTCTCGTTCGCTTCGGGCATGGACTACGGCAAAGTAGCGCCCTACTGCGATGGCATCAGCGTCAAGTTCTACACCATGCACTGGCCCATGATCGTGCGCTTTTACGGCGACGCGCTGATGGAGGCCAACCCGCGTATCTCGGGCGCCCTGTTGGTGCGCAAGCTGGTGCGGATCCTCGGAATCGCGGACGATGACGGCTTTCCGCATCTCGCCGACTACAACTACCCCGGCCCGGAGACGCCGCACCCGGTCGGCCGCAACGCCCAGCGTGTCAAGATTGAGGCCGCGCAGAAGGCCGCCGGGAAGACTCCGGTTTACGCGCTGGCGCATGGCTATGGCCCGTTCGAAGATTTTCGGGCGCGCCTGGACGTGGCGTACCAGGCATCCGAGCGGCGCGTGTGGGTGAACCGCTATGGGTATCTGACGGAAGAGAAGATCGACGCCGTCGGCAGCGTTTGCGCGTAGCGGGCTGCGCCCGGCGGCTGGGCAAGCTAAAGCATGGCCCCACCCGGCTGTGCCAAAATCGGACGTATGCGCAGAAGAGATTTGGCTTCCTTATTCGCCTTGCCCGCGGTTCTCTCCCAGCGGGCCGGCGCTCAAACCCCTCCGCCGGATAGCTCTACTACTATCGATCGCGACGGCACGGTGCACATCGCGCGTACCATTCCCGTCCCCCGGACGGTGTCGCCGGAGGCGTATGACAAGCTCGTAACCGGCACCAGTTGGGCGCCCGACGAAGGGTCGAAGGAATCGATCGAACTCATCGAGCGGATGCGCGTCGTCTATCCGGTGAACATCGAGCGAACCACCGTGGCGGGAGTCAAAGCCAAGATCGTCACTCCGAAAAACGCCTCCGCTGCCAAGAAGGACCGCGTGCTGATTTGCGTTCACGGCGGCGGGTTCCAAACCGATTCCGGATCGTTCCTCGAAGCCATTCCCATCGCCGCCCTGACCGGGACGCGGGTGATCTCGGTGGAGTACCGGATGGCGCCGAAATTCCCGTTCCCCGCGGCGGTGGAGGATAGCTCGGCGGTCTACAAAGAACTCCTTAAGTCTTACTCGCCGAAAAAGATCGGGCTTTACGGCACCTCCGCCGGAGCCATCCTCACGGCTGAAACGGCGGTTCAGTTGCGAAAACTCAATCTGCCGCTGCCAGCGGTGCTGGGCTTCTTCTCAGGGTTCGTGGATATGGCGCGCTCCGGAGACGCCGGCCACATCTTCAGCATCCCCGGCTTCATGGGCTTCCGGCCGCCCTCGGGCCAGACGCTGGCCTCCTACGTGGGAAAGACCGATCCCCGGGACCCCGTCCTCTCGCCCATGTATGCCGACCTGAAAGGCTTCCCGCCGACGCTCTGCATGACCGGCACGCGGGACATCTGCCTCAGCGGCACCGTGGACTTCCATCGCGCGCTATTGCGTGCGGGCGTGGATGCGCACCTCATGGTGTTCGATGCCCTGCCGCACGCGCACTGGTATTCGTTCCACTTGCCCGAATCGAAGGAAGCGCTGGAAGCCCAGGCGAGGTTTCTTGACCGGCACCTGGGCTGAGCGCGAAGGGCGCAGGTGCGCTCTGCCCTTCGGGAGTCTCGGGGAACGTGGGTTTCGCGGCTCGGGTTTACAGTCGCAGGAGGCGTTCCGCATTGCCATGCGCGATCCGCTCTCTATCGGCGGAGCTGACCGGCAACCGGTCCAGGAACGCACGCGCCTGAGCCATGGATCCATAGGGGTAGTCGGCCGAGAACATGATCCGGTCGATGCCGACCTGCAGCAATAAGTCGAGGAAGTTCGCCGTGTAGTTGAAGCCGCTGAAGGTGTAATAAACGTTCTCGCGAAGATACTCGCTGATGGGCCGATCGAGCCCCGTGATCTCCCTGGTCATGATATCGAGCCTGGACTGCATGAAGGGCAGCCCCTCGCCCATGTGGCCGATAATGACTTCAAGTTTCGGATAGCGGTCGAAGACTCCGCCGAGGATCATGCGGAGCACATGGATGGCGGTTTCGATGTGCCAGCCCCAGCCGGCGTTGGACAGCATGTAAGTTACATCCGGGGCAAAGCCTCCATAGGATGCTTCGACCACCGGCTGTGGCGGCTGGGTCGGGTGGAGATAGACTGGAACGCCGAGGGATTCGGCGCGCTCGAGAAACGGCAAGAAGAACTTGTCGTCCAGATAACGGCCCTGGTGGTGGCCGTTGACGATGGCTCCGTTGAAGCCGCGCTTGCCGGCCATCGACTCTAACTCGCAGGCGGCCTTCTCCGGCGCGGCGAGCGGTATGCAAGCGAACCCGGCGAAGCGCGCGGGATAGCGTTCGACCGCCGCCGCCACGAAATCGTTGGCTTCGCGGGCCAGCACGGCCGCCTCGGGCGCGTCCAACTGCTCTATGCCCGGCGAGTTGAGCGATAAGACCTGGAGATCGATGCCGGCGGCATCCATTTCGGCGATTCGCTTTTCGCCGAGATCGCCAAGCTGCGCGAGTATCTGGGCCATGCGGCCTCCGGTCCTTCGCGCGCGTTCCGCGAAACCGCGGCCCGGTCCATTGAGAAAGCCGGGAGTCGCATAATGCTCTTCAAGGGTGATAGTTCGCATAGCGTGCCGGCCGGAATTCAGGGCCGATAGGGCCAGTATACGCCGCGGCCGCCATCCTGCCTCGCCGGGACAACGCGTCCGGCACGGCTGGGGAGCCTGCACGGATATTCGGCTAATTCGGAGCCGGTTCACTGAAATTCGATAGTATCGTCCCCCCACCAATTTCCATATTGGTGCTCTTCGGCTGGCCGCCTATCCTGGTAGTTTGTTGAAAAAGGTCGCCGCCCCGCCAAATTGCTCGTGTTATCGCGCAGTCAGTTAGGCGGCTCCCATAGCTCAGCCGGCGGATCCGGGAGGTTTTTTGGCAAACTCTCCTAAACATATTTTTTGACGAGGAAAACGCATGAGAATCGCTGCCATCTTATTGATTGCATTCGCGGGGGTAATGGAGGCGCAGATCACGATGTGCTCCGCCGAGCCGGAAACCGTAGGTCCTTATACCTTGGTTCAGCGCTGCGACTACAACTCGCAAATTAATCTGCCCAAGGCTGCGGTCACGTTCAAGACCGCCAATAAGGCCGGAAACTGGATCAACGTTTCAATCTACGCCGGGCAAAGTTACCTGCACACATTTCAGATCACGGATACCGTGGGGAACACGTATATCAAGGCGGCCAGTATTGGCAACAGCACGTCCGACAGCACGGTTGCGATGTTCTTTGCCGATTACATACACGAGGGAACGAACACGATCACCGTGGTTCCCGATCATCCAGGTTACATGCGCATCGTAATCCGCGAGTATGCAGGCGTATCCGAGAGAGAATCCCTGGATACGGCGACGGGCAAATTCGGCATGTCGGATCAACCCGAGAGCGGCACGATGCGCACGAACTCGCACGGCGATCTGATTGTGAGCGCGGCGATCATGAGCGATGCCTCATCGGTCTCCGCGGGCGCCGGGGCTGTCAACGTGGATTTCATCCCGGAACCCCCCGGCACAAAGCTGGTCGTCGAAGACGAATATCAGGCCCACTCCGGACTGTCATCGGCATGCGTAACGCTGGGATCGCCCAGGAACTGGGCTATGATCTCCGTGGCATTTAAATCGGGAAAGTAAACTCCTCGCCTTATTGACCAGCGGCTGCGCTTTTGCGACGTGGCCGCCCGCTAAACAAAGAAGCCTGTAAGCTACCGAGCTTACAGGCTTCAAATCTATGGTGCGGAGAGGGGGACTTGAACCCCCACGAGATTGCTCCCGCTAGCACCTCAAGCTAGTGCGTCTGCCAATTCCGCCACCTCCGCAAGTCTATGGCAACTTTGAGTTTACCACGGGTTCGGCCGGGGCGCGCGGTAGCGGTTGCGGTAGCGGTTCTCGATTAGGCCGACAGCGCGCCCGCAAGCTAAACGGGTTCCACAGACCGGTATCGTGCCTCCGCCTTGGGCACAGGGGGTCGGGCGTTTGCCGCGCGCGCGTCGGGGTGGCCAGAAGAGAAGAGAAACGCCGTCATTCTCGGGCATCCCGCCGGCGAGAATCGCTTCGCCTATCTTCCGCTTCCCAGTATTGAGGCGCGCGGAGACACGGAGGCGCGCCGGATCGGCCCGGTCCGACGGTTAATGCTGACTTCTTTTTCGGGATCGATGGGCGGGGAGTTCGCGTGGGCGCGGAAGAACCTCTCCGGCCGGGATCTTTATCCCGAGGGATCAGACGAACCGGCGGCAATGCTGTCGTTGATCCCTGAACGCGACGCCATGGTGCAGCGCTACCTGCGTCCGGAGGTGGTTTGGGCTACTGTCACACCGGTAGTCCTGCCCGGGTTCGACGATCCGGCGCATCTTCGGCGGCGGATGGAAGGTGGGCGCGATCCGGCGCAACAGAAAGCGCTACTGGATCGCCTGCATAAGCGCATCGACGGGCTGTTACGCAAGGCGATTGTTCATGCCGGATGCTCGGAAGAACTGGCGCAGTGCGCGGAGTTGGATTGGCGGAAGACCGGGTTTTGGGCCGGAGTCGATATGGCGGATCGATATGGCGTGCCGGACCACCTGAAGCGCTTCCCGCGATATCACGTGCGCATCCGATGGCGCGACAAGGCTGCCCGCGATGTGAAGGTTCCTGGTCCGCTTTGTATCGGGGGCGGCCGTTTCTATGGGCTCGGGCTATTCTCGAGCATGATCTGAATGCGCTCCTCCTACCTTGTTACTTACGACATCTCGGACGAAAAGCGGCTGCGGAAGGTGTTTCAGGCTATGCGCGGGTATGGGGACCATCTCCAGTTTTCGGTTTTCGAATGCCAGTTGACCGCGTCCGATCTGGCGCGGCTCAGAGGAGAGTTGTCGGGGATCATCCACCACAACGAGGATCAGGTCCTGTTCGTGTACCTGGGCCCGGCCGAGGGGCGCGGCGACCGCGTCATCACGGCCCTGGGCAAGCCTTATTCCTCGGTGGATGCGCCCTGCATCGTTGTGTAAATCATGGCTACACTTCCCATCTCGCCATTCTCGGCACAACCCGCCCGCGAGTTGCCAGACTACATGCCCGCCCGCATGGTCAACGAGTTCGTTTACTGCCCGCGTCTGTTCTTCTACGAATGGGTGGAGGGCCTGTTCCAGGAAAGCGCCGACACCGTGGAAGGCAAACTCCAGCACAAGCGGGTCGACAAAGGCGGCAAGCCGCTGCCATCCCCGGAGCAACTCGCGGAGGAGACCCTCGAAACGCGCGCGGTCACCCTTTCGAGCGATAGCCTGCGCGTGATCGCCAAGATGGATCTGCTAGAGGTCGAGGAGGGCTGCGTGACGCCCGTCGACTACAAGCATGGCAAGCCGTACGAAACCGAGGGAGGGATCCAGATTTGGCCAGCCGACCGGGCACAACTCGCCGTGCAGGCCATTGTGTTGCGCGAGAACGGGTACCACGTGGTGGAAGGCGTGATCTTTTACGCAGCCACGCGACAGCGTGTGCGCGTCCCGCTGACCGAAGGCGTTATCGAAGAAACCGAGCGGGCCATCCGCGATGCCTGGGCGCTTGCAGCGTCTGGGCGGATTCCACTGCCGCTCGATGATTCGCCCAAGTGTCCCGGTTGTTCGCTCAACTCCATTTGCCTGCCCGGCGAGACCACCACTCTCTGTAACGCCGCGGAGGCGGATGATACAGGTCAACTGGCGCTCTTCGAAGAATTGTGCGTGTCCCGCAAGCCGCCGCTCAAGGAGACCCGCCGCCTGATCGCGCCGCGAGCTGACTTGCGGCCAGTTTACCTGAACATCCAGGGTCTGAGAGTGGGGCGCTCCGGGGAAGTGCTGCAGGTGAAAGAGAAGGACACGCTGCGCCAGGAAATTCGCCCCATCGAGATCTCGCAGCTCAACCTGATGGGGAACATCCAAGTGACCACGCAGGTGACGCAGTTGCTGTGTGAGGCGGGAATCCCGATCTGCTACTTCTCGCAAGGCGGCTGGTTCTATGGCATCACGACGGGGATGTCGACCAAGAATGTTTTCCTCCGACAGGCCCAGTTTCGTCTGGCGGCGGAGCCTTGGTTCTGCCTGAAGCTGGCGCGCAGACTGGTGGGGGGCAAGATCCGCAATCAGCGCACGATGCTGCTGCGAAACCACACGGAGCCGCCGGAGACCGCCTTGCGTGAAATGAAGGAGATGGCGCTTCGCGCGGATGCGGCGGGCAGCGAGGAGGAGTTGCTTGGGATCGAGGGAAACGCGGCGCGCCTTTACTTCGGCGCTTTCGACGGCATGCTGAAGGCGGGAGACGAAGCTGCGACCCCGGCGGGCTTCCATCTCGATTTCGAAGGGCGCAACCGGCGCCCCCCGCGCGACCCGGTGAACGCGCTTCTGTCGCTGGGCTACAGCATGTTGACGAAGGACCTGACCATTGCGTGCTACGCGGTGGGGTTCGACCCGATGATGGGTTACTACCATCAGCCGCGCTTCGGGAGGCCGGCGCTGGCTCTGGACCTGATGGAGCCGTTTCGCCCGCTGATCGTGGATTCGGCGGTGATCAATGCCATCAACACGCGCATGGTGACGGCGGCGGACTTCATGCGGTCCGGGGACGCGGTAGCGCTGACAGCGGCCGGGCGGAAAAGCTTCTATCACGCATATGAGTTGAGGATGGATTCTCTAGTGACGCATCCGATATTCGAATACCGGGTGAGCTACCGGCGGCTGCTCGAAGTGCAGGCGCGATTGCTGGGGAGGGTCCTCGAGGGCGAGACTGGGGAATACCCGGTTTTCATTACGCGATGACAGTGCGAGCGGCCGGGCGGCGAAGAAAACACGGGGACCGCTCGCAAGGGATAAGTGGAATGAGTTTGAACAACTTGCAGCGACGTGGGACCGAGGGCGACGACCAAACGTGCGTGGCACTCGCGGCCGCTCGCGGTCGGTTGTGCAGGTCTTTGAAAACAGAATAGGATAGGGGAGTGGCTATTTCCGCGGCATCGATGCCGCGGCCCCATTGAAGCCGGATCAGGGCATTCACGGCGTTGACGCGTGCCTTCATTTCCGCGGCATCGATGCCGCGGCCCCATTGAAGCTCCTGCACGTTGACCACAAATGCCGTTGGAAATACGGCATTTCCGCGGCATCGATGCCGCGGCCCCATTGAAGCGCGGTAGGGTTCGCGGGTTGGCACTCATGAGTTCGATTTCCGCGGCATCGATGCCGCGGCCCCATTGAAGCTAATACTAGTTTTTCAATTTGCTCCGAACCCCCCTATTTCCGCGGCATCGATGCCGCGGCCCCATTGAAGCAGTGCATCCAGTTCGGCTCGCAGCGAGTCGCGCTCGATTTCCGCGGCATCGATGCCGCGGCCCCATTGAAGCGCCGAGAACGTACGCGGAGGCCGGAAACTGTTTGGCGGATTTCCGCGGCATCGATGCCGCGGCCCCATTGAAGCCGTACAGCGTAAGGGCGGCCTGATAGTCCGATCCCATTTCCGCGGCATCGATGCCGCGGCCCCATTGAAGC
>CAYRWE010000038.1:0-10840 GCA_964427655.1 uncultured Solibacteraceae bacterium | reverse complement strand
ATTTCCGCGGCATCGATGCCGCGGCCCCATTGAAGCGAGGCTATCTTGCCGGAGCGCGTGCTCTCTGAGCCGATTTCCGCGGCATCGATGCCGCGGCCCCATTGAAGCATTGCGCAGCAGCCGGATTCGAACGTCTTCCAACTCATTTCCGCGGCATCGATGCCGCGGCCCCATTGAAGCGCCGAGCAGCGGCGCGTGGCGCGCGGCGTGGCGGCATTTCCGCGGCATCGATGCCGCGGCCCCATTGAAGCAGAATAGCCCTGGACGCCAACACCTAAACCAGCAAGATTTCCGCGGCATCGATGCCGCGGCCCCATTGAAGCTATGGCGATGGCAGCGGGCAAAGAGAAAGTAATGGTATTTCCGCGGCATCGATGCCGCGGCCCCATTGAAGCCCAGGATCGGCTTCTCTCCGAACCAACTATTCTTCATTTCCGCGGCATCGATGCCGCGGCCCCATTGAAGCCCGCTATTACCAGGTGCGCTTCTACCGGACGCGTCTGCATTTCCGCGGCATCGATGCCGCGGCCCCATTGAAGCGGGCATAGCGCGTCTATGCTCTGCACGATCGGCAGCGCATTTCCGCGGCATCCTAGACGTTCGTATTGCCAGACTGTCAGACAGCGTAACGTGAGAATGATCTTTGCGAAACCGGGCAGAGCAGGGCGTGAGGGGCGGAGGGGTGTTTGTGGCGGGTATTGGAAAGACGGCAGTTCGCGATTTTGGATTTTGCGAGCAGCGCGAGAGCCCCGCCTTGCAGGGTCGGATACGGCTCCGGGAAGAAGAATGCGGCTCGCAGGACCAAAAGGATGGCGCTTCGGCTATACTGAATGAGATCTAGAAGTCCAAAATAGAACCTATCGGAGAAATGGAGAACGTTGGTCATATGCGTAACCTCTTCGGTACCTTTGCAGTTCTTTCCGTCCTCTGCCTAGGGACACTTCACGCTGCTGATAAGACCCTCGGTAAGCTATTCATCAAAGCCGCGACTTCCGAGGTAAATGGTCAACAGGTCCCGGATGCCGCGCTGGAAGACTCTGTGAAGGATATGAAGGCTAGACTTGAACTACGCAGGTTTCTTTTAGCGAACGATGAGGCCGACGCGGATTTCCTGCTTGTGGTTCTCGAACGGAAGGGCGAGCAGTGGAAAGCTGTCACTGCATCATTCAGTGTTAAGGACGGCGGATCGTGGAAGCCGGTGGCCAAACTAACCAGTACGAACAGTAGCGCCGCCTGGTCAATCGCTGCTCGTTCGGTGGTTCAACAAGCTGAAAAATGGGTACTAGCTAATCGCGCCCAGAAATAAATCGGGCCACGAAGCCGCCCGCTGTCTGGGTGTCCATCAAGACTGCTGAGATCGGCATAATAAGGTGCGAAAGTCTTGCTACAATTCTACTGGCCGTTCGGATTTCTCAATCCACCATGGAGGTTCCGATGAACGCATTGCCGTTCGCAATATGCGCGTCGCTCTTGCTGAGTGTGTCGCCGGCGCAGGAGGCAGAAAAACCCACCGAACCCGAGTACAACCGGATAGCATTTTACCTCGATGCGCAAGGCTCCCTGGTGCCGTTAGAGCGCCAGCATATCAACGTGCAAACGAAGGTCAAGGCTCTTGGGTATGCGGGGGCTAAGACTTCTGCGAGATTTGAGGGCGCTAAATCGCCGGTCCGGTTCAAGACCGATGACAATATTCAGTTCGTTGTTCGTCTTGATACTCACAGTGAAGATCCCACAACCCTTATCAACCTCGATGTCTTGAAGCCGACGAAAAGCACTCGCGAGATTGTTGTGGCCAAAGCTGGCCCGATTGGGATACACGGTGAATCGACTCGCGGCGCGAGCACATTAAGCATCAACTGCGCGAAGTATGGGGAACACTCGATACGCTTCGTCCCCGTTGCGAAACTCCCGCCAGGAGAATATGTGATCACGAGCAAGGGATCAGGCGAGGGCTTTCTATTCGGTATTGATTAAGGACCGGCGCCAATCACCAGGAGGTGGAGCGTAAACTCAGTAACTTTCTTGCCTGACTCGCCTGTCCAACTTTACGACCGGCGGGGGGATGACGTAAGCCTCGATGAGGTCGAGCGGATCGTAATCTGAAGGGCGTCCCGTAACCACGCGGGCCGCCAGCGGCGGTTGGGTGTATACTAAACACGACTCGGGCCTCCCAAATGGGACTGCCGACTCACACATGTCCAGGACTCTACATGCTCACAAAGCGCTATCGAAGCAGTGTGAGGAACTATGAGACGCTCCCGTCCATTTGCGTTAATTCCAACGGTCTGGATTCTACTACTCCCTGGAGTATTAAACAGTCAGACCCAACTTGATGTGGCGCCGATGAAGCCACGAGTACTAGCTCTTAATCAGACTCGCTATAGACTCCGGGCCGGAGAGGCCGTAGCGATGTTGCTGGAGAGGGAGACTCTGGGGTTCATCCTTAACGCCAATACACGGACCGCGAGAATTGTGGAACAAAGCGCCTCCGTCTTTGCACCAAACGCCACAGTAGCGGCGCAGAACGGCTTCGTGTTTGGTCCAACCACGAGGGGTGATCAAATTCTGCTGGGCGCGTCGCTGCGGTTGAAGCCGGGTGAGTATTCCGTCGAATTATCGGCACTCAGTAACGAAGGCGAGGTTCGGACAACAACGGTCGCCGTTGTCCTGGACCCGATACAGACGGTGCCTTCCAGTTCGACCACACCTCCCGTTGTGCTGCTGAATGGGTGGCAGGTGGTCAATGGGAACACTGTCGTCGATCTAGCGGCCTGCCTTTTGAACTTTTTCCCGGCGTGCTTGGCTGCGTTTTCGGGGTGCCCGATTTCGAGTGGTCCTGGGGACACATTCGGCAGTCTCAGCGACCTCTTGACACACTCGTCCAACGCTGTGCCCGCAGTGTATTTTTTTGACAACTGCAAAGAAGACGCCAACGTGCCAATTGAGCAACTCGGGAATGACCTGGGCGAGTTCTTGCGCTTAATTAAGTACGACAATGGGAACCCGGTCCCACAAGTGGATGTTGTGGGGCACAGTATGGGTGGCCTCATCGTGCGGTCATATTTGGCGGGTTTGCAAGAAGACCAGTCGGTGTCCCCGCCCTCGGATCCTGGAATCCGAAAGTTCATTGAGATTGCAACGCCAAATTTCGGCTCATTTATCGCAGCGCAGTTTTCGAGCGTCATTAATCAGGCCACAGGTGTGACCCAAAGCAAGGAGATGATTCCTGGAAGCTCATTCCTGTGGGATCTCGCTACCTGGAACCAGTGGGGAGATGATTTGCGGGGAGTTGACGCCCTAGCAATTGTCGGCGACGCCGGAACGTATATTGATAGTACCGGGAATTCCCCAGGCGACAGTGACGGTGTCGTTTCGCTCCTAAGCGGTTCGCTTGGGTTTGCCCGCGACTCTTCGCGGACCAGAATCCTGCCCTACTGCCATACCGACCCCGTCGTAAATCCCGTCGTAAATTCCGTCCTTGGCACCATGGCCTGCTCCGGCCACAGCATTGCCAACGTCGATGAGGCCCCCAATACAGGCCAACTTGTTCAGTCCTTCCTTGCGGACACTCAGACCTGGACCACGATTGGCTCGCCAAGCCCGGCGGACGCCACTTACCTCTCGTACGGTGGCCTTTACTTTACCCTCACCAACTCGACAGGACAATACGTGAACGATCTGACCCAGGTGCTGCTTGGGAGTACGGCTCTGCAAAACGGCGGCGAAACGAACTCCATTTATTACGCCGAGCTTGCCAAGAGCAGCGGAACGTTTCAATTCACGAGCACATCACTCGGAACCGCAGGCTGTGGCTCTTTTACGCTACGACCTGGGACCTACTTTCCGTTGCGCTGCAAGTATGGCCCCATTGTCTTTGATGTAACGCCCCTAATGGCTAGCCTCTCCGGGAGGTTTGTCCGTTCAGGCTCGAATATCACCCTTCAAGGAACAGGGTTCGGCCAGCAGTGTTCCACTTGCCGAGTCGTGGCGAGCCCTGGAAATGTTTCACTAGCCATCTCGGCTTGGTCGGACCAAGCCATCACGGTTGCCCTCCCCACATCGCTGACCGGACTGGTGAAGCTTGTAGTACAGGCGGCCGGAGGTTCAGACACCATCAGCATTATGGCGGCATCCTCCGCAACGATACTATTGTCCAACACCCAACTCCAGTACTCATACACGGTAGGGGGGGCCCAGCCGCCCGCGCAGGCCATCGCAGTTTCCAATGCCGGAGGCGGACCGTTATCCTGGTCGGCAACTCCCAATGCAACCTGGATAACAACCTCCGCGACGCTGAGTACGCTGACCGTTTCGGTGAATGCCAACGGATTGACGGCTGGCGTCCATCAGGGAAGTATATCGATCACATCATCCGGAGCCTCTAACACACCACAGAGTGTTTCGGTAACTCTCACGGTCACCGCATCGGCTCAGGGTCCGGTCATCACAACCGTCGTAAATGCCTTCGGCGGAAGTTCGACAATTGCACCCAATACCTGGGTAATCGTTCAGGGCTCGGCCTTAGCACAAAACTCACGCACCTGGACTGGATCGGACTTTGTGGCGAATCGGATGCCGGTCGCGTTGGATGGCGTCAGTGTCACTATGAACGGGGAATCTACCTACCTATACTACATCAGCCCCAGCCAGTTGAACCTTTTAACGCCGCCCGACCTTGGGCTTGGGCCGCTTCAGGTTCAGGTCAGCGTCAACGGAGCGATCAGTGCTCCATTTACCGTTCAAGCGCAACAGTACTCGCCATCGTTTGTTGTGTTTGACACTTCTCACGTTACTGGTACCCATCTGAATGGGAGTATTTTAGGACCGACAAGCCTCTATCCCGGTAGTAGCACCCCGGCGACGCCAAACGAGACGGTGATCCTCTACGCAAATGGGCTTGGCCCGACGTCATCGCCTGTGGTCAGCGGTGACGTGGTGCAGTCCGGCAGTTTGCCGGTGCTTCCTGCGCTTAGCATCGGAGGACTCCCTGCAACTGTACAGTATGCGGGGCTTGCCTCGCCCGGCCTATATCAGCTTAACGTCGTGGTGCCGACGGCTGCACAAACTGGGGATAACGTTCTGACGGCAACGTACAAAGGACTCACTACCCAATCCGGTGTATACCTTGCGGTCCAAACTGTTCCAGTGCAGGTCAGCTTGCAGAGCGTAACTATAACTCCTACTTCGGTCACGGGCGGTCAAACCGCAACTGGAACTGTCACGCTATCGGGACCGGCTCCAACCGGGGGGCTTGACGTACAAGTTAGCCTCAATACTCAGGCCTCAATTGCAATCGCAGTGGCGGCTGGGCAAACATCAGCGACGTTTCAAATCAATACAGTGGCCGTAACCTCTTCGACCACTCTTACGATCACAGCTGCACTGGATGGGGTGCAACGAACGGCCACTCTTACGGTATTGCCGGGAGCCTCCAGTAACGCGTTCCAAGATTATGAACTCACAATAACGGGGACTATGACCCTGGCCGGGAAAACAATGTCAACGACGATCACGTCGGGTGTGCCGGAAGGTATTCCTCAGGCACTGGTGGACACCACTGCTGATATCAGCTCTGGCATTATAGTGTTCTCCTATTTGTTCAATCCGACAATTGTGGGTAACACTGTTACCTTCACTGGAACTAATGGACAGGGAGAGTATACAAATCTGTCCACTGGAATAATTAGCGTCATTACTTCGGGAACGCTATCACTTACTGCAACGTCGCCAAGTGTCGGCACAAGTGTTAATGGGACCCTGCAATTCGCAACAGCTGGCGGGAACTTCACTGGGAGCTTCACCGGAAAGATTGCGTCCAGTGTTTACGTTCAGTGAACCCGGCGGTGCTGGGTTCTACTCCGTCTCGGCCATGAAAAAGTCAGCGGCTCGGTTGTCGATTCGACGATGGAACGCATGGCGAAGTGCAGCTGTGTGAAGGGGAAAGCAAAACAAAAAGCCCTACCAAGAAGGCGGACTCCCGTAAGCGTCCGGCGAAGACCCCTTGCATCGCGGCTTCGGTGGACTCCCAGCGAGGACCCGTGCCTTGGCCACTTACTACCAGGCGGCCCGTTCGGGCGCAATGTGGGCGGCGGGGGCGCGAAGGGCGGCGCGGTGGGCGCTACCGCAACACCAACTCCGGCGCGGGGCGACGTGTGTGCACTTTGTGTGCAGATAGCGCCGAATGCGCCGAAATTTCCGCGAATCGCGCACTCCTACGCATAGAAACCACAACTACTTAGCTATCGCGGTCTTGCCTTGGGCGCAGGGGGTCGGGCGTTCAAATTGCCCCGCCCCGACCACGCAGCCATAACGGGGTTCTCCGGCGCCACGCCGCGCGCCTGTGCGCCAAAGATCATGGCACCCTCTGGCCACTGTCTTTTGGGGGAGTTTCCGCTGGCGGGTTGCGCGTGCTTGCCCGTGCTTGCCCGAGGCCCGTAAGTCTATGAAAACATGGTAGCGCTAACGGGAATCGAACCCGATTAGCCCCATTTCCGCGATCACGTGGTCGCGGCCCCCATTGAAGAGGCGTGCGATGGTGGTCCGAGGAATTCGAGCGACGCGCCGCCGAGATGCGGCAGCGGAATGAGCACGAGCAACTGGTCCCACGCATTGGACACGATCAGTTGCGAATCGCGGCAATGGTTGGAGTGAACGCCGCGATGGAGCGGCACTACACCGTGCAGGAGATCGGAGAAGTGTGGAATTTGGATCCTTCTATCGCGTCGCGGTCACCGGAGCTACGTCACACTCCGCATCGTGACACGCAGGTGGCCGGACTGCGCTTCTCCTTCTCTCCTTCCGGCGGACGTTGAAACGGCAGCTCGCCGAGGACTCGATTCCATACCCAAAGCGCAATCGTTACCGCGTTCCGCGCGTGTTGAATCCCCAGGAAGTAGCCCGGCTCATCGACGCCGCCGGCAATTTGGAAACACGCGCCCTCCTCATGACGCTGTACTCCACCGGCTTGCGACTCGGCGAAGCCTGCATCTACGAGCTAGGCACGCTGCTATTCGCGGTAGCGGTCCGGTAGCGGTTCCTACGGGAAACTTGGTTCCCGTGGGTTCCCCATTTTGGGAAGCCCCAACCCTTCAAAAACATGCCCGTGGATTCCCCGCGCAGAAGGCACCTCAAGCTAATGCATCTGCCGAATTTCTGATTGGTGTAAATATCTGTATCATAAAGACTTAGATAGATTCCATCCTCAGGCGCACTAGTTTTGGCAGATACCGCTGTTTTCCCTGTTTTTGGAACTGCACGGGAAAACTCGTGCCCGTGGCTTCCCCAAATCATGCGATTTAAAAGCTAATGCGTATTTACGCTCCATGCGCAATTCGTGCCATGGCATTGCACGAATTGCACACGAACCATTATCATAGAAGAGGCGAAAGGGTCGCATGCAACGCCGTGCTCTCAGTTCCGAGTCAGCAGTGCCTTCGAAGACGGTCGGCTCTCGCATGGCCCAGCTCATGACCGCTCTCTACGAAAGCGGTCAAACAACCTTCACGAACGCCGACGTCGAGAGCATCACCCACTTGCCCTCGGCATCGGCTCGCAGTTTGATCCGGCACGCCGTGGAGCGCGGTGTCGTGTCCAGGTTGGAGCCTGGCCTCTTTGTTCTGGTGCCCCCGGAACTCGGCCGAACGGCGGAGTTCGCCGGCAATCCCTATGTAGTCGCGCGGCAGTTGGCGGCAGGGGCAGAGTACTTCATCTCTCACGCTTCGGCGATGGAGTTGCATCGGATGGTCACGCAGCCGCAATTCGTTATCTTTACCAGCACGACGAAGCGCCTCCGGAACAGAGCCATTCACGGCACCGAATTTCGATTTGTCTTCATTCGGCATGAAGCTGTTTTCGGAGTGACGACACATTGGATTTCGAAACAGGATTCGGTGAAGGTGAGCGATATTGAGCGGACCGTCATCGACGGTTTGCATCTGCCCGCGTACTGCGGTGGAGTCACCGAGGTGGCGAAGGGCCTCTGGATGAGGCGCAATGACGTGAAGCCGGAGCGCCTGATCGAATACGCACTTCTGCTGGAGAATGGCGCTGTCATTCGGCGGCTCGGCTATCTGCTCGAGTTATACGAGATCGCGGCGCCAGAAGAACTGCATCGCCTGCGCCACTCACTCAGCGCAACATACGCGACGCTCGACCCTACGTTGCCAGCCGAGGGCGCGTACCTATCCGGCTGGCGGCTACGGGTGAACCTGTCGCCGGACGAATTAGACGCTCTTCGGAGGAACTGACCTGATACCGCAGCGCAACATCTCTCTCCTTGCCAATCGTCTTGCGAAGGCCGGCGGCCGTCGCATTCCAGAGAGCGTGCTCGAACGCGATTACTGCCTGGCCTGGTTCCTTGCCGAACTGGCCCACAGCGACGTGCCGCGTAGCCTGGCCTTCAAAGGCGGAACTGCCCTCAAGCGCTGCTACTTTGGCGACTATCGATTCTCGGAAGACCTCGACTTCACGCTCTTGCACCCGATGCCATTCGAAGACATTCGCAAGGACCTGGAATCGGTCTACACCGCCGTTCGTGATGCCAGCGCAATTGAATTCGCGTTCGATCGTGAGGATCGCCATTCCCACGAGAATAGTCATACCTTCTACTTGCGATATGTCGGTCCGTTGCCCGCCGGCGGCAGCGTCAAGGTGGACATCACGATCCGCGAGCAGCTCGAATTTCCTCTTGAAGCCCGCGCTGTACTCCGTGCCTACGAGGAGTTTTCAGACGTCCCCGAAGGCCGCGTGGTTCAGACCTACGCCCTCGCCGAGACCGCCACTGAGAAAGTGTTGGCGCTGGCCGATCGAGCGCGAAACGAGCCGCGGGATCTTTACGATCTCTGGTACCTCGTATCGTGCGAAGGCATCGACCTTTCCCATCTTCTGCCGGCAATCACGGCCAAGCTTGCCTTTCGCGGTCAGGAGGCCGACGGAATCCAAGCGGCAATAGCAAAAAAGGAGCCGCGGTTTAAGGCCCTGTGGTCCGTGCGCCTCGCGAATCAGATGGCCGTACTCCCGCCATTTGATCAGGTCTTTCGCGAGATCCGTCGCGTCCTGCGGCAGGCCAACCTACCATGATTGTGCTCGCATATCGTGCCCACCGACGCGACCCGCGGTAGCGGTCCGCAGTTCGGTAGCGGTTCCTTTGGGAGAGCAGGTTGTCGCTAATCGGCCCTGCGTGCGGTAAACCGCTGCGATTTGGGGTAGCGGTCGGTAGCGGTTCGGTGTCCGATACCCAAGCGCCGCGATTTCCGGTAGCGGTTCGGTCTCTGTTGTTAGCGGTTTCTAATTCTGCCCTGGGCTCCTGAAGGTCAAGGTAATCGGGCACACATCACCGCCGAGGAAGCGTGCATCTACGAGCTAGGCACTGCTGCTATTCGCGGTAGCGGTCCGGTAGCGGTTCCTACGGGAAACTTGGTTCCCGTGGGTTCCCCATTTTGGGGAAGCCCCAACCCTTCAAAAACATGCCCGTGGCTTCCCGGCGCAGAAGGCACCTCAAGCTAGTGCGTCTGCCAATTCCGCCACCTCCGCGTTCTGGGATGCTACTTCTTGGCCGGCGCCTGTTGTACCGGTGCCGGTTGCGCCGGGCTGGGCGCGCTCTGTGCCGGAGCCGGTTGGGCCGGCGGGTTCGGCAAGGGAATTCTCTGGCCGTTGACGTTGGGCTGCTGCAACGGCAATTGAACCGGCGCGGACTGCGCGGGCGCCTTGGTCTGCTGCTTCTGATTGACGTCTTCCAACACCGTCGTGCCCAATCCCGCGTTCCGGGTGGCGAGAATGGAGAGCGAAAGCGAGGTGACCATAAAAAGCACCGCTGAAATCGTGGTCGCCTTGGACAGCAGGGTCGCCGAGCCGCGCGGCCCGAACGCCGTCTGAGAACCCATACCGCCGAACGCTCCCGCCAGATCGGCCGCTTTCCCGCTTTGCAGCAACACCACAATAATCAGGAAAATACAAACTACTATGTGAACCAACAGAAAAATAATGTACATCGCTATCCGTCTAGTATAAGGAACCGCGCCGCCGCCGGTCAAACCGAGGTTTTGCAGCCGCGGCCTTGCTCCTCGCTCTTCGTCCTCCGCGCGGGCCTTCGGGAGTGCACAATGCCCGGCTTCTCTCCCGTGCTAAACTCACTATGCGCGGAGGGCGGATCGTGCGTGCAACAGGGTGCTGGGCTCACGTCATACGTGGGGCCCGCGGCGTGGCGATGGTGTCGGTATTGTTGAGCCCGGTTCCCGGACAGGTGGGCTCCGCGGGGCAATCCCAGCCGGCGACCGCCGTGCCCGAAGAGCCGGCCTCCGCCGGACGGCCGAGCTTCCGGGCCGATACCAACCTGGCGGTCATCCCCATATCGGTCACCGATGCGCAAAACCGCTTCGTCCTGGGGCTTCGCAAGGAAGATTTCCGAATTTTCGACGACGGCGTGGAGCAAACCGTCGCCCATTTCTCGGGCGAGGATGTGCCGCTGTCCGTCGGCCTGGCTTTTGACATCAGCGGCAGCATGGATTTCAAGCTCAAGACGTCGCAAGACGCCGCCTCGCTTTTCCTGAAAACCTTGAACCCGGGCGACGAGGCCTTTCTCGTGAGATTCAACGACAAGGTCGATCTGGCGGTCGGATTCACGGGCCACCCGCAGGAGATACAAACCGCGCTTCAGAACGTGCAGCCAAGCGGGCTGACAGCGCTGCTCGACGCCATCAAGTTCTCTTTGAGCGAAATGAAGAAGGCCAAGAATTCGCGGAAGGCGTTGGTAATCGTTTCGGATGGCGGCGATAACCATAGCTCGTACACGGCGGCGCAGATCGAGGAACTGGTGCGGGCGGCCGACGTGGAAGTCTATGCC
>CAYRWE010000037.1:0-28683 GCA_964427655.1 uncultured Solibacteraceae bacterium | reverse complement strand
AGCGCGCCCGCACCGTGCTGGATAATGGTTAATCTGTTCGCCGCAGACCACTAGTTCGAGAAGAGGACTACTTGGGATGGGCGAGCACCACTAAGACTATCGTTTCATCAGTCTGCGGCAAGAGAGGCTTTTCGGTTGCAGGGCCCCCGGGCACGTCGGGGGTGAATACTCGGGTTGTGTGGATTCTGGGGTTTGCTGACAGTTCAGTTGGAATCGGCCCTTGAATTTCGAACGGAACACCTCGCATGGATTTGACGAGGAGATCCGCTGCCTTAACTGTAGGCTGAGAAGCTTTAGGACTAATCACTACTGTTATTCCCGGGGGGCCCTGGAGCGCCGATACGGTAGGGACTATTGGGAGCATCCACTGTGCTTCTTGCAGCACTTTGATTAATGAGCTGGCGAGTCCCAGGACGTCGGGGCCAGCTGGCTCGACGACGTCCTGCACGACACCGAACGCACTCAAGCCGAACCGAACCTCCGCGCGTTGACCTGCGAGCGGCCTTAGAAGAGCCACAAGTTGGCTGCGAGCGCCGCCCACCAGCAAGTTCTCCCTGGCCCCTTGTCGAAGTAATTCCATTCGTAGGGAAAGTGCATCCGCCTCGGCTTTGGCTGCCCGCTCTTGTTGCCTCCCAAGCTCAGTTTTGGCTTCGGTTAGAGCTTCGTCAAACTTACGCAACTGTTCAGCCTGGCGTCTGTTGATTAAGTTACCGGTAACCAGTACGCCGAAGCCGGCTGCGAATGTCAGGAATAGAAGGACCACGGCAGCCCAGTCAAATGCTGTCTTGAGGCCCTCTACGGTCATAGATGAAGATCCCAGAAGATTCATCATAGCGCCGTAGCCGTGGCTGATCTCTGCAGTTACCGGGAGGCTCGCAGATCACCCGCCGTATCGCTCCGACGAGTTCTGGGCCGCACCGATGACGCCGTCTTTGGCCGGCGCGTGCGGATTGGTGTTCACTTGCAGGCGCAGGGCCTCCTCGCGATCGTTCTCGCACCAGATCTCGGCGAACGCCAGGTAGGAGCGCTGCTGCGGCGTGAAGCCATCGACGGTACGGAGGACCAGCTTCACCTCTCACCGGTACGCCTCGCGGCGGTTGCGAATGCGATGGACTGTGATCGTTTCTGCAGTTTCATCGAAGAGAATGCGGTAATCACCGACCCGCAGCCGGAGAAGACCATCGAACGCACCGCTGAGTTGCTTGACATCCCCCACACCCGTGGCCGCGTAGCGGTGAATCGCGGCCAAGATGCTTAGGGCTGCTTTCTGTTCGACCGCGCGGACTTCGTCTCGAACGTTCGGATGGAAGCGGATCTTCTTCACGGGGAGGCTTTACTCGCCGCCGTGCTCTCGAACCTGATCCATGGTCACGCCGCACTCCGCGGCCAAATCCTCTATAGAAAGGCCGCCTTCCGGGTTCTGCCGGAAGTACTCGCGCGACGCCGCAGCAGCACGGCGGTCTGCGTCAGGCAATTCTTCGGCGTCGGCTTTGACTATCGTTTCCAGCAGACCAACAAGGGCCGCGACCTGTGCCTGCGGCAACTCGTCGATCAGGCGGTGAGCCTGCTGGCGTGGGTCGGTCATCGTCCTCGGTCACTAGTATGGCATATCGGCCGCGGGCGGCCGGAGCGGCTCTCCCTGGATCCGGGCCGCAGACCAGGGGGTCTGCCCCACAGCTACCACACGTGGCAGGCATTTTCGCTCACCATGGGCTGGCCCGCATGGCAGGAAAAGGCCTTCTGAAAGTCCGATGAGTTCTGGACCGCGCCGATGACGCGGTCTTTGGCCGGCGCGTGCGGATTGGTATTGACTTGCAGGCGCAGGGCCTCCTCGCGGTCGTTCTCGCACCAGATCTCCGCGAACGCCAGGTAGAAGCGCTGCTGCGGCGTGAAGCCATCGATCTTGGGCTGCGGCTGCGCGCCGAGCCGCTCCATCAGCGCCATCATGGCGACCTTGATGCCGCCGTTATCGGCGGTGTCCTCGCCCAGGGTCAGCTTGCCGTTCACGTGCACGCCGGGCGCCACGGTGAAGCTCGAATACTCGTTGGCGATGCAGGCTTCGCGCTGGTCGAACTCCTTGGCGTCTTCGGGCGTCCACCAGTCCTGGAGGTTGCCCTGCGCATCGAACTGCCGGCCTTCGTCGTCGAAGCCGTGGGTCAGCTCGTGGCCGATCACCATGCCGATGCCGCCGAAGTTCACGGCGTCGTCCATGTGGTTGTCGTAGAAAGGCGGCTGCAGGATTCCGGCCGGGAAGTTGATGTTGTTCATCTGCGGGTCGTAATAGGCGTTCACGGTGGGCGGCGTCATCTCCCATTCGCCGCGGTCCACGGGCTGGCCGATTTTGTCGAGCTGGCGCTGGAACTCGAACTGGTCGGCGCGCATTCCATTGCCGATGGCGTCGTCGCGGCGGATCTGGACGCTCGAATAATCGCGCCACTTATCGGGATAGCCGATCTTATTGGTGATGGCGTGTAGCTTGATCAGAGCCTTCTGCCTGGTGGCCGGCGTCATCCAGGAAACCTGCTCGATGTCCTGGCCCAGGGACTTCTCGAGCGCGTCCACCATCTTCAGGGTGCGCTCCTTGCCTTCCGCGCCGAAGGTGCGCTCGACGAACTTGCGGCCCAGCGCCTCGCCCAACTGGTCGTCGGTGAAATCGACGCAGCGCTTCCAACGCGGGCGCAGCTCGGTGGCGCCGGTCAGCGTGCGGCCGTAGAAATCGAAGTTCTCGTTCACGAATTTAGTAGGCAGCAGGGGCGCCTCGGAGTGCAGCAGGTGCCAGGTGAGATAGGTCTTCCAATCGTCGAGCGGGGTGCTCTGAATTTCGGCGCTCATGGCCTTGAAGAAATCCGGCCAGGCCACGTTGATGCTGCCGAAGGACGGCGCGCCGCTATCGGCGATGTAGGCGCTCCAGCGGAAGTCCGGATCGAGCTTCTCGAACTCTGCACGCGTCAAGCGGTGGTAGGTTTTTACGGGGTCGCGCCGCGCCACGCGGTCGAGCGACGCCTTGGCGAGCGACGTCTCGATGCGCAGCACGGTGGCCGCATCGGCCTGGGCGCGCGCGGGGGTCTCGCCGGACAGCTCGAACATGCGCTGGACGTGCGCCACGTACTTCTGGCGCAGCTCCACGGATTTCGGATCGTCCTTCGTATAGTAATCGCGGTCCGGCATGCCCAGGCCGCCCTGATCGACCTGCGCAATCACCTCGCTGGAATTCTTGGCATCCTGCCCGGAGCCGAAATCGAACAGCGCCGAGACGCCGCCGCGGTGCAGGTGGGCGATCAACGCGGCCAGTGCCGCCTTGTCCTTCAGATCGCGGATGCGCGCCAGCTCCGGTTCGAGCGGCTTCAACCCCTGCGCGTCGATGGCCGCCACATCCATGCAGGCCGAGTAATAATCGCCGATCTTCTGCGCGATGGCATCGCGGCCCGGCACCGGCTGGGCGGCTTCTTCGAGGATCTGATGCAAGATGTCGCGATTGTGCTCCTGCAATTCCGAGAAGCGGCCCCAGCGCGACTGGTCCGGCGGGATGGGATTGCGCTTGATCCAGTTTCCGCAGGCGAACTGGTAGAAATCCACGCAGGGATCGGCCGTGCGGTCGATGGTATCGGTGCTGAAATTCAGCGCCGTCTCTTTGACCGGAGTGGCGGCGGGTCCCGTTTTGGGCTGGTTCGGTTGAGAGGGCTGCGTCTGCGCTACAAGCGCGCAAACGCACAACGTGGAAATCGGCAGGATCTTCGTCACGCGAATCGACTCCTTCCTTATCACTTTAGCGTGGCCGCTTCGCTGTGAGGAGCTTTCTCACGATGCTACACTTGTGCACTATATGGATTTGTTCGCGACAAAATCGCTAGAGCGCATTGTGGCCGAGTCCGAAGGTGGCAAACATCACCTGAAGCGCACTTTGGGACCGGTCAACCTGGTGGCTCTGGGGATTGGCGCGATTATCGGAGCCGGCCTGTTCTCGCTCACGGGGATCGCCGCGGCTGATAACGCCGGCCCGGCCGTGGTGCTCTCCTTCGTGGTGGCGGCGGTGGGCTGCGCGTTCGCCGGCATGTGCTACAGCGAGTTCGCCACCATGATTCCGGTGGCCGGCAGCGCTTACACCTACGCCTACGCTACGCTGGGCGAGCTGCTGGCATGGATCATCGGCTGGGACCTGGTGCTGGAATACGCGGTGGGCGCGGCCACGGTCTCGGTGAGCTGGTCGAGTTACGTGGTCAAGCTGCTGCACATGTACGGGGTGGAACTGCCGCCGTCGCTGACCCGCTGCCCGTGGGATCAGCCGGCCGGACTGATCAATCTTCCGGCCGTCTTTATCATCTTCGCGGTCTCGGTGCTGCTGATGATCGGGATTTCGGAATCGGCCAAAGTGAACGGTGTGATCGTGGCGATCAAGCTGACGATCGTGATCATCGTGATCTGCGTTGGTTTCGCGTACATCAACCGCGCGAACTATACGCCGTTCATTCCGCCCAACACCGGCAAGTTCGGCGAGTTTGGCTGGAGCGGCATCATGCGGGCGGCGGCGGTGATCTTCTTCGCTTATATCGGCTTCGACGCGGTATCGACGGCCGCGCAGGAAGCGCGCAGGCCGCAGCGCGACATGCCTATCGGGATTATCGGCTCGCTGGCCGTATGCACCATCCTTTATGTGCTGTTCGCGCACGTGCTCACCGGCATGGTGCCCTACACCAAGTTTCACGGCGACGCCGCGCCGGTGGCGACGGTGATTTCGCTCTTCCCGCACGCCTGGCTGCAAACCGGCATTGTGATCGGAATCATCGCGGGTTATACGTCGGTGATCCTGGTGATGCTGCTCGGCCAGTCGCGCGTGTTCTTCTCGATGTCGCGTGACGGCCTGCTGCCGCACGTCTTCTCGGACGTCCATCCGAAGTGGCAGACGCCCTACCGCTGCAACATGATCTTCATGGTGTTTGTCTCGCTATTTTCGGGCTTCCTGCCGATTTCGCGGCTAGGCCACATGACCAGCATCGGGACGCTGCTCGCGTTTGTGATCGTGTGCATCGGGGTGATGGTGATGCGGAAGACCAACCCCTTGGCGCCGCGCCCTTACCGGACGCCGCTGGTGCCGCTGGTGCCGGTACTCGGCATACTGGTCTGCCTGGCGATGATGGCTTCGCTCGACGTGGACACATGGTACCGGCTGGTAATCTGGTTGGCGATCGGACTGACGATCTACTTCACTTACAGCCGGCATCACAGTCATCTCAGGCGGGATACGGCGAAGGCGAAGCGGAGCTGAGGATGGGATCGTCCACTTCGCGCGAAAAATAACAATTGCGTGAATTGACGCATTGTGCGAAAAATCGATCACGGATAAACTGACCCTAAAGTGTCAAATAGCAACATCTTTAGCGAGATCAACGGCCGGGAAGTCCTGGACAACGGTAGCGTGAGACTGTGGCGCTGCCCCAGTTGCAAGTGGTGGCGAGAATGGGACGTCGAGGAGTGTTGCGTCTGCGGAACTCGGCGTGATCCGGCCATTTCCGTGAAACCTGCCACTTCTTCTCCAAGTTAGTTCCTTCACACCTGGCGGGCGGCTGCCTCACTCCATCCAAGTGATATTTTTCGCAATCAAACTGAACATATGGGTTAGGAAGCACAATCAACGGGGTGGAAGTCTATACTTTGAGACCTAAGGAGAGCATGCTGGAGGCACTTGGAGGGGGCTGGATGGCGGCGGCACGAGTATTGGTCGTCGATGATGAACCCGCCGTTCTGGGTCTGGTGTCCAAGGCGCTCTCGCTCCAGGGTTACGAAGTCCACGCGGTGCCCAGCCCGCTCGAAGCACTGAAGCTCATGCACGACACGCCGTGCTTCGATCTGGTGGTGTCCGATGTCATCATGCCGGAGATGTGCGGACCGGAGCTTGTCAAAAAGGTCGCGGAGCTATGCCCCACCGCCGCGGTTGTCGTAATGTCCGCGCACATTAATGTCCACGAAATGGCGGTGCAATTTGATGGTATGACCCGTCTTTCTCGCGTCAAGTTTCTCAGTAAGCCGTTCCGCGTGACAGATTTGTATTCAGCCGTGGAGAAAGCGCTGGCTCCATCCCCGTAAGCCCGTATTCGCGAGGCTCCGTCCTGAGGAACTCGTCAGGTCAGTTGGGGCAGCTTCGATTGAGCACGGCGCTCATAATCTTGTTGACTACTTCCTCTTTTTCGTTGGCGTTGTGCGCGGCCAGCGGCGAGACTTCGATGTGCACCAGCTCGTGCACAATGGTGCATTCCATATCAAGCCGCAGCTCGCCGCCCTTAAGGTTGTAATCGCGCGGGTCGAGCACGCTGATGACGCCCGTCTTGAATTCGGGGTCCCATTCCGCCGTGCCCCAGGCGTTCTTGTCGATCTCCGCCTGCCGCACCACCCGTACTCGGAAATTCCAATCCTCCAGGCCGAGACGCTTTTGCCAGAACTTCATCCGCTGGTCCAGATGGGCCTCCAACGGGCTCATGGCGGAACAAGTCAGGACGCCGAACAACAATGCCCAAGCCAGGCGCATGTCAGGATTGTACTATACTTTACTAACGAAATTCAGTAGTACTTCTTAGCCAATTTTCGGGGGCCTTTAGTACTATTTCGTTTACTTTCCCAACGCTTTGATAATGGCGTCGGCGTCGAATACACAGCCGCCCCAGGTGCCGCCGCTGACGTTTTGCAGCGCGGCCCACAGGCGCGTGTCCTGGTGCAGCTCGGGGTCGGCGGCCAGGTCCGGACGAGGGGAACGCGCGGCCAGCACGCGCGTACCTTCCTCGGCACCGAAGATCTTGCCATTGGCGCCTACCAGGTTGACCGAACCTTCCAGCTTCACGCGATCGATCACGATCTCGATCCGGTCGCCTTCGAGGATCTTGCCGAGCGGGCCGCCGGCCAGCGCTTCGGGAGTCACGTGGCCGATGCAGGCACCCGTCGAAACGCCGCTGAAGCGCGCATCGGTGAGGACCGCCACGTGCTTGCCGAACTCCAGGTGCTTGAGGGCGCCGGTGACCTGGAGAATCTCCTCCATGCCCGATCCCATCGGCCCGCGGCACATCAGCACCACTACGTCGCCCGCCTGCACGCGCTCGGGGCCCTCGCTCTTGATGGCCTCCATGAGGGCCGGTTCGGTGAGGAAGACGCGCGCGCGGCCGGTCATGCGGTAGACGCCGTCGGCATCCACCACGCTGGGGTCGATGGCCGTACTCTTGATGACCGAGCCGCCCGGCACCAGGTTCCCGGTGGGAAACGTGACGGTGGAGGTGAGGCCGCGGCGATGCGCGCCGTGGGCATCCATAATGACATCGTCGGGATCGACGCCGTCGTTTTCGCGCAGCACCTTGCGCAGGGCGGCGCGGCGCTCGGACTGCTCCCACCAATCCAGGTTGGCGTCGAGCGTCTGGCCGCTGGCGGTGAGCACCTTGGTTTCGAGCAGACCCGCGCGGCGGAGATGCAGCATGACCTCAGGGACGCCGCCGGCCATGAAGACCTGCACGGTGGGATGGCCCTTGGGACCATTGGGCAGGCAATCGACCAGGCGTGGAATCTGGCGATTGATGCGCGTCCAATCGTCGATAGTGGGGCGCGTCAGGCCGGCCGTCCAGGCGATGGCCGGGATGTGCAGCACCAGGTTGGTGGAGCCGCCGAAGGCTGCGTGCACCACCATGGCATTGCGGATGGAGCCGGCGCAAAGGATGTCTTTCATGGCGCGGCCGCAGGCTTCCTGCGCCATCAGCGCGCGGGCCGAGCGGCGTGCCATATCCACCCAGATGGGATGGCCGGAGGGGGCCAGCGCGGAATGCGGCAGCGTCATCCCGAGCGCTTCGCCGACCACCTGCGAAGTGGCCGCGGTGCCCAGAAACTGGCAGCCGCCGCCGGGCGAGGCGCAGCTATTGCACAGCACCTCGGAAGCCAGTTCGAGCGAGATCTTCCCGTGGGCGTAGCGCGCGCCCACCGATTGCACCGTGCCGGCGTCCTCTCCCTTTTCGGCCAGCAGAGTGACGCCGCCGGGCACCAGGATGCCGGGCAGCTTGCGCGCCGATGCCAGCGCCATCATCATGGCGGGCAGGCCCTTATCGCAGGTGGCCACACCCATCACGCCGGCGCGCGTGGGGAGCGAGCGGATGAGCCGCCCGAAGACCGCGGCGGCATCGTTGCGATAAGGCAGCGAATCGAACATGCCGGTGGTGCCCTGCGTGCGGCCGTCGCACGGATCGGTGACGTAGCCGGCGAAGGGGATGGCACCCTGCGCCTTGATCTCCTTAGCCGCGGCATCCACCAGCAGCGCGACTTCCCAGTGGCCGGTGTGGTATCCCAGAGCGACCGGCGTGCCATCGGCCGCGCGGATGCCGCCGTGCGTGCTGAGCAGCAGGAACTCCTTGTGCCCGAGATCGGCCGGATCCCAGCCCATGCCGGTGTTGTGCGTCCAACCGAACAGCTCGCCCGACGGCCGGTGCAGAAGCAGTTCGGGAGTAAGGGGTAGGGCGCCCAAAGGGCCGCGCGCCGTCGAGCGAACGTCATACAGGGACGCATCGCCGGAATCGTAGATCTGTTCGAGGGAGGCCATGAAGACCGATGCTAGCAGGTTGAAGGCAAGGCGGGGGGCGGCCGGCAACCGGCCGAATCCCGACGGGCCCCTCATAGCCGAGCGTGGCTGTGGTAATAAACTCAAGTAACATGGACCATCGCATCGGGATCGAAGCGTTCGACTGCCGGATTGCAGTGATTTCGAACTGCGCGCGGACCCTGGCGAATCTCGATCGGTTCCTGTTCCCCTCGCTGCCCAGGATTGCCCCGGACGTACCGGGTGCGGATATCGTCCTGCGCATACTGCGCCGGGAAGATGGATTTCAGCTTACGTGCGGCGACCGAAACGAGCCGGCGCGCGATTTTACGGCGCTGGTGAGGGAGGCCGTGAGACAACTCGACGACGGAATCGTCAAGCGTCTGACGAATCTGACGGCAGTTCACGCCGGGACGGTCGAGCTTCACCGCAAGGCGCTCCTGCTGCCGGGCAAATCGCACGTCGGGAAATCGGCGCTGGTGGCCGAGCTGCTGCGGCGCGGCGCCATCTACTTTTCCGACGAGTATGCCCTGATCGACGAGCGGGGCCGGGCGCATCCCTATCCGCGGCCTCTCTTGCTACGCAACGGCGGCGCGGAGCAGGTTCCCGTGCTGCCGGAGGAGTGCAACGCTCGCGTGGGGGGCGGGCCCGTCCCCGTGGGCTGGATACTGGCGCTCGAATACGGGCCCGCGGCAAGCTGGCGGATTGGCGCGGTCCCGCAGAGCGAAGCGCTGCTGATTTTGTTGCGGAATACGCCTCACGAGTTGCAAGAAGCGCCGCGCATATTGCCTGCGCTCAGCCGCGCCGCCTCACGCTCGTGCTGCTACACAGGGCAGCGGGGCGGCGCACCCGAGGCCGCGGAGCGGATCTTGCGGCTGGTCGAGGGGTAACCGGCCGAAGGAGCAGGAAAGCGTTCCGCTGCTGGACATCGACGATCCCGAGCGATAGGTTGCGCGCAAGCCTCGATGTTCAGGCCAGAGCTTTTTCGTACAGGACGAGTAAGCGGCTCCACGCCTTCTCCGCTTGTCGCTCGTTGTAGACCTGCGAATCCGGGGGGCACCAGCCATGCGCGGCTCCCGTGTACACTTCGATTTCCGCGGGCAGGTTCGCTTTGGCGAACGTCTCCCGCAGAACGTTCTTCTCATTGGGCGACCGCGCATCGTCATTTTCCGCGATCGCGATGAGGAACTGCGCCTTGGTTTTCGCGGCTTGAATATGCGGGCTGTCCGGGCTGTCGGTCACGAGTCCGCCGCCATGAAATGAGGCGACTGCTCCGACACGATCGGGCACCGAGGCCGCGGTACGAAATGCGATCGGACCGCCCATGCAGTAACCCTGCGTGCCCATCTTCCGATTCCCGGCAACCTGCGATTGACGGTCCAGCCATCCGATGAACGCTTTCGCATCGCTCAGATGCGTCGTTTCGTTCAGGCCTTGCGCAAGCGGCCTCAGTTCCTGGATTGGTGTCGCGGCGCCCGCCTGCGCAGTCGGAGCCTTCTTGACACGGTAGAAGGGATTCACCACGAGCACCGCGTATCCCGATTCGGCGAGCCGTTTGGCCATCTGGCGGAACGCCGGCCGCAGCCCGAAGATATCCGGCCACATGAGAACGCCCGGAGCTGTGCCGCTCGCCGGATGCACGAAGTAGCAGTCCGCGGCACCGTCCGGCGTGGTGACGTCGACCTCCGACTCGCTCACTGCGACCGCGTTGGCAACGCGCGGCAGCATCATGGCCATCCCAGCTCCCAGCATGATGCCGAATTGCTTGCGTGTCACCAGACCGCGAGCCTCGAACTCTTGCCGGTCCTCCTCAAAACGATCCTGATCGCACACATTCCCCTCCCTCGCCCGCGGGTTGCTCAGAAGAACCGTAGGCGTATCGCGCTATTATACCCAGGGCCGGAGCCTTCGCCGGGGCCTTTAGCGGGGTCCCGCTCTCCGCTCGGTGTGAGATTGAAAGTTCTAATATGTTGCGCCGCGGCTTCTGGGCCTCAAATAAGCTCAGTTCTGCGAATGAAACGCCTCGGAATCGGGCAGCGAACCGGCACTCCAGCCGCCACCTAGGGCCCTGGCGAGCAAGACGCTGGCTTCCAGACGGCGCCGCTCGATATCCGCGGCCATGCGCTCATTCTGTAACCGGATGCTCTGTGCGCTGACTACTTCGAGATAGGTCACCAGGCCACCCTTATAGCGGTTCAGGGAAAGATTCTCCGATTCGCGCGCCGACTCCACCGCCCTTTCCTGGCGTTGCGCCTCATCTCCCAGGATTCGCAATGACGCCAGGTTGTCTTCCACCTGCTGAAAGGCCGTCAGCACGCTCTCGCGGTAGTCCGCCACCAGGGCGTCGTAATTGGCTTCGGATTCGCGAAGGACAGCGCGCCGCCGTCCCGCATCGAACAAGGTCTGCGCCACGCTGGGGCCCACGGCCCACAAGCGGCTCGGCCAATTCAGCCAATTGGCGATGCTGCTTCCTTCAAGACCTACAGCGGCGGCTAGCATGACCTGCGGATAGAACGCCGCGCGCGCGAAACCGACCTCGCTGTTGGCCGCAGCCAAGCGCCTCTCGGCAGCGGCAATGTCCGGCCGGCGTTCGAGCAGCGCCGAGGGTATGCCGGTCGGAAGCACGGGCAGCACCAAGGTCCCGCTTCGGGCTTCGATCGCGAAGCCCTCGGGCGGGCGCCCCGTCAGGGCGGCAATGGCGTGCAGATAGTGCGCGCGCATCTCGGTGAGATCCACCGCCTGCGCGCTCGTGGCATCGAGCTGCGTACTGGCCTCGGCCACTTCGGCCCGGTTAGCCGCTCCGCCCCGATAGCGGTTTTCGGTGAGCTCGAGCGCCTTCCGATAGGCCGCTACAGCGTTTACGAAAATGCGAAATTGTTCGTCGAGGCTTCGTAAATCGAAATAATCGACGGCCAGTTCAGCTTGCAGGCTGAGCCGCACATTCTGCATGTCGGCGGCGGAGGCCTGAGCGTTCTGGACCGCCGAAGCCACCACGCTGCGAATCCGGCCCCAGAGGTCAGGCTCCCACGAGGCTTCGAATCCCAGGTTTAAATCGCCGGATTGATCTTCGCTTGCCGGAACCGGTACGGGCCGGTTTAGGGAATAGCGCTCGTGCGCGATGGACGCGTTCGCCGCGACGGTGGGCAACCGCTCCGAGCGCTTCTCCCAAACCAGCGCGCGGGCCTGCCGGAAGCGCGCCTCCGCGCTCCGCAGCGTCTGGTTGGTGACATCCACCTGTTCTTCGAGTGCGTTCAATTCGGGATCCCGGAAGACCTCCCACCAGCGTCCTTTTTCCCACGCATCGCCGGGCGCGGCTGCCTTCCAGCCGCCCGATTCGGTGAAGGATGCGGGCGCCGGCTCGCTAAATGCCGGCGGCACCGGAGCTGGCGGAACCGTGTACTTGGGGCCGACATTGCAGCCCGCGAGCAGGGCAATTAGCGTCAGGGCCGCGGTTGCGCCAACCACGAGTCCGAACCTTTTCATTCCTGCGCTCCTCGCTCGATTACACGGACCTGCTGGCCGCTGGCGATCGAATCCGGCGGGTTCACGATGATACGGTCTTCCGGCCGGAGTCCCAGGGTAACTTGAAGCGAATCGCCGTAATCTTGGCCGATGGTCACCGGCAACAACTCCACGCGGCCGTCGCGCACGGCTGCCGCCGTCATCCCCTCGGCGCGGAACAGCAAACCGTTCACCGGAACGGTAACCGAGCCCGCCGGCGCGGGCAGTTTGAGATGCACTTCGACGAATTCGCCGGGCATCAGGACCCTTTGCGGATTATCCACATCCACTTCGACCCGCAGCGTGCGTGAGGCCGCGTCCATCGAGTTCGAGGTTCTCACCACGCGGCCCGCGAAGTGCCGCCCGGGCAGTTCGGGCAGCTCCAGTTGCGCCGGCGTCCCCGGAGTCGCGCTGCGCGAGTTCATCTGGGGCACCTGGACGAACACGCGCATTTGATGAATTGCCACCAGGTGGAAGAGTTCCCTTCCCGGACTACCGCCGCCGGCATCGATCAAATCGCCCAAATCGACATTGCGCGCGGTAATGACGCCATCGAAGGGCGCGTAAATCTTCTGAAAGGCCTGCAACTCTTCGAGCCGCCGCAAGTTGGCGCCGGCGGCTTCGGCCAGCGCGGCCTTCGATTCCAGGTCGCCCAGCTTCTCGTCGGCCTCCTGCTCGGAAACGGATTCAGTCTCGCGCAGGACCTGCCAGCGCCGGGCCGTCGTTCGCGCCAGCTTGAGATTGGCCTGAGCGGTATCCAGCTCGGCACGCGCCTGTCGTAACTGCTGATCGGTCTCGGGCGTTTCGATCTCGGCCAGCAACTGGCCCGCGCGCACGCGCGTTCCAATATCCACGTACCACTTCCGCAAATAGCCGTTGGTGCGGGCATAGACCGGGGTGTCGGTGAACGCTTCCATGTTTCCCGGAAGCACCAGTTCGCGGGCCGGGGCACCCGGCGTCGGGCGGATGACGTGAACGTTCGGAATGGCGCGCTCTTCGGTACGCCGCGCCAGCGCCGATTGGTCCGCCACTCGGCCCGCGATTCCGCGGGAGACCAGCAGCCCCGCAGTTCCGGCTGCCGCCAGCAGCAGAAGCGTCAGAATGATGGCCGCGGCCCGCCCGAGACGCGGCGCGTTGGCTGTTTCTGGGGGCGTCGCTTCTTCCACCTTCATATGCGTGTCCTCCCGCAATTGGCTGTGCGTGTCATGCTTTCTCTCCGGCTCCCTCCGCAACCCGACGATAATTCCGGTGCAGCAGGCTGAAGACTCCCGGCACGAAGAACAGTGTCGCTGCGGTCGCGCAGATCAGGCCACCGATAACCGCCCGGCCCAACGGCGCGTTCTGTTCGCCGCCTTCACCCAGGCCGAGCGCCATCGGCACCATGCCGATGATCATGGCGAGCGCCGTCATCAATACCGGACGGAAGCGGGTAACCCCGGCTTCAAGGGCGGCCTCCGCGGCGTTGCCCGTCGCGACCAGCCGGTCCTTGGCGAACGAAACCACCAGAATACTGTTGGCCGTGGCCACGCCCATGCACATGATCGCACCCATCAACGCGGGCACGCTCAAAGTGGTGTGGGTGGCAAACAGGAACACCACGATTCCGGCCAGCGCCGCCGGCAGGGCCGTAATGATGATGAACGGATCGAGCCAGGACTGAAAATTCACCACGATCAGCAGATACACCAGCACGATGGAAAACATCAGCCCGCCCAGCAGGCTGACGTAAGAATCGCGCATAGTCACGAGCTGGCCGCGCACGAAAAGCTGGCCGCCGCGGGGCAGATCCTTGCGGCTGGCGTTTGCGATGCGCTCCACTTCGCCGCCCACCGCACCCAGGTCGCGACCGCGAACCGCGCCATAAATATCCACCACGCGCTGCACGTTGTAGTGCGACACCACACCCATCTCCGCCGACCGCCGTATGGACGCCACGTCGGTCAGAATTTCGGGCCGGCGTGCCCCCGGTCCGTCGATTGGAATGTTCTCGATATCCCTGAGATTCTGCAAACGATATTGCGGCGTCTGGGTTACCAGGCTGTAGCTCACGCCGTTAATGGGATTGAGCCAGAAGGAGGGCGTGGTCTGAAAACTCCCGCTGAGCGACACCAGCATGTTGTTGGCGATATCGCGCTGCGTGAACCCGCCCTCGGCGGCCTTGGTGCGGTCCACTTGAATGTGAAACTTGGGTTGATCGAACGCCTGTTGGATGCGCAGATCGGCGGTGCCGGGAACGTGCCGCAACTGGTTCAGGAGCCGGTCGGCGAACTGCCGGCTGGCGTCGATATCCGGTCCCATGACCTGGACGTCTATGGGGGCCGGCAGCCCAAAATTTAGAATCTGGCTGACCATGTCGGCGGGCAGAAACGCAAACGTGATCTCGGGAAATTCTTTGGGAAGCCGGTCGGCCAGCGCTTCGATATGGAGGTTCGAGGGCCTGTGATTCTCCCGCAGGGTCACCAGAATGTCCGCGTCTTCGGAGCCGATCGGAGCCGAGTTGCTGTATGTCAAATTGATGGGACCGTTCGGCAGCCCGATGGCGTCGAGGATTCCCTCCAATTCCGTTTCCGGAATGGTGCGCCGGATCGATGCCTCCACCAGGTCGCACAAGCGCGCCGTTTCCTCGATGCGCATTCCGGTCGGCGTGCGCATGTGCAGCTTGATCTGCCCGGTATCCACGGCCGGGAAAAAGTCCTGCCCCAGCCAGGGCAGCAGCAAGAATCCGGCGAGGCATATCAGCAGAAACCCCGGCAGGAAAATTCCGCGGTGCGCCACGGCGGACGCCAGCATGGCGGCATATCCTCCCCGAAACCGCAGGAACGCGCGCTCGAAGGCTCGCTGGAAAGCGGTGAATGGGTTCCAGCGGGAACCCCTTCGCTGTCCGCCGTGCGCCTTCAGTAGATACTTGGCCAGGGTCGGAATCAGGGTGCGCGAGAGAAAGTACGACGCCAGCATGGCGAATACCACCGCCTCGGCCAGCGGTACGAACAGATATCGCGGCACCCCGTTCAGAAAGAACATCGGCAGGAACACGATGCAGATGCACAGCGTCGAAACCAACGCGGGAACCGAGATTTGCGCCGCGCCCTCGAAGATGGCTTCCTGGAGCGGCATGCCGAGCTCGATGTGACGCTCGATGTTCTCGATCGTCACGGTGGCATCGTCCACCAGGATGCCGACCGCCAGCGCCAGGCCGCCCAGAGTCATGATGTTGATGGTCTCGTGCAGACCCGCGAGCGCCAGGATCGAAGTGAGGATCGAGAGCGGAATCGAAATGGCGATGATCAGCGTGCTGCGCCAGCTTCCCAGAAACAGCAGAATCATCACCGCGGTGAGGCAGGCGGCGATGACCGCCTCACGAATCACTCCGCCGATGGCCGCCCGCACAAAGATAGATTGATCGGCGAGCGGAGTGATTTTCAGATCCTTGGGCAGGGCGGAGGCCACCACCGGGAGAAGCCGCCGGACTCCGCTGACGATTTCCAGTGTGGAGGCGTTCCCGGATTTGTAAACCGTCAGCAGAGCGCCGCGCCGCCCGTCCTGCCGCACGATGTTGGTTTGCGGCGCGAAGCCGTTCCGCACGCTGCCGATGTCCCGCAGATAAATGGTGGCCCCGCTCACCGCCTTTACCGGCAGGTCCGCGATCTCCTCGACGGTTTGCGGACTGCCGTTCATATCGACGTTGTATTCGTAAGCTCCGACCTTGGCGGTGCCGGCGGGCAGAATCAGGTTCTGCGCCGTTACCGCGCTCACCACGTCCTGAGGCGAAAGGCCGTTGGCCTCCAGCAGCGCCGGATTCACGTCCACCATCACCTGCGGCGTCTTGCCGCCCAGCGGCCAGGGCACCGACGCCCCCGCCACCGTGGCCAACTGCGAGCGCATGAAATTCGTGCCCAGGTCGTTCAGCATCTGTTCGGAAAGCGTTGGGCTCGAGAGCGAAAGCTGCAAGATGGGCACCGTGGAGGCGTTGTAGTTCATTACCAGCGGGGGCGTGATGCCGGGCGGCATGTTACGCAGCGTGGTCTGCGATATGGCGGTGACCTGGGCGATCGCGGTAGTGACGTTCACCGTCGGCTGAAAGAAAATCTTGATGATCGACATGCCGCTGACGGTCTGGGATTCGATATGTTCGATATCGCTCACGGTGGTCGAGAGCGTGCGCTCGTAGGCCGAGACGATGCGTCCTTCGAACTCCGTCGGACTCAGGCCGGTATACGTCCAGTCCGAAGCCACCACCGGAACGTCGATGTTCGGAAAAATATCGGTGGGCATGCGGCGGATGACCACCGGGCTGGCGAGGAGGATGGCGATGGCCAGAACGATAAACGTGTAAGGCCTCGTCAGAGCGACCCGGACTATCCACATTGGCGAAACCCTCGCATATTTTAAAAACGATACCGTTTCGTTTCTTACATGATACGATAGCCGAAGAGAAATGGAGAACGTCCTCGAAGCGGAAATTCAGCCCCGTCCGCCCGGCCGGCCCCGCGACGAAGCCGTCCGGGACCGCATCCGCGAGGCCGCCCTCCAGCTTCTGGAAGAGGTGGGGTTCGCCAACGTCACCTGCGACGCCATCGCCCAGCGCTCCGGAGCCAGCAAAGCCACCGTCTACCGCTGGTGGCCGAACAAGGCCGCCGTGCTCATCGACGCCTTCGTCGAAAGCGTCACCCCCGAGCTGCCCTTTCGCGAAGCGGACACGCTGGCGGAATACGTCACCATCCACTTGCGCCAGTTCGCCAAGGTGGTGGCCGGCCGCAAGGGGCGCCTCCTGGCGGCCGTGATCGCCGCCGCCCAGAACGATCCGGAAGTGGAGGCGGCCTTTCTCGCCCACTGGATCAAGCCGCGCCGCTCCGTTTCGCGAAAGGCGCTGCAGAAGTTCAAGAACGAGGGCGCGCTTCCGGAGCACTTCGATATCGAGCAGGTGCTCGATGTCATGTACGGCCCCTTGCATTTCCTTCTGATGGTGCGCCACGGCAAGTTGGGCCCGGCGTATGCCGAGAGCCTTGCCGCCATGTTGGTACACGGTCTGGCGCCGCGCGAAGCCGGGCCCGCCGATCGAAGTTGAGGCTTTCCACCGACGGCCTCCCGGCGATGCGGATGAAGGTCTCATCCATATGCCACGTCGAGGATTTCTGCTTGGCCTCGCCGTGCAGCCGCCGATGCGCGGTATACCGTCGGTTCGGATAGGTCGCCAACTTTGCGCGGCTACAGGTTTGTTTCGGCGGCGGCGTAGGGTTATTGCGGCTCGTTGGCTTGGCGCATCCGTTCTTCGTTCCACGCGTCGTAGCCTGTAAACTCATCCAGGAATCTACTGAATTTGGCTTCAATCGATGCGACTTGAGCCCACAGGTCCGGTTCCGATTTGACAACTTGCATAATCTTGTCCTTGCCGAGCCTGGATGCCTGATCGTAAGTGGGACGGCCGAACAGTGCGATCACCGTTTCGGCGATCCCATGGCCGTCGCGACCTTGGCTTAGGGCGGTCACCAGCATGGGCATGAAGCGCCTGAAGACCCCTCGGAGCATCACTTCCTCGGGGCTAGCAGTCGGCATCTCGGGAGCGTGGCCGTCAGGGAGCGCGGCGTCAACAGTCGTGTTGGGTTGAGATGCCTCTGAGGGCCGCGGTTGCGATATCTCCCCTGGTACGGGACCTTGGGCGGATGACATTCCGAGGTCGGGCTTGGCGGGCGGAGCCAATGCCGCGGCCATCCACTCCTGAGTCAAAATTGTCAGTGGTCCCCCCAACAAGCCTGTTCCTGCGCGAATTACGTCGCTCAGCAAGCCGCCAACCTCGTTGGCGAGCGATCCCTTCTCGCCGAGAACGCCGCCTGTTTCTTTGAGGGATCCCACCGGCTTCCCGCTCGGGCGAATGATGCTCCTGAATAATCGGCCTGCGCTATCCGCCTTCAGGACGTCCGCAAGCTCGGCTTTGTGGGCCCTGCCGATCTTCTGCGCCGCTTGGGTGATGTGCTCTCGGAGACCTGGACTGATGTCTGCGTCGACGTTTCGCTTGGCGATCCGCCTGTTCTTTCTCGGCAATGCCTCTGGGTCCGAATCGATCGACATTATTGACCACCTCCGGCTACCGGAAAACCGATGGATCGGCGCACGCTCATCCGGCCAGCACCCTTTCGACAGGTTCGCTTTTCCGATGTCTTCTATCAGGGTCGCCGAAACGGCCTGCCTGTGTCCAGAGAGTGAAACGCGTACAGCTCATAATCGGGGAACTTCCGGCCTTCCTCCATCATGGGCGTCCGCGGAGCGCGAAGATCGAAGTGCAGGAGGAAATCCGGTGGAAGGGGCTTACAAGGCGTACTGTCCGGAGGAGTATCCCCCACCTCGCGCAGTGCGTGGCCTTCTGCGCCGGCCGCCGTGCTTGGCGAGCGGCGGCGGCGAGTCGGACCCGGTCTCCGGCGGCAACGGAGACCGTCCCGACCGCAGCGACCGCGGTTGCGGCGGCCTGCGCGCGGGCTTTCGCGTCCGGCAACGGCGCTGCGAGCCATGGCCGGGGAGTCTAGGAACAGCAGTCGCCGACGTCGCGCTCGGTTCCACAAACGCTCGGACGTAAGTTCCCGTACTGCTCTTGGCGCCGTATGATTTCAAGGGCACCATTCAGACATTCTGCATGTTGCAGCTTGGCTATAATCTCAGGGAAAGTCGCACAGAAGGTCCACATTGTTGCCAGGTTCGAAAGGGAGAGGTGCCGTGTGACAATCGACGAAGACGTCTCGGCGATGCAGGGAGGGGACGAGCGCCGCGAGTACTCCGTCGAACCAGCGTTAGCGTTTCTCCATGGCGGTGGCGCCATGGGCGCGCTTGTCCGCCAGAAGAATTGGACGCAGACCCCACTTGGAGCGACTGAAAGCTGGCCGCAGAGCTTACGATCGGCGGTGAGCATATGTCTCGGATCGGGCTTCCCGATGGCAATCTACTGGGGATCGGAGCTTATCCTTCTGTACAACGACGCGTGGATCCCGATTCCAGGCGCGAAGCACCCTTGGGCCCTTGGCCAGCCCGGCCGTGGGGTATGGCCGGAAATCTGGGATACCATCGGACCGCTTTTCCAACACGTAATGACAACTGGCGAAGCCACGCGGTCAAGGGACCAACTTCTGGCGATGCGGCGGCACGGCTACATCGAGGAGTGCTACTTCGATTACACGTTCAGCCCCATACGAGGCGAGAGCGGTCGGGTCGAGGGTATCTTCAACGCGGTCCTGGAGACCACCGAACGCGTCATCGGAGAGCGGCGGCTGCGCACCGTTCGTACGCTGGCCGAGCGCGTAGCCGAAGCTCGAACGACCGACCTTGCATGCCAAATTGCCATGCAAACGCTGGGCAGCGCTCCTTCCGACATTCCTTTCGCCCTTCTCTATTTGCTCTCCGACGATAGGACCGAGGTTGTTCTGGCTGGCACCGCGGGTTTGGCGGCCGGCACACCGGCTAGCCCGGTAGGCATCCCGCTCGCGGCGCCAGTCGGTGTGGAGGAGGTCTGGCCGGTGGCCGAGGTGGTGCGGACCGGCGCGGCCAGGCTGGTCGAGAACCTCGATGCACGATTTGCACAACTGCCCGGAGGTCCATGGCCCGAGTCGCCAAGGTCCGCGTTAGTACTGCCCCTGTCTGGCGCGGGTAGCGCGCACTCCTACGGAGCGCTCGTAATAGGCGTGAGTCCCCGTCGCGCACTCGACAGCGAATATCGCGGTTTTTTAGATATCGTGACGAGCCACACCACGCAGGCTCTTGCCAATGCAGAGGCCTACGAGCAACAGCGTAAACGTGCAGAGGCCCTCGCGGAAATCGATCGCGCCAAGACAACGTTCTTTTCCAACGTGAGCCACGAATTCAGAACACCGCTCACGCTAATACTCGGTCCCCTGGAGGAGATGCTGGCCTTGCGTGGCGATCTTCCAGCTTCCGTGTGCGATTTAGTGTCGGTCGCGCACCGTAACGGGTTGCGCCTTCAGAAGCTCGTCAATTCCCTTCTGGATTTCTCGCGGATTGAAGCAGGCCGCATGCGGGCATCGTACGAGGCAACAGACCTGGCGTCCTTGACAGCGGAATTGGCCTCCACATTCCGCTCGGCAATCGAGAAAGCCGGGATCCAGTTCGTCGTGGAATGTCCAGCGCTATCGGAACTCATCTACGTGGACCGGGAAATGTGGGAGAAGGTAGTACTGAACCTGCTCTCCAACGCCTTTAAGCACACGTTCGAAGGGAGGATTACAGCGCGGATCGCCTCGTGCGATGGACGGGCGCGGCTCACGGTCGAGGATACTGGAACCGGCATTCCGGAGCACGAACTGCCACACCTTTTCGAGCGCTTCCACCGTGTAGAGGGCGCTCGCGGAAGAACCCAGGAGGGCACGGGTATCGGCCTCGCATTGGTGGCCGAACTTGTCAAGCTCCAAGGTGGCACAGTGGAGGTGCGGAGCACAATGGGGCAAGGCGGCACCTTCACGGTAACGCTTCCTTTTGGTACTGCGCATTTGCCTAGCGAGCACCTGCGTGTAGCACGAAACCTCAGCACCACGGCACTTCACGCGGATACCTACGTAGAGGAAGTTGCGCGTTGGCGGCCACGAGAGTGTAGCGCCGCCGTCGCTGCAGGCGATTCCCGCGCCACGGGACACATGGGGCCGCCGGCGGTGTCCCGCGGCAGGGTGCTGGTGGCCGACGACAATGCGGACATGTGCGATTATGTCGCCAGGCTTCTTGCCGACCAGTACGAAGTGGAAACGGTCGCCAACGGTTCGGATGCTCTGGCAAAGATTCTCGACAATCCCCCCGACCTCGTGTTGACCGATGTAATGATGCCAGGGCTGGACGGGTTCGGGCTGCTACAGGCTCTACGCGCAAATCCGAGCACGCGCATCTTACCCCTAATCCTCCTCTCGGCACGAGCGGGGGAGGAAGCGCGCGTGGAGGGATTGGACGCGGGCGCCAGCGACTATCTGGCCAAGCCCTTCACTGCGCGCGAACTTCTGGCGCGCGTGGGCGCGCAGTTCGAGATGGCACATATACGGAAACAAGCAGCCGAACAGGAGGCCGAGCTTCGGGCGGAGGCGGAGGCCGCGCGCGACAAAGCCGTGAGCGTGCTGGAAAGTATCCAGGATGGGTTCTTCACGTTGGACCGGGAGTGGCGCTTCACGTACGTTAACGCCGCGGGTGAGCAGTTGCTACGCGCGAGCCGCGAGACACTCCTGGGCAAGAGCCATTGGGACATGTACCCCGCGGCGGTGGGCACGCACGGGGAACGGGAATATCGCCGCGCAGTCCGCGATCGAGTGCCGGTCGAATTTGAGATATTCTACGACCCATGGCAACGATGGTTTGCCGTCAAGGCGTACCCCACCGAGCAGGGCGGCCTCTCCGTCTATCTTCGCGAAGTCAGCAGGCAGAAGGAGGCTGAAGCCCGGCTACGCGAAAGTGAGGAGCGGCTGCGTGCCATCTACGATGGCACTTACGAGTACATCGGTCTGCTGGCGCCGGACGGAACGCTACTGGAAGCCAATCGCGCATCGCTGGAATTCGCGGGCAACACGCGGCAGGATCTAGTCCGGCGGCCATTCTGGGACACTCCGTGGTTCACGGGTACGCAGGGAGCGCCGGAAGCCGTGCGACAGGGCATCGCGCGCGCTGCCTCGGGCGAGTTTGTCCGGTTCGAGTTGAGGTTGTGGCGCCCCTCGGGAGAGTGGCGGGACTTCGACATCTCTTTTCACCCGATCCGGAACGAGTGCGGAGAGGTCGTCCTGATCGTGCCCGAAGGACGCGACATCACGGAACGCAAGCAGGCTGAGGAGCGGCTGCGTCAGCAGTGGCACACCTTCGATACCGCGCTTTCCCACACCCCGGATTTCACCTATACCTTTGACTTGGAAGGCCGCTTTACCTACGTCAACCGCGCACTCCTGTCCCTTTGGCAAAAGCCGCTCGAGGAGGCGCTGGGCAAGAACTTCTTCGACCTCGATTACCCGACCGAACTGGCTGCGCGCCTTCAGGATCAGATTCAGCAGGTGGTCGACACGAAAAAACCCTTGCGCGATCATACACCCTTTACCGGGCCCACTGGAGAGACCCGAGACTACGAATACATTTTCGTTCCGGTGCTTGGGGCTAACGGGGCAGTGAAGGCAGTCGCCGGTTCCACCCGCGACGTTACCGAACGAAAACATGCCGAAGAAAGGGAGCGTGAGCGGCAAGCACAACTTCTGGATAGCGCGCGCCTGGAGAGTCTCGGCATTATGGCTGGAGGTATTGCCCACGACTTCAATAATCTGCTGGTCGGGATCTTGGGGAACGCCTGCCTCCTCGCTGAGACGGCGCACAAGGACGACCGTCCTTTCGTTGAAGACATTGTGCTTGCGGCAGAGCGCGCCGCGGCGCTTACGAATCAGATGCTCGCGTATTCCGGCCGGGGACGCTTCGTGGTCGAGGTTCTTGACCTGAACACATTGATTCAGGAAAACCTCACGCTCTTGCGCACATCCATATCTCGCAGCATCAGCGTCGACATTCAGTTGTGTCCCGGCGGGTGTCTCGTTGAAGTCGACCGCACGCAAATCCATCAACTGATCATGAACCTCCTGATCAACGCATCGGAAGCGCTCGGTGACCGGCCGGGGAACGTGGCGATTCGCACCACGGTAATCGAGCGCCAGGATTCGCGATTCAGCGCCCATCTGCATACACTTGTTCCGGCGGGCGGGTACGCTCTCCTCGAAGTCGAGGACAACGGAGTTGGTATGACTCCGGAGACGCTGAAAAAGATTTTCGATCCGCTTTTCACTACCAAATTCACCGGCCGCGGCCTGGGTCTTGCGGCCGTACTCGGTATCGTGAAAGGCCATCATGGCGAAATCGAAGTCGAGAGTTGCCCGGGCGTTGGCACGAGTTTTCGCGTTCTCCCGCCATTGTCCGAGCGCGCCGTTTTGCCGCGGACGGAGCCGGACGCCATTAAGGCGGTCAGGTCTCTGGGCCAGACCGTGCTCGTGGTCGATGACGAGGCCACAGTTCGGAAGACGGCTGCCGCGGCGCTCGAGCGGGGCGGATTTAAAGTCCTAACGGCAGTCAACGGGGCGGAAGCGATAGATGTGCTGAGCGCCCACACCGGAATCTCGATTGTGATCCTGGACCTCACAATGCCGATCATGACGGGTGAGCAGGCTCTGCCCCTAATCAAAGCGATGCACCCCGAAATCCCGATTATCCTGTCCAGTGGTTTCAATGAAGCGGAGATTTCTCGCCGCTTCGCCTCCGCAGGCATAGCCGGCGTCCTGCAAAAGCCTTACACCGTCACAGCCATCGTTACTAAAGTCACTCAGGCCCTTCAAGACACGCTGTCGATCAAGAAACGTAAGAGCACCTTTAGGATGCCAGCTAGCGGCACGGGGCATTGCAGTAGCGTCAGTGAACGTCATGAACGTCAACAGGCCAGCTCTCGCGCGCTCGCTGAGATGCCTGCGGGGCTGGTGCCTAGGGCCCCGGCCGTCGTGCGCACGGCGCGGCGTGCGAGTTGCGGCGCCGGCTTCCGCGCCCGGCCGCTGTGCGTGCCGCCCGAGCGGCGGCGGGCGACGCGGAGACCGCCACCCGTGGTAAAGTGAGGAGCTTTTTGCTGCACAATACAGTTCTTGGCGAGGTAATCATGGATCGACGTTCTTTTGTCGGAGTTATGGCAGCCACCACCCTGGCGGAAACGGCGTCTGCCCAAGTGCCGGCTTCGAAGAAGCCCGGCTGCTACTTGGTACAACATTATCAGCTTCAGCTTGGATCTCAGGCTAGGCGTTTATCTGAGTACCTGAGCAAGGTATATTTGCCGGCGCTGGCCAAGGTGCCCGTCCCCACTCTAGTGCTGGACGCCCAATTCTCCGAGCGTCTGCCCCTAGTCACCGTAATCAGCGCTCATCCCTCGATCGAGCAGGCATGGAGCGTACAAGCCGCGTTGAGCGCGGACAAGGATTTCGAGGCTGCTACCGATGCGTGGCAGGCCGGCGCCGAACCGCCCTTCGACAGCCTGACGACGGAACTCCTGGAAGCCGCCGAGTTCTCTCCGGATCTCGCGCCTCTGAATCCCCAACCAAACGCACCGCGGATCTTCGAAATGCGCGTATATCAGACGCGGACGTTGAAAGGACTGAGGGCTTTGAAGCAGCGGTTCGCGGAGGCCGAGGTCAAGATTCTCGCCCGAGCTGGAGCACAGCCGGTGCTCTTCGGGACCACGGCGATCGGCTCCAACAACCCCAACCTTACCTGGGTGATCGCTTTCGCAGACATGGAGGCGAGAGAGAAATTCGACGCGGCTTTCAATGCCGACCCAGAATGGGTCAAAGTGCGCCAGCAATCGTTGGAGCGTAACGGGCAGATCCCCAGTTTTCGACACCTCACGCTTTATCGCGCCACGGCGTATTCGCCTGTTCGTTAATTTCCGGCCTCTTTATCGAGCCGGCGCCGGAGATAGTGGGCAAGGAGGGAAGTCGCCACCGTTGTGAATTGAACCCCTGGAGTGAGACACAAGGTTACGGGGGTCGCCGCATGACTCGGAGCCAGGATGGTTCGCTATTCCTTTCCTGTGTGATTCTTCCATTCACTACTCCAGGCCGGTTTATCCCGGCGCACTCAGCAGCCTGCTGGGCGGCGGCTGGCGGCAATAACCGGCGCGAGGAGCCAGAGCAGGCATCGGCTTGGGGAAACGGCACAGGCGCGGATTCCGCGACCGGCTGCCACAATTTACGGTATTTAAGGTCCTTCAATCTCTTCGATAGAAAACTTTGATGAAGCCATGGGGGAGTATCTGTGCTATTCTCCTAGATGAGATCTGGACCTGCTCTCCGCGAGAGCCCCAAACACAGGTAGACAAGGTTGTCTAGACCGGTCGTTTCGCCGTCGGTGTTCGGGAGTTCAGGCTTCCCCGCCATAGAAGCTCTTTCACGTTAAACGTCCGCAAGGCTCCGTTTGCCAACACCGCAGGGTAGTTAGCATTGGCGTCCCCGAACGCTTGTCCCAAGCGCGACGCGGCCGAATCTTATTCATAGACCATTACGAGGAGACAAAACCACCATGAGGAAAGTTGCCATATACGGTAAGGGCGGAATCGGCAAGTCCACCACAACGCAGAATACGGTCGCGGCCCTGGCCGAAATGGGAAAGAAGGTGATGGTGGTCGGCTGCGATCCGAAAGCCGATTCCACGCGGCTTCTGCTGGGAGGGCTGGCGCAAAAGACCGTGCTCGATACGCTGCGCGAGGAAGGCGAGGACGTCCACCTCGAGGACATCCGCCGCCGCGGCTTCGGCGACACTTACTGCACCGAATCCGGCGGGCCGGAGCCGGGAGTAGGATGCGCCGGGCGCGGCATCATCACTTCGATCAACCTGCTTGAGCAGTTAGGCGCGTACAGCGAAGCCGAAAACCTCGACTACGTCTTCTACGACGTCCTGGGCGACGTTGTGTGCGGCGGGTTCGCCATGCCCATCCGCGAAGGCAAGGCGCAGGAGATTTACATCGTCTGCTCCGGTGAAATGATGGCCATGTACGCGGCCAATAACATCTGCAAGGGAATCGTGAAGTTCGCCAATGCCGGCGGCGTGCGCCTGGGCGGGCTGATCTGCAACAGCCGCAAAGTGGACAACGAGAGGGAAATGATCGAAGAGCTGGCCAGCCGGCTGGGCACGCAGATGATCCACTTTATTCCCCGCGATAACGACGTGCAGCGCGCCGAGATCAATCGTAAGACGGTGATCGACTGGAACCCCGTCGCACCCCAGGCCGATGAGTACCGGAAGCTGGCGCGTGCCATCGACGTCAATCAAAAGTTCGTGATCCCCAAACCTCTGGCGATGGACAACCTGGAGAGCCTGTTGATCGATTACGGCCTGGCTGCCTGAGCAACCGATACGCCCAACGCTAACCAAGGAAAAACTGCCATGGAACTCAATCCGCATACGGTAAAAGACGAGCTGCTGAAAGCGTATCCCAAGAAGACCGCGCGCAAGCGGGCCGAACAGATCGTAGTCAACGAGCGCCGGGAGGATGGATCCCTTCCCGAGATCCGCGCCAACGTGCGCACCACGCCGGGCGCCATCACTCAGCGGGGCTGCACCTACGCGGGTTGCAAGGGAGTGGTGATCGGACCCACGCGCGACATCCTGAGCATCACACACGGTCCTATAGGCTGCGGCTTCTACAGTTGGCTGACGCGCCGCAACCAGACCCGCACGGAGGGTCCGGAGGACGCCAATTACATCACTTACTGCCTGAGCACCGACATGCAGGACGAGCAGATCGTCTTCGGCGGAGAGAAGAAACTGCGGGCGGCCATCGAGGAGGCCTATGCGGTCTTCCATCCGAAGGCCATCGCCATCTTCTCCACATGCCCGGTGGGATTGATCGGGGACGACGTGCACGCGGTGGCGCGCGATATGAAAGAGAAGCTGGGCATCAACGTCTTCGGCTTCAGTTGCGAGGGATACAAGGGCGTAAGCCAGTCGGCGGGGCATCACATCGCCAATAACCAGCTCTTCAAACACGTGGTGGGAACCGACGAAACGCCGCGGCCGGAGAGGTTCAAGATCAACATGCTCGGCGAGTATAATATCGGCGGCGATGCGTTCGTTATCGAGGACCTGCTGGAGCGCTGCGGCATCACTCTGATCTCGACTTTCAGCGGCAACTCCACTTACGACGCCTTCGCCAACTCGCACATGGCGGATCTCAACGCGGTGATGTGCCACCGGTCGATCAACTATGTGGCCGAGATGATGGAGAAGAAGTTCGGTATTCCGTGGATCAAGGTGAATTTCGTGGGCGCCGAAGGCACCGCCAAGTCGCTGCGCCACATCGCGCAGTACTTCAACGACGCCGAACTGACCGAGCGGGTCGAGAAAGTCATTTCCGAGGAGATGACCGAAGTCCTGAAGACGCAGTTCGAAGTGCGGAAGCGCTGCGAGGGAAAGACGGCCATGCTGTTCGTGGGCGGCTCGCGCGCGCATCATTACCAGTTGCTGTTCAAGGAGATGGGGATGAAGACGGTGGCGGCGGGCTACGAGTTCGCGCACCGCGACGATTACGAGGGGCGGAGCGTGCTGCCGACGATCAAAGTGGACGCCGACAGCCGCAACATCGAGCAACTGGAGATCGTGGCGGACGAGACGCGCTACCAGCCGCGCAAGGATCCCGGCGAGCTCGTGCAATTGCAGACGGCCGGGATGGATGTCGCCGATTACGCGGGAATGCTGCCCGATATGGATGAGGGGACTCTGGTGATCGACGATATCTATCACTTCGAAACGGAGCGGCTGCTGGAAATCTACAAGCCCGATATCTTCTGCGCGGGGATCAAGGAGAAGTACGCCGTGCAGAAAGCCGGCATTCCCTGCAAGCAGCTTCATAGCTACGATTACGGCGGACCGTACGCCGGATTCAGGGGTGCGATCAACTTCTATAAGGAGATCGACCGCATGGTGAATACCAAGATCTGGTCTTACGTGCAAGCACCGTGGGAGGCCGAGGAAGAGATGGAGGCGGACGCCATCGCGAGTTAGCGTCGGAAGTTGGGGTGGCTTTACTGCAACAAACAGGAGGGAACTATGCTATTGCGGCATACGACGGCGGACGTCATGGAGCGGTCCGCACTGACAATTAATCCGGCTAAGACCTGCCAGCCGATCGGGGCCATGTATGCCGCCTTGGGGGTCCATAACTGCCTGCCTCACAGCCATGGGTCGCAGGGATGCTGCGCATATCACAGAAGTGCGCTAACCAAGCACTATAAGGAACCGGTGATGGCCGGCACCAGTTCGTTCACCGAAGGCTCGGCGGTTTTCGGGGGCCAGGCGAACCTGCTGCAGGCTATCACCAACATGTTTGCGCTATACAACCCGGATATCATCGCCGTCCACACCACGTGCCTTTCGGAGACTATCGGCGACGACATCGTTCAGATCATCTCCAAGGCTCGCGAGGAGGGCAAGGTCCCGGCCGGCAAGTACCTCATCCACGCCAACACACCAAGCTATGTAGGTTCGCACGTGACCGGCTTCTCCAATATGGTGAAGGGCATGGTCAAGTATCTCTCGGAGGCCACTGGGCGCAAGCGCAACCAGGTGAACCTCATACCGGGCTGGGTGGAACCCAGCGATATGCGGGAGCTGCGGCGCCTGTGCCGGACCATGGGCGTGAATCCGAATATCTTCCCGGATACCTCCGACGTGCTGGATGCGCCGATGACGGGACGGCACGAGTTTTATCCCAGGGGCGGCGCGCCGGTGGATGAGATTCGGCACTCGGGCGACAGTCGGTCCACGTTGGCGCTGGGACCGACGGCCTCCGAAGCCGCCGCGCTGGCGCTCGAAGAGAAGTGCGATGTGCGCTCCGAGGTCCTGGAACTGCCGATCGGCCTCGTGGCCACGGACCGCTTCATCAACGCCCTGCGGCACCGCTCCGGCATCCGCGTCCCCGGCTTCATCACCGACGAACGCGGACGCCTGGTGGATATGGTCGCCGATATGCACCAGTACTTCTACCGGAAGCGCGTGGCTTTGTTCGGCGATCCCGACCAACTGGTTTCGCTGGCGGAGTTTCTGGTGACGCTCGACATGCGTCCGGTCTACATCGTGACCGGCACGCCCGGCAA